>CAZFZT010000031.1:0-9250 GCA_964523675.1 uncultured Isosphaeraceae bacterium
GATTGCCGCAGTTAGAGCGCCGGGGCCTGACTTCTGGAGGGATGCCCCCTCCTGGCCGCCGCGTGGCAGAATTGTCCGCTGATATGGAATCTTCTTCTTCTCTGCGATGCTGCATAGCTCATCGACCAGTCGATAGTCGGAGATCATGGACGAGTCTTGCACCATGATGCCGACTCCATCGCCATGTTTGGTGACACGCTGTGTGTCGGGAACGCCTGGCGTGTCGCACGAGAGCGTCGTGTCCAGGCCGATCCCAATGTCCACGCCAACCGCATTCGCAGAGGTCGTCGCGCCCCGCAAGCCGACTTCCTCCTGTACGGTGAAGACCACAACGAGTTCGCACCCATGGGACGACGCCTGCCCCTTCCCCTTGCCCAATCTCTTGACCGCTTCAATGGCAACGAAACACGCCACCCGATTGTCGAGCGCCTTTGAAACGACCTTGTTCGGCTGCTCCATGAACGGCTCGTGCATCACGACGAAATCGCCGATGCGCACCTGCTTGCGAACCTCGTCCGGTTTCATGCCCAGGTCAATGAAGAACTCCTCGATCTCCGGCACCTTCTTACGATCTTCCGGCGACGCAATGTGGATCGGTTTGCCGCCGGGGTTCATGACGCCTTCGAAGTCGCGCTTGTGCGTGCAAACGAGAACGCGACGCGAGAACAGGTTGCGCGTGTCAAAGCCGCCTGCGGGGTTGACCCAGAGAAAGCCATTGTCGTCGATGTGCCTCACGTAAAATCCGATTTCGTCCATGTGGGCTGCAATCATCACCCGCGGCGGGCGCGATTTCTTCGTTGCGGCCTTTCGTGTGCAGATGAGCGAACCCATCGGATCGGTGCGGACTTCATCGAAGAGACCCTTGATCTCGCGCTCGATCAGTGCGCGGACGCGCTCTTCCCGACCGGGCACACCCGGTGTCTCGCAAAGGTTCTTGAGGAGTTTGATGTTCATGTGCTTCGCGGCTGGCTAAAGTAGGGATGACAAGTCGAAACGTTCGAGTGGTGAGGCATGCAGGTGCATGATGAGCCGTCAGGGGCTGGTTCCACGAAAGAGCATGGAATCCGTCTGCCCGTAGCGTGCTGACTTGCGACAAGCTCTGAAGGCCGCACATCATGGTCTATCTAACCCCTTTACGCAACCTGCATGAAGAGTACGCCCGGCCGAGCGCGCCTCATGGCGAGCTTCGTCCGGTGACGGAGCGGCCCGGCGCGGCCGTCGGCACGCGCATTGCCCCGCTGGAACTCGAAGTATTGCCTTGGGGACCGCCGAACGCGGATGGAGATCGGTGCGAGATCATCGCCACCTATGGCGCAGTCGAAGCTGAATACGCTTCGATTCGTCGCGCTGCCGGACTGTTTGATTCGCCGCACCGCGCCACGCTGCTCGTCACCGGAATCGATCGGCGCGATTTCCTCAATCGCCTGCTCACCGCAGAATTGAAAGACTTCGAGCCCGGCATGGCTCGTGCATCGTTCTGGCTCAATCGCAAGGGACGGATCGAAGCTGACCTGCTCCTGATTGAGCTTGGCACACAGCTGCTCATCGATCTCGATGTGCATCAGGCGCAACATACCCTCACTACGCTCAATGATTTCATCTTCACAGAAGATGTCGAAATCAGAAACATCAGCGAAGAGAAGCATCACATCGCGGTCCACGGCAAGCGCGCACTCGAAGTCATCGCCGCAGCCAGCGATGATGATGACTTCACGCTTGGGCCCAACTGCGCGGCGAGTGTGCTGATCGCCTCCACGGATGTCGTCGTCGCTCGGCGGGACGTAACCGGTGAAATCGGCATTGAGCTGATGATGGAAGCCACACATGCACCCGCTGTTTGGGAGCGGCTGGTCGAAACCGATCATCAGCTTGCGGAAGGCAAGAGGCGCGTTCGACCGATCGGCTGGTATGCCCTCAACATCGCGCGCATCGAAGCCGGTACGCCGCTCTTCAACATCGATTTCGGCCCAACCAACCTCCCGCACGAAACCGGTTTACTCAAGGATCGCGTCAGTTTCACCAAGGGTTGCTACATCGGCCAGGAGGTGGTGGCGCGCATGGAAAACCTCGGCAAGCCCAAGCAAATGCTTGTGGGCCTGCGCATTGAAGGCGACCTGCTGCCCGTGGCCGAGGCCCAAGTCTTTGCTCAAACCGCCGAAGGTGAGATGGGTGACCAGATCGGTCTTGTCACATCCAGTACGCTCAGCCCGTTGCGCGCTTCCGCACCCATTGCTTTCGCCATGATTCGGACGCAGTACGCCAGGGAAGGTGAAACCGTTCTGGTCAACGCAGAAGGCGAGCAGGTCAAAGCCGTCGTAACGCCGCTGGGCACATGATCGAGGGCAGCGCTTCCACATCGCCTTGCTCCGATTTCCGGTGGCCTGATTGCGTTCAACCAATCGCCGGCCGGGCCTGCGCGATCAACTCTCGCGCCGCTGTTTCCGTGGACGCCTCTGCGATTATGCGCACGATCGGTTCGGTGTTGCTCGGCCGGAGGTGGAGCCAGGCGCGATCCGGTGAGTCAAGGTCGATGCGCACGCCATCCATCGTGTTTATGCGGCAGTTCTCGAAACGGCCGCGCAAGCGAGCAGTCGCTTCATCAATGTCAAACCGGCGGCCGTGTAGTTCATACTTCTCCTTGACCATGGCATAGCGCGGCATCGAATCGACGATAGCCGACAGCGGCCTCCCTTGAGTCACCAATAACTGCAGCACGAGCGCCATCGAGGAGAGCGAGTCGCGTACCCAGCAGATGCGCGGCCAGATCACGCCGCCGTTGCCTTCGCCCCCAACGACCGCCTCCGTTTCGCGCATCTTCGCCACGACATTCGCTTCGCCAACCGCGCTGCGAACGACACTCGCGCCCTCTATGCTCGCCGCAATGTCGTCAATCATGCGGCTTGTGGAAAGATTTGCCGCGATCGCACCCGGACCACACGTGCGCAGCACCTGCATCGCTGCAAGAACGAGCGTGTATTCCTCGCCGATGTAATGGCCGGCTTCGTCCACGACTGCAAGCCGATCCGCGTCAGGGTCTTGTGCGAACCCGCAAACGGCACTTTCAGCGCGGCTGCGCTGGGCAAGGTCCGTGAGATTGGCTTCGAGCGGTTCCGGTGGGTGGGCGAACGCGCCGGACGGCTCGCCATTGAGATGCACCACCGTGCAGCCGAGCGCTTCGAGCAAACGGCGACCGGCGATACATCCTGCTCCATTGACCGAATCGAGAACCACCTTCAACCGCCCTGCTTGAATCGCTTTGACATCCACCGCGGAAAGAATGCGTTCGATGTGGACCTCATTCGCTGATTCATCTCGCTCATACGCTGTCAAATTCGCCGGCTGCACACTCGCAGCCGAACTTGCATGAAACAATTCGATGATGCGACGGGCGTCGTCAGCGGAAGGCGCCGCTCCACTGGAATCGAGGGCTTTGAGTCCATTCCATTGGTCGGGGTTGTGCGACGCGGTAATGACGATACCGCCGTGTGCCTTGCGATGGTCAATCATCACGCCAACGGTCGGCGTGGCGACGATCCCAAGATCAACCACGCGACAACCGCGTGATTCAAGTCCGCGCCTCGCAGCGCGAATCAGCACTTCGCCCGACGGCCGCGAGTCGCGTCCGATACAGACAAGCGGCTCGTCCACGTGCGCCTGATCGAGCGTGTATTGGGCAAATGCAGCGGCGAAGCGGGCCGCGACATCAGGGGTCATCGATTCACCGACGATACCGCGTGCCCCTGAAACACTGAGCATGAGTGGAGCGTTGGACATGCGGTGAAGGATAGCCGGGCGCTGCGCCCACGAGCGGCGGAACGCGGCGCTATAGTTGTTTCATGTATGAACTGACCATCACGCGCGAGTTCTGCGCCGCTCATTCACTGGTGATTCACGGCACGCGCGAACCGGTTCATGGGCACAACTGGCGCGTGCAGATCGTGGTGGCGGGTGAATCGCTGGATGAGGATGGATTGCTCGTCGATTTCCATCTGCTGGAGCGCCGTCTCGACGCCATCATTCAACCGCTCAACAACGCCGATCTCAACTCGCTGGAGCCGTTCAGAAAGAACAATCCAACGGCAGAACGAGTTGCGGAATACATCGGCGAGACGATGCTTGTGGAGCTGCCTGAACGAGTGAACCTGGTAGCGACGAGCGTTACCGAGGCGCCCGGCTGCATCGCGACGTATCGTCCGTGACGATCTGCAACGAGACGCCCCTGCCTGCCGCCATGCTGCGCACTCAGATCCGAATCACTCCGCCTTCTTGAAAAGATCAAGAAATCGGTCTTCGTATTGCTCGAACACTCCAAGGCGGTCGAGTTCCTGCTTGAGCTGGAACGCCTTGCTGCGGTCATGGTTCGCCTGATCGAAGAGTTCTTCAATACGCCGGCGCGAACGGTAGTCAAGTTTCGACTGCTTCTTCTCGTTCTCCGCAGCCGGCTCGGGCTCATCGTCCTCATCGTCATCAGATCGCGCAAACTCGGGAATCGTGAAGCCACCCTCACCCATGCCCTCCGCCTGATGCTGTGCCGCATCCTGCAGCTTCTCCATCAGCTCGATCAATCCTTTCTCAACCTCGGCTGCATGTTGTCGCAGATCATCAAAGTCGATTTCAATTCCCGCAAGCGCTGCAAAGACTTCGAGCACCGCAAGCGACGCCTTGGGGTTGGCGATTCCTGCTGCGAAATAAGGCAGTTCGCCCATCAAGCACATTCCAGGGATACTGCGCTCTGCTGCGACGGCGAGCAACACGCCGTTGAGGCCACCCACCTGACCTTCCTTCAAGATCGTGGTTTCAAGTGACTTGAGCTCAGCAAGAAGTTTGCGATCCGTCGCGACGCCGAAGACGCGCGGCGTGCTGGAGGGATGCAGCTGACTTGCCATGGCAGCGAACGTGACCACGCGCGAGACGTTATGTGACTGCGCGTAATCCAGCAGTCGATGGCAGAACCCGTATCCGCCGGTCGATGGCTGCTCCTCGCCGAGAAAGATCAGCAGGTCATGCTTGGCGGCCGCATCGCGCCATTCAAAGACGAGGTTCTTAGGCAGTCGTCCCGGCTGGGCGAGACCGTTCTCGACCGTGATGTGTTGCAGCTCGAAAAGCTCGCGGGCCGGAATCTCGTGGACGAGTTTGGCGGCGAGTTTGGAGACGAGATAGGCGCCTGCGCCCACGGCGACATTCCCCATGCCTGGCCAAACGCCGATGAGCCATGTTTCACGCTGTTGCTCTGCCATGGTGCTAATGCGGTTGAGTGAGCTTAGCCCCATCGTACGAGGCCATCGACCGCAAGGCGAACAGGAAGGTAACGCATTTGGGGTGCAGCATCTACGCTGTCCGATGTGTTAACGGCGCCTCTGGGTGGCGCGGCTGTCACGATTGTTCGCGCACCGGATTGCGCAGTGTGCCCAGACCCTCGATGCTAATCTCCACTACATCGCCATCGCGTAGATAGCGAGGCGGGGTTCGGGCCGCGCCGACACCTGCCGGCGTGCCCGTAAGAATGATTGAACCAGCAAGAAGCGTCATGCCGCGGCTCAGCTCTGCGACGAGACGATGCACCGAGAAAATCATCTCAGCGGTGTTCGCGTCCTGCATGAGCTCACCATTGATCTTTGTGGTGATGCGCAAACGTTGCGGGTCGGCGATTCTTTCGCGCGGCACGGGTTCGCTCAAAGGACAGAAGGTGTCAAAGCTTTTGCCTCGGACGAACTGCCCGCCCGAACCATGCTTCTGCCACCAACGAGCGCTGACATCGTTGGCGATGGCGTACCCGCTGATGTACTCCAGTGCATCGACCTCCGCGACATCACGAGCATCGCGGCCGATGATCAGCGCAAGCTCACCTTCATAGTCAACCTGCTGCGCATCGCTCTCGCCACCGGGGATGCGGCGACAGATCTGCGGAATGACAATCGGCTCGCCATGCGCGATCACCGATGCGGGGTTCTTCATGAAGATCACCGGCTGCTCCGGCACAGCGCCTTTCATCTCAGCCGCATGCTCTGCGTAGTTGCGCCCGATAGCGAAGATGGCGGGAGGATAGTGCGTCATGGATGGACGTGTCAGAACCGCTTATGTGCCGGGCGCTCGGCTGGCGGCTTGACGCCGAGGATCGCCCGCATGAGCGCAAGATCGCCTTGTGTGGTCACCTTAATGTTGGTGCGCTCCCCTTCAATGATGTGCACCGGCTCCCCAAGTCGCTCCACCACCATCGCGTCGTCGGTGACGCCGGCCAGATCATCCTGGGCATAGGCGCGTTTGAGCAGGTTGATTTCAAAGATCTGCGGCGTCTGCACTTCCACGAGATTGCTGCGATCGATCGTCTCAACGACGGGTCGAGCGGGAATCTCGACACGTCCGGCATCCCCGAGAATTGAATCGGCGATGGCATCATCCTCATGAGCGCCAACATCGGCCGCCACATCGGCAACGCGCTTGATCGTGCCGGTCAGCGACACCGCTGGAACGACCGCATTCAGCGATACCGCTGCGTGAAAGAGGCGGCCGAGCAGATCATTGCTGACGCCCGGCCGCGCTGCGTCATGAATCGCAACGTGCGTGCAATCATCGGGAACTTCGACAAGCGCCTTCCTCACCGACTCCCACCGCTCAACAGTGCCGCCCTTCACAAGGCGAGCGCCATGGAAGCCGAGCGTTGGCCCGAACTTCTCGCGAAACTCATCAAAATTCTCCGGCGGACCTGCCACGATGATGCTGCCGACCTCCTCGCGCTTTGTAAACACCTCAACGGTGCGCAGCAGCAGCGCGCGACCACCCAGATCCTGACTGAGCTTATCCTGATCGCCGAATCGCGTACTGCGCCCGGCGGCGGCAATGATGACACATGCTTTCATCGCTTATGGCTCCTGCGCATCGTGCGGCAGATGATAACAGACGAAGCAATGGCCGCAGAGCAATCGCCGCGTGCCGACAGGCGCGGTTGGATGGCGCGGCCCTGAGCAGGTGAACCGAGGACTTCCGCCGCGCGGCTACCTGGTCGCTTTGCATGGACGCGCCACCGTTCTACAGTTCGCACATGCCTCGCGCCACTGCAACCGAACTGCTGTTCGCTTCCTCGAACCCGCACAAAGTCGAGGAGGTGCGGGCGATCCTCCATCCATTGGGAGTCGATGTCGTCGGGCTTGATGCGCTTGATGATGTGCCGCCCGAGCCGGAGGAGACCGGCGCGACGTTCGAGGAGAACGCGCGCATCAAGGCGATCGCATACGCCGAAGCGACCGGTCGGCTGTGCCTTGCTGACGATTCCGGCCTTGAGGTCGATGCCCTGAAAGGCGCGCCGGGAGTGCATTCCGCTCGGTATGCAGGAAGTGGCGAAACCAGGGGCGAGCGCGATGCCGCAAATAATGACAGGTTGCTGCGCGAACTTGCCGGAGTTCCGCATGAGCAGCGAACAGCACGGTTTGTTTGCGTCATGGCCATCGCTGATCCGGCAGGCCGCATCGTGCATGAGGCGCGAGGAACCTTCGAGGGAATCATTGGCGACGCACCCAGAGGCGCGAACGGGTTCGGCTACGACCCGCTCCTGTTTCTGCCCGATCGTAGTTGCACCAGCGCGGAGCTTTCATCCGAGGAGAAGAACGCCCGGTCACATCGAGGACAGGCGGCAAGGCAGATGGCAGAGTGGCTACGAAGAAATCAACAGATTCTGCAGGAGCCGAAGTAGCTGGCGGCAGTGATAAGTTTGGCTGTTGACGCCGGGTTTTTCCGATATGATCCAGGCACGGCACGCCCAGATCCCAGACTTCACCTACACGATGAATCCACCCACCGCAACGGAATCGCCCGCCGCCTCGCCTGCGCATCTGCCCTCGGCAGTGTTCGAGGAACTTGAAATCGTCAAGGATCCGGCCAATCTGTTTCATCAGACGATCGAGCAGGTGCTGATCGCTGCTGATTTGATCGGAATGAGGCACCATCAGCGCATCATCATCGCTCAGCCGAAGAACGAGATCATGGTGCACTTCCCGGTCTTGATGGACGACGGACACCATCGACTCTTCAAAGGGTACCGCGTACAGCACAACAACGCGCTTGGTCCCTATAAAGGCGGCATCCGATACCACCCGCATGTTTCGCTGGATGATGTCAAAGCGCTTGCGGTGCTCATGACCATGAAGTGTTCATTGGTGAAGGTTCCCTTCGGCGGTGGCAAGGGCGGCGTCAAGTGCAATCCGCGCGAACTTTCAGCTGAGGAACTCAAGCGCGTCACCCGGCGATTCTGTTCGGCGATTTCAAATCAGATCGGCCCGGAGTACGACATTCCCGCACCCGACGTCGGAACGAACGCGCAGATCATGGCGTGGTTCGCCGACACCTATCAGCTCATGTCGCCGGAACATACCGCGCAGGATTCTCATCGTGTGGTGACCGGCAAGCCAGTCGAGATGGGCGGCTCACTCGGACGCGACAAGGCGACTGGGCAGGGACTTGTCGATGTGCTTCAGGAAATGCTGCCTGAACTTGGCATCGAAATCAGCAAGTGTACCTTCACGCTGATTGGCTTCGGCAACGTGGGCGGCTGGACGGGTCGGCTGCTGACAGACCTCGGCGCAAAGATGATCGGCGTGCTCGATCACACGGGCGCGATTCACAATGACAACGGCATTGATGCTGTAGCGCTGTGGGAGCACGTCGGACAGACGGGCGGCGTCGGGGGATTCAAGGAAGCCGGGCGCATCTCAAGTGATGAGTTCTACGCATTGGACGTTGATGTGCTGATCCCGGCTGCCTTGGAGCAGATGATCACGCCGAAGGAGGCGGAACTGATCAACGCAAAGGTCGTGGCCGAGGGCGCAAACGCGCCCACAACTCCGGAGGGCGATGCAGTGCTGATGCAGCGCGGCGTCGAGATCCTGCCCGCCATCCTCTGCAATGCAGGCGGCGTGACGGTCTCCTACTTCGAGTGGGTGCAGAACAAGACATCAACATACTGGTCATCCGCGGATGTCGATGAGCGGCTGAACATGCACATGGTCCTCGCAGCGCGGCGGGTCAAGCTGGCGCGCGTGAAGTACGAGTGCGACATGCGCACCGCCAGTTATGCCGCCGCACTGGAGCAGATCGCCAAGGTCTATGACTTGCGCGGCGTGTTTCCGTAAACAAACTGGGTGTGCGCAGGATCATGAGCGTACAGCAGCACATGAGTGCCACGAACAATCATGCATATCTTCCCGGCTCAACCGAGGCGCATCCTTTGGAATTGGATTGCGCTGCATACGCTCTGTAA
>CAZFZT010000031.1:9350-36675 GCA_964523675.1 uncultured Isosphaeraceae bacterium
TCCAGATATCGCGCGACGTAATCGAGGATGCTCATCGCTTCCGGAATGTCCGGATTGTTCGTCGGTCCCATCGGGTCGAAGCGCATGCCGCGGAAGCGATCGCACGCATCGTCAATCGACAAGCCATATTGCAGGGCGAGCGAAAACGCACGGCAAAAGCCCTGGATCAAGCCCGACAACGTCGAGCCCTCTTTGCTCATCTTGATGAAGATTTCGCCCGGTCGGCCGTCCTCAAACAAGCCGACCGTCAGATATCCCTCATGTCCAGCGATGATGAACTTATGCGTGAGGGACCGCCTCGTTGTGGGCAACACTCTGCGTGGATTGACGGCAAGCATGGGCTTCTCCGGATCGGGCATGCAGGCATGATAGTGTTCTCGTACGGCCGGCTCCTGTAACCGGTGTATTCACAATCGGTCAGCAACGGATGAATGCTTGAGTTTGCTGTCTGCTCAATAGCCGCGCGGCGGAAGCCCGCTGTTCGAGATTCACATTCGCACCGGTTCCAACCGCGGCCTGCCGGCACGCGGCTATTGCTCGCCATGAACGCTATTGCGAAACTGCGAGCAATCGCCAGGCGATGATCGCGCCGGTTGCGATCAGAAGAACAGCGCCGAGAACGCGCTGCACAGCCCTGTTCAATCGCGCCACTGCAAACACAGCAGGCACCAGCACGATCAGCGCGGTCGCTTCAAACGCATACGCGCCGAAGCCATAGGCAATGTCTGGCGGTCGCGGCTCGATGTAGTCTGCTGTCAGCGCTTCGACGGCGCGCGGCAAGAGGGTGCGCAGCGACAGCACTCCGAGCGTCGCCAATACGCCGATGGATGCCGTCCATAAGCCCAAACGCGATGCCATCCCCGGCGCAACCGCAAATCCGCTCATCCCCGCGACCGCGATCGCATGCGCCAGGACGACGCAAGACGCAAGCGGGAGGTGTGCGCGATCCACCCAGAATACGGCAGCGCCTGCCCCCAATGCAAGGAAGACGGCAGCCATCGACGCGGCTCTCAACTTCATTTCCGTGGGTGAGACAGCGCGCGATCCTGCCGGCTCGTCAGGGGTGTTCACCCAGAGCAGGAGAGCGGCAACCGCGAACGCCGCCTGTCCAATCCAGATCGTCATCGTGTGGGCTGCGCCGAGCATGAGCAGCACGACACCCGCCAGAAGCGATGCACACGCGACTCGTGCACGATGCGGCCAAATCGGCGCATCAGCGCTGCCGTCTCGAAGCACATCGTCACCGAGAGCGTCGAACTCGCCGCGCGCAGCGAGCAGAGCAAACCCGGCGGACGCAATTGCAACTGCGATCGGCCCTGCGAGAGGCGTCCATCCGATGCCTTTCACATCAGACTCGATGGTCATGGCAACAAACACCAGCGGAACAGCCATGGCGACCGGCATCCAGACATCCACGATCAGCCGAGCGTCAGCCGTTCGCGCAAGTCCCGGCAACACATGCCACCACACAAGATGGAGTGAAGCAGCTGCGAGAATGGCCTGCGCTGCGAGCGCGAACCACGGAGTCATGGAGCGAAGTGTATCGCCGCTCTCGGCTCAGCAGCGAGGCGTCTCCGCGCCTTCGCCGGATCGACACGATCCGGATCGCTGCGCCGCTATAATGCGATCAAAGGAGATCAGCCATGCCCACGCAAACCACGCAGCGCGTCGCACCCCCCATCAACCTCATGCAGTGGGTCGAGGAGGCCCGAAAGGCAGGCGACTTCAAGCCGCCGGTGAGCAACAAGTATCTCTACGACGGCGAGGACTTCTTCGTCATGTTGATCGGCGGGCCGAACGCGCGCAATGATTTCCACGTCACCAACTCGGAAGAGTTCTTCCATCAATTGAAAGGCGACATTGTCGTGCGCGTCATCGAAGATGATGCGCAAGGTGGAACGCGCATTCGTGACATCGTCGTGCGCGAAGGCGAAACCGTGTTCATTCCCGGCAACGTGCCCCACTCACCGACCCGGCCCCCCGGAACGTTGGGGATGGTCGTCGAACGCCGCCGGCCGGATGGCGAGATGGAACATCTCCAGTTCTATTGCGAGAACTGCCACGAGTTGGTGCATGACCTTGAGTTCGATTGCAAGGACATCGTCAAACACTTCAGCCAGGCGATGAAGGAGTTTTGGAACGATGCGGAACTCTCAACCTGCAAGAACTGCGGCACGCGCGTCGAGCCAGGCAAGCCAGTGAAGCGCATTACCGTAGACGGCGACAACGTCACCATCGAGCGCGAACGGTAAACACATAGCCCGGCCTTTAGGCCGGATAACCGCCAAAGCGGGCAACGCGCCCGTCCCGCATCAGTGAGCGCGTCCCCGCCCAGCGAGCCGCCGCATCCTCGCGGCGGATGGCGTAGGGAACTCTCATGCGCAAGCGCGCAACAAAAGTCGTTCTGTTCCTCCTGCTTGGCGCGATGGTCAATCTCTTTGTAGCGTTGTCGTTCGATTGGTATGCGAACACAACGACCCAAACGACGTCGCTGCTGCGGCCCGAGGATGCAAGGAGCCGCGGCTGGATCGACCGAGTGCCGGCCGACGCGATTGCGGCGTGGGGATGGGAACGGGCGGGCCTTTCGTCTGTTGCAGTGGTGGTGTTCGACGATGGAGCGCAAACCGAACTCGACTTGACCAACAATCTGATCCGATTTCCATTCACGTTTGAATCTGACGTGAATGGGCCGCCGGCTGCGCGCGAGAGCGCCGCCGTGATCGAGTCTCGGGTTGGTTGGCCGATGCGCGCGTTCGCCGGGCGAATCGAGACGGAGCGTTCGCCGGGACTCATCCCCTTGGGTGGGAGCGGTTTACGTCGCGCGAAACTTGTGGGTTCGCTTGATGGGATTGCTGGCCGTCCGCTGGCCTTTGATTTGCGAACGAACTCGATTCGGCTGGAGTCTGGATCCGGCCAGTTTGACCGGATGGAACCTATTTCTGAGCGCCTCGACATCAGCGGCTTGACAGTCGATCCGGACTTCAAACCTCATGAGTTCGAGAAGGGAGTTGCGCCTCCCGTCCGTCCGGAGCACCGCGACGATGGCGCCAACACGGCCCGGCCACGCGCCGCCAGTCGTCAAGCGATCATCCGCGACGAGTCCACCGAGCAACCTGCGGCTGATACTGGCATTGAGTTCACCGGCCACATGGGCATCGGCATCGCCGAGTTTGGCCCGATTCCCGCAGCCGCCAACGGCCGCTGGAACGTCCAATCACTCATTCAGAACTTCGATCCCGATCATCGCGTCTGGCCACTGGCGTATCGCCCGGTCTGGCCCGGCTTCGCCATCAACTCCGCGCTCTACGCGCTGCTCATCTGGCTCATTGCGGCCTGCGCAATGCTGCTGCTGCGAACGCTCGGCACCAAGCCAGGCCACTGCCCGAAGTGCGGCTACGACATGCGCGGTGGACCACATGAACGCTGCCCGGAGTGCGGATGTTTGACACAGGATGCGGCTGCATAAACCGGCGCGGGTTTGTTGCGCGGTTGGGAGACATTGCCCGGCCAAAGGCCGGGCCTAACGGTGACCACTCATCACCTTGGCAAAAAATGCTCGCTGGATGTGGTGGGCATCAGCGAGCGGGAAGGGGAAGACGTTAACGATGCAACTTCTTCTTGAAGGCCTCCGATCTCCTTTTGAGAGAGCGGAGGCAAGGCGTTTTCCGAGGCCGCGGGCGGTCCGTGCCGCGCGGTGGCTCGCGATCATTCCGGGTCGTCCGTAACCCGGCGGGCACATACGGCGGATTGCTGCGCGGCTGCTTGCGAAGCGAAGGTCATCATTGCGAGGCGCACTCCGACTTTGATCTGTTTCGCGCCTTCACCCGCTCGCAGGAAGCCGTTTGATCGCGCGCCATCCGTGGCTGCGCGACGCTGCGGCTCCATTGCATCACAACTCCGCTGCCGGGCGTCCTTGCCCAGCCGACTCCCGAGCGCATCCTTGCGCCGTTGTTCCATCACATCGCTCATCTTCCACCACCCCCGGGCGATCCTGAGTGTCGCTGCTGATCGAGCGCTCGCCTGGCCTTGAGCATGATCTCCGCCTGCCGCGCGATATTCTCCTTGCGCTGCTTCGCCCACTGATTCGGATCGCGCAGCTCGAGGTGATCCTTCACGCCGAGAATGACGACCGATTCGCCCAAGCCCGCATCGGCTATCGCTCGCTCCGGCAAACGCACTCGGCCGGCCTTGTCGATGTCCAGCCGGCGCGACTGCGAGAAGAGAAACTCCTCGAACTCCATCAACTCCTCCGGTGGCAGGAGCGATTTCTCGAGCGCCCCAGCCATGGCGGTGAAGGTCTGCTCCGGCCAGAGCCAGAGATGTGCGTTCGGCCCCGGCGCGAGATACAGGGCCGCGGCTGAGCCATCCGTGAGCGAGGCGGCGAGTTGCGCGCGAATCTCCGACGGAATGGCCATCCGCTGCTTGGCGTCGATCGTGTGCTCGTATTCGCCGGTGAACAACATGCATGGTCGCCTCAGTGGTGGAGCGGTGGGACAATAACCCACTTCTTCCCACTTTGCAACACCTATCGACAAATTTCCGTCAGCAGTTTGCACATCATCGCCTGCCGATGATGCGTAAGTCCGCTTGATTACGGGACTTAGACGAAGCAACGCCAGAGAGGAAGACTCTGCCATGCGCTTCCGGCATCCCCAAGTTATCCACAAGCGAATCCCAATCATGTCGCGCCCCGATGAGGCCGATGGACGAATAGAAGCTGGGCACCCCCGCCCCGCTGTCACGAATTGCCATGAGATCGGAGCCACCGATGAACGCCACGTCGCTTCATGAGCAGGGGCGTCAAGCCGTTGCGCTGATTCCGCGCGGCCGGTTCATCATGACGGCAGCGTTTGACGAGCACCGCGCAGGTGTGCTCGTGCAGTATGTGCAGTTATGCGCTCCCGAACCGCCACACGTGGCTGTGTCCATGCTGCGCGGCCAGTCGCTGGAGCCGCTCATGCGCGACAGCCGGGCCTTCGCCCTCTGTCAGATCAGCGCGGACGATCGCTTCCTTGAACGCAAGTTTCAACCGAATGAAGGACTACCGGGCACACGGCAGTGCGCAACTGGTGAGATCGGGGAAGAGGTGATTGAGGATCAGTTTGTGAGCATCCCAGTACGCCCCGCGCCAAGTGGCTCACCGATCATCGAGCGAGCAATGTCCTGGCTCGACTGCGAACTCGTTCGCACAGTGGACCTCGATCCAGACCACCGGCTGTACGTGGGGCGCGTAACCGCGGGCGGCGTCCTGAACGCGAAATGTTCGCCGGCGGTGGTGTTCGGCGTGAACGGGACATCGTGCTGAACGCCACTTTGACTCGGGTGCCACGATCAGGCCGAACGTCGCCCCAGAACATGGTGAAGTCAGCGATGGCATCCTGCTTTGCTTCGTATCGGCTGAACGCGGACTGAGACCTGTCAACGTGGATCGGCGACCAGTAGGGCCAGCCGTGCGAGTTCAGAACCCAGATTTCGAAGGGTTACGCGAACTGTCATCGTTGCATTCCTATGCGTTGGAGCGGGGGCCTACTTGAAACAGTCCGACAGCCGCTCATCGCCACAGTCCGCTAGGCGACACAGCTCTCACGCTTGACAAATTACTGCCGACGAGCGACGCGGAAGCCCCCATAGGGGGCTCAAGGGGGTTGGGACCGCTTGCCCACGAGGGCAATGCACTCGCCGCTCCTGTCCGATCCGCTATAGTGGTCTCTTTCGCCCGTATGACACGGCTGGGCCGCGTTTTCTGATGGCCCGGCTCGCGTTGTTGCAACGATACGGCGCCGCAGGTTGCCAATACGCGGCTATAGGGAAGAACGAGCACTCGAGGAATCCTTCACCATGCCAAAGTACACCACAGAGCAGATCAGGAACCTTGCCTTCACCGGGGCTGCGGGGGTCGGAAAGACGACCCTCATCGAATCGATCCTCCACACCGCAGGCGTCATTGGCCGCACCGGCCGGGTTGAAGACGGCAACACCGTCTGCGACTTCGACGACATCGAGAAGGAATTCAAACACTCGCTCGATAGCGCGCTTGTTCACTTCGACTACGAAGGCGCGCACCTCAACCTCATCGACACGCCCGGTTCGTCCGACTTCATTGGCAAGGCGATCAGTGTTCTGCCTGCCGTTGAAACCGTTGTTGTCGTCATCGACGCCAGCGCCGGCATTGAAACGATCACACAGCGCATGATGAAGCGAGCGGAAGAGCGCAACCTGCCGCGACTGATCGTCATCAACAAGATTGATAACGCAACGGATCTGCCTGGAATCCTCAGCGGGCTCAAGGAGATGTTCGGCAATGTATGCCTGCCGCTCAATCTCCCCGCCGATGGCGGGAAGTCCATCGCTGATTGTTTCGGCACCGACTCTGGTGACAGCGATCTGGGCGATGTCGCCGAGTTCCACACGCAGATCGTCGACCAGATTGTTGAGGTTGATGAGAAGCTGATGGAGCAGTACCTGGAATCAGGCAAGGTGGAGCCGAGTCAACTTCACGAGCCGTTCTGCAAGGCGCTGCGCGAAGGGCATCTGGTGCCGGTCGTCTTCACCTCCGCACGTGAGAATCTGGGCGTGACGGAACTCATGAAGGTCATGACCAACCTGTGTCCCAACCCGCTCGAAGGAAATCCGCGAACGTTCGAGTACACGAAGGACGCGGCGAAGGAAGAACTGCGACCGGTCGCCAACCCGAAAAATGACCTCATCGCGCACGTGTTCAAGGTTTCATCCGACCCATACGTGGGCAAACTCAGCGTCTTTCGCGTGCATCAGGGAACACTTTCGAGCGGAGACAGCCCGCGCGTCGATCAGGAACGCAAGAACGTCCGAATCGCCCATGCGTTCAAGCTCATGGGCAAACAGCACGTGGAGTCGGACAAGGTCATCGCGGGCGACATCGGCGCGGTCGCCAAAGTGGAGGAGATTCACTACGGCTCGCTGCTGCATAGCGGAGCGGTCCCAGAGGACATCCACCTCAAGCCCCTCATCCTGCCCAAGCCGATGTTCGGCCTGGCCATCGAAGTCGCCTCAAAGGGAGCGGAGTCGAAACTCGGGGAGGCGATGCACAAGATGCTCGATGAAGATCCAACGCTCGAACTCGAGCGCGTCTCCGCCACGAAGGAAACCGTTCTGCGCGGCCTTGGCGAGATGCATCTGCGCGTCAAATTGCAGATGCTCAAGGATCGCTACGGCGTCGAGGTGAACACCAAACCGCCCAAGGTCGCCTATAAGGAAACGATCACCTCCAAGGCGGAAGGTCATCACCGTCACAAGAAACAGACCGGCGGCGCTGGTCAGTTCGGCGAGGTGTACCTGCGCGTCGAGCCGCTCACTGAAGAAGAAGCTGCGCATGATGACGCCGCCAACGGCCTGCTCTTCGTCGACGATACATTCGGCGGCTCAGTGCCCAAACAGTTCATGCCCGCCATTGAGAAGGGCATCCGGCGGGTGATGGCCGAAGGCGCCATTGCTGGTTACCCGATGCAGGGCATCAAAGTGAGCGTCTATGACGGGAAGCACCACCCTGTCGATTCCAAGGAAGTCGCTTTCATTACGGCTGGCCGAAAGGCGTTCATCGACGCCGTGCAGAAAGCCAAGCCGGTGCTGCTCGAACCGTTTGTGAAGATGGAGATTACCGTTCCGGCGGACATGATCGGCGACATCTCAAGCGACATCTCCGGTAAACGCGGCAGGATCATCAACACCGACATGCTCCCCGGGAATCAGGCGCTGATCACGGCGGAGGCGCCGCTGTCCGAAGTGATGACGTACTCATCGCAACTCAAATCCATGTCGGGCGGCACCGGCACCTATTCGATGGAGTACAGCCACGACGAACGCACGCCACCCAACATCCAGCAACAGGTTGTCGCCGCATTCAAACCACAGGAAGATGAGGATTGAACCCGTCAGGCCATGGCTTTGCCATGGCAGACTTGGCGAAGCGCGAGAACACTACCACGGCAAAGCCGTGGCCTGACGGTTATGCTGACGATTGCGTTCATTGGTGATGTGTACGGATCGCCGGGGCGCATGGTGGTGCAACAACAACTGCCGCACCTGCGCGATGAACATCGGCCGGACGTCATCATCGCCAACGCAGAAAATGCGCGATCCGGCTCGGGCCTCTCCCCCACCATCTACGCCAAGCTGCGCGCCATGGGCATCGATGCCATTACGCTCGGCGACCATGTCTTTCGCGATCAGCGCATCACGTCGATCCTCGAAAAAACCGGTGAGCCGATCGCGCGGCCTGCGAATCTGCAATCCAAAGCTCTGGGAAGGCGGTTCATTCGGATTGACCTCTCACAGCCGCGCACCTCAGAACCTGGCTCTTCCCCGCCGCGCGCCATCAACGCAGACCTGTACATCATCACCGTGCTGGGGCGGATCTTCTTCAACATGCCTGCCGATGATCCCTTCGCCACGGTCGATCGCTTTCTTGATGAACTGCCACTCCAATCGGCCCGGCCTCGCATTGTGATTGTCGAAGCGCATATGGAGGCGACCAGCGAGAAGGCCGCGCTTGCGCGGTACCTCGACGGACGCGTTGCTGCCGTCATCGGGACGCACACGCACGTGCCGACAGCAGATGCTCGAATCCTGCCCGGCGGCACAGCATTCATCTCGGATGTCGGCATGAGCGGGCCATACAACTCGGTCATCGGCGCGAATATCGAAGCAGTCGTCAAGCACATGACGACTGGCATGCATGTACCATTCGGTGTCGGCTCGGGTGGCGAGGCGATGTGCGGCGCGACGGTGGTGGTGGATGAAGCGACCGGCCGATCGCGCTCAATCACCCGGTTCGAGTACCGCGCTGAGCCGGATCAACCGCCGTTCTCGTCGCCCTGAGGGTCTGCAATCAAAGGAGATCCATTCCGATCCATGCGGAAAATCTTCCCCTGTCAGCCCGATTTTACTTGACACGCAATTGTTTTTGGTGTCCTATACGGACACGTGTGAGATGGTGTATTGGAGAGGTGGCGGCCGTGCTGCGCCACGAGCGCTTCGTGGAGGGTTTCACGAGCCAGTAGAACTGACGAAATGAAAATGTGTCGACATTCGACGTTCGGGCCGCAAGTGCCCGGTCACGAATCGAACGGCTGCCGTTTCAGACATGGAGCGGCGAGCCATTCACGGATGCGGCTGTCGCCGCACTGTTCTCTCTTCTCTCCGCGTCGCGCTGGTAAGGCACGGCGCGGAGTTGCAGGCAAAGCGCGGGCTCTCCCGCATTGGATCTCTCTCTTCTCTCCGCGTCGCGCTGGCGAGCGCGATGCGGACCTGATGTTTCTTCTCCCGCTGTTCAGAGTCACGGCTGAACACGCATTGACACGAATCAGTAACGGTCAGCCGACTTCACACCTGTGAAGTTCGCGTTCATTCCTGGCCTTCTCGCGGATGCGGCGTTGAGCGAGTTCGATCGGGCGGATCGCGCTCTAACGAGGACAATCGCCCCATGCAGCGAGCAGCATGATGAGGTCGGGCACGCCGACCGTGCCGTCGCCTGACAGGTCAGTCTCGCATGGTGACTCTTGTGCATCGCAGTCGCCCCATGCCCCAAGCAGTGCGATGAGATCCGGCACGCCGACCGCTCCATCACCGTTGAGGTCGCCGGTGCACGTCACCAGTTCATCGAGCACGTACTGCGCCATCGTCATCGCGGCGGCGAAATTCTCTTCACAGGTGGGAAGAATCTCCTCGGGCGGAAGCAGAAAGCCGGGGTTCAATGACGTCGGCCGCACTTCAATGGTGTACCCGAAGACGCCGCGCGATTCATACATCCAATCGGGAAACATGCCGCTTGCGAGATAAAGCAGATCGCTGCCGTGACCGGCGGCATAGTCAGCGCCATGCACCGACGCGATCGCATCACTCATCATGTCGCCAAGCGCGACGAGCGCGTCGAAGTCCTCGGCCGGCTCAGTCGTGTATCCCAGCGGATGAAGAATGAGCTGGCTGTAACTATGGAAATCGATGTGCGCGGCAATGCGCGGCTCGCTCAGCACCAGGTCGCGCAGGCCCTGCACCTCCGGCTCCGAAAAAACGCTCGGCCCGACGTACGTCTGCGCCCACGGATACTCAGAAGCAAACTGTCCCCCGTTCCAGTCCGCGTCCCAGTTGCGATTGAGATCGACACCATAGAACTCATTGTCGCCGATCATGCCGTTGAAGCGGCGATTCTTCCGCCACATGCGGTTCGCTTCATCTGCGTAACTGTACTCATATCCGTCCGGATTTGAGATGGGCACGATGATGAACTCGATGTCCTCCAGAAGTGTGGTGATCCCGTCATCATCGCCATGCATTCGCACAAGGCGATCCGCAATATACATCGGCACCATCGCAGAAATCCACTCGCGCGCGTGCTGGCATCCGTTGAACAGCACGACCGGGCGATCGGGCGATCCGCCCGGCGCTGCGATGCGCATGCCGTAGATCGTGCGGTCCTCATGCGTTGTGCCGACCTCTATCTTCTCGACAAGATCAGGCCGCAGCGCGACGAGTTCATCGATATATGCATTCACCTCAGGCCAGGTGCGATAGACGGCAAACCACTCCGCTGGATCAGTAGGAGCGCCGGCGACTCCACCTTGTTCGCCAGCCGCTGCACGCTGGGCTGCGCGGACCGCATCCATGGCCGCTCGCTCAGCATCGACGATCGCCTGCACATTATCGATGAGAACGCGATAGGTGAGACCCATCCGATCAACGATGTCCCGCTGCTGCGGATCGAGCAGAAACTCCGGCGCGGCAAGGTTGATGCGGCAACTCCACGGCATCGCGCCGAGAGCGGAGATCGCCTGAATCTGCCGGGCTGATGGCCTCTCGAAACGCACTACAACATGACCTTCAAATGGCCGGAAGGCGGCGACATCATCGCCCTGTGCGGCTCCCGATACTCCCAACCCGAGGAACAGCAGCGCAAACTGTAGGACTCGCAAAATCTTGGACAATGCTCTCATTCTCCTCCAACAGCGATTCTAAATGGAAGTCGGCAAACTGCGCAGCCGGCATCCTTCCGCTGCAATTATGAACCCGAATCGGACCCAGTGCAACGGCTCCGCGAGGAAAAGCGGCAGCCCGAGCCCGCACTTCCCTCACAGGCGGCCCTGACTTGACGGCAAGGCGGTTCTGAGCGATTCTCGGGCCAATGACGAATGCATGGTGTTTCTATCGGCCGATGGCTACGGCCCTCATCGGGTCCGCACTGGCGATCGGATGTGCCTCGCCGCGCTACGGAGGTTTCCCCCCGGATCAGCCGCCAATTGAACTCGACAGCGGCCCCGAGGACAGCGATGTGCGGTCGCTGCCGATGTTCGCAGGATCAGACGGCTCACCGCTTCGATGGGACGATCTGCTCGCGGCCGCTGATTGGGCGCACATCATTCTTGTGGGCGAGGAGCACGATGACGGCATCGGCCACGCCGTGCAGCGCGCGATCGTCGAGGATGTGCCGCGACTTGGCGCGCTCTCCATGGAAATGCTTGAACGTGACGAACAGATGCTCGCTGATGACTACATTGAGGGCATCATCGATGCGGCCACGTTCATTCGGCTCACTCATTCCGCGAACTGGAGCGGTGAAGGTTCATGGGAGCAGTGGTACCAGCCGATTGTCGATGCCGCCAAGGATCGCCATGCGCGGCTGATTGCTGCGAACACGCCGCGGCGTTATGTGCGGCTGCCGCGACTGCACGGTTATCAGCGCCTGCGACAACTGTCGCCTGAGCGGCAGAGGATGTTCGACTTACCGCGCTCAAGCAGTCGCGCCCTCGCGGAGTATCGTGATCGCTTTCATGAAGTAATGCGGCATGGGCATGGCGAGAGTGACAGTGATCCACAGCATGATCCGCATCGCGTGCATCGAATCGACGCAGGGCTGCGCAGCCAGTTGCTGTGGGATGCAACGATGGCCGATTCCATCGTCAAGGCCCGGCCGCGCGACCACGCCAAGGTCGTGCATCTTGTCGGGCAGTTCCATAGCGACTTTGACGGCGGTCTCGTGCAGGAGATCCTCGCCAGGCAGCCGGGTGCGAAGATTCTGAACATTTCCATGCAACGCGAATGGCGGGAGACCATGCGCGATGCGGATCGTGGCCGTGCCGACATCATCATCTACACCGGCGAGCGGCCACCAGCGCTGAAAGACGATGAACCGAGCGACGCTGAAGCCGCAGATGAAAATGAATAAACGCATATAGCCCCGGCCTTGGCCGGAGTAGGCGTCGCATGTGCCCTTTGCGAACGAGTCACGTGCCTTCCCCGGCCAAGGCCGGGGCTATATGTTACCGCGGCAACTCGCGCAGCACGCGCGCCTCGTCCCACACTTCAACGCCGAGGTCTCGCGCTTTATCCAGTTTGGAACCCGCACTTTCGCCGGCAATGACGATATCGGTTTTCTTTGACACTGAACCGGCCACCTTCGCGCCCAGCGATTCAAGCCGCTCCGTCAACTCCGGCCGGGTGAACGACTCCAGCGTTCCCGTCAGCACCACCGTCTTCCCCGCAAACACCGAATCACCCGCTTGCGGCTTCGCACGTGAACTCGATGGGATGCGAGGTGATAGAGTAGCAGGCGATGGTGATTCGCCCGGAGCCCAACCGAGTAGGCTCAAACATTCGTGGAGGCGATGGAGTTTCTCCCATTCCTTTGCATCCAACCAGTCATCGTCAACAAATGCATTGATTGCGTTTGCAAATGCTCGCGCATGCAGACTCCGCACTTGCTCATCAGCAAGAGATACCGTCCGCTTGACTTCAAGTAGCAGTTCAACGTCGGCATCAGATATCCGAAGGTCCGCCAGGATGGTCTTCAGCGCTTCCCAATACTCGCGCACCGCAGTTCCGTTGCTGTGCCGTTGATCCGATGTGCCATCAAGAATACCTGAAGTGCTCCGACATTTGAATCGCGGGCGTGACCTGACGCAATGAGAGATCGGATCGAGCATGAAGCTATCGAAAAACTTGTAGGTTCCCTTATTCGCTAGGTCACCGAACGTCGTCACGTCTTCTGGAAGGTTCTTGCAATAGAAGTCCCATAGGAGTGCCCCTGCATGCGCATCATTCACGGCTTCATGGGCTGAAGTATATGGCAGGCCGTAGAGGAGGCAGGCATCACGGAGCGGGCAGCGACCCCCGGCTGCCACATACATAAGGCAGAAGTGCGGGGCCAAGCCATCTTGGTCAACCCGTGCGAGTTCCGCTGCAAGAAATCGGATGTCGAAGTACACGTTGTATGCGGCAACGACACACCCCGAAATTGCCGAGAGCAATGCGCCGGCGACCTCGTCAAATGTTGGCGCGTCCGCCACATCATCCTCCCGTATTCCGTGAATCCAGGTCGCGGCAACAGGACGCTGCGGATTGATGAGGGTATCAAACACAACGCGCGGCTCCTCACCGGGATCTCGACGTACAACTGCGGCCTCGATGACACGATCGGACGCAGGACTCAATCCAGTCGTCTCGAAGTCAATGACCGCCACAGGTGTGCCCGCGACCGGCCATCCAAAAATGCCTTTCCTCATCGCAGTTCCTCCCATCGAGATTGAAGGTGATTGTATCAAATCACTTGTCGGACCGCAATGCCCGTCGTAGATCTGCTTCATCCCATACTGTGACCCCCAATTCCAGTGCCTTCGTGAGTTTCGAGCCGGGATTGTCACCTGCAATTACAATGTCGGTGTTCTTTGATACGGAACTAGTTACTTTGGCACCCAGTGTCTCAAGTCGTTCCGTCAATTCCGCACGACTGAACAACTCCAAGGTGCCAGTAAGGACGATTGTCTTTCCGCGGAACCGACCTATCGATTCCCCGGCTCGTTTTGATTGACGGAACTCACGGCTCCTCAGGTCAACACCAGCAGCAGCAAGTCGGCGGAAGATTTCGCGACCCTGCTGCGATTGGAGATACGAATGCACGGCGGGCGCAGTGTCCTTCCCGAGTCCTGTTTCTGGGCGATCCTTCGCCTCAACGGAATAGCCGAGTTGAACCGCCTCTGACTTCTTTAGCGCTTTGGGCATGAGGTGACCACATGCAGCCGATAACAGCGCATCGGCATCTGGGAAGAGTCTTGCCAGATGCTTTGCTGTTGTGATACCGACATGAGGAATTCCCAATCCC
This sequence comes from uncultured Isosphaeraceae bacterium, assembly GCA_964523675.1. GTDB lineage: Bacteria > Planctomycetota > Phycisphaerae > Phycisphaerales > SM1A02 > CAZFZT01. The sequence continues at coordinate 23,479 of CAZFZT010000031.1, forward strand.
GCAAGCACACGTGCCAGTCCTCGTGTCTTTGCACTTTCAATACCCGCAATGAGATTGTCAACCAACTTCTCCGGCTTCTGATTCGGATTCCTTGTGTCCGGCTGTTTGAGCACATCCAGCAGTCGATCTCGCATCTCAGGCAGTGCGAATATATCGGCAAAGTGGTAAATGATCTCAGCATCGACCAATCGATCAACAGTTTTCTCCCCCAGCCCGTCGATATCCATCTGCCCGCGCCCGACGAACCATTTGAGTTTCTCGCGGAACTGGGCAGGACATTCCGGGTTGACGCAAAACAGCCGTGGCCCTTCCTGCTCGACCGACCCGCCGCAGTCAGGACACTTCTTCGGCGGCTCCATGATTTTCGCACTCTTCGGCCGCTTCTTCAGAACCGGCTCGATGACTTGCGGAATGATGTCACCGGCCTTTTCGATGATGACAGTGTCGCCGATGCGAATGTCCTTGCGGTGAATCTCCTCGATGTTGTGAAGCGTCGCATGTTGCACCGTGGTGCCAGCGACGAAGACCGGCGTGAGCGTGGCGCGCGGCGTGAGCGTCCCGCCCTTGCCGACCTGCCAATCGACCTTCTTGAGTTGCGTGATCGCCTGCTCCGCCGGGTACTTGTACGCAATGCACCAACGCGGAGCTTTGCTGGTGGAGCCGAGCTCACGCTGCTGACGAAGCGAATCAACGCGAATCACCATGCCGTCAACACCGTAATCCAGGGTCGTGCGCGCCTGCTTGAACTGCTCGACCTGCTCGATGATTTCGTCGATCGTCTCACAACGCGTTGCGATCGGATTAACCGGCAATCCCAATGTCTTGATTGCGTCGAGAAACTCCCAATATGAGTCGATCGACGCAATCACACCGCCTCGAACCTCACCGCGGCCGTGCGAATAGAACGACAGCCGGCGCTGTGCCGCCACTTTGGGATCGAGGTTCTTGAGCGTCCCAGCAGTGGCGTTGCGCGCGTTGGCGAAGGGCGTCAGACCGGCTGTCGCGCGTTCGTCATCCGTCACCTTCGGAAGTTTGATCTTTCGCGATTCATACAGCTCAATCGTCGCAAAGAGTTCATCCGCGCGCGATCGCAGCCCGCCCGTCCAGTGCTGGGCGAGGTTACGAAGCGAAGTGATGCGCGGTTCATCGAGCAGACAACACTGAATGGGGATGGCCTTGATGAGCGCATCGAGACGTCGAGTCTGCTCCGATTCGTACTTCTCCTGCGTTTTCGATGCGGCTGTCTGCTTCTCGTCGGTTTCGCGAATCTTGTCGGCAATGTTCTGCTGCACCGCGATGTTGAGCCGCTGAAACGAATCGTACGGCATGAAGATCTCGCCGCGCACTTCAAGTACGGGAGGTGCCATGTTCGATGACATTGATGTGCGCGTTTCCGGCGAATTGAGTCGCAGCGGAATCGCGCGGACGGCTTTGGCCTGTGCCGTAATGTCATCCCCTCGTTCACCATCGCCGCGAGTCGCTGCCAGAACGAGCACGCCTTCTTCATAACGCAGGTTGACCGCAATGCCGTCGATCTTGGGGTCGACGACGAAGGCCACCTTCTGCTGAGCGCTGCCGAAGAGTCCATCTCCCCCGCCACCTTCAATTCCCAGCCCTTTCAAGACTCGTGCATGCCAACTGCGAAGTTCCTCAATCGAGTATGTATTGTCGATCGACTGCATCGGCACTGCGTGGTTGACGGTGCGAAAGCCCTCGATCGGCTCGCCACCGATGCGCTGCGTTGGACTGCTTGCGTCGAATCGCTCAGGATATTCGCGTTCAAGCTGAATCAGTTCATTGAGAAGCCGATCGAACTCGGCATCCGTCAAGATCGGGGCATTGTCCACGTAGTAGGCGCGGTTCGCGCGCTCAAGCAGTTCGCGCAATTCGTCAATGCGATCTGTTGATGAGGAACGCTGCGCGGTCATGGATGTGCATTGTATTGTGAAGTCACGGATGGAAACGAATGGTGTTGGATTGAGCAGTAGCCGCGTGCCGGCGAGCCGCGGTTGGGCGGCGCGGTGCCGCGCAACTCGAACCGCGGGCTTCCGCCGCGCGGCTATGGAATAATCAGCATCCGCATTCATCCGCATTCATCGGCGGCTTCAATCGTTTCTCAAAACCGCACAAGGCCGACTGTCGCGCCAAGACTTGCTTCATCCGTGATGGCGTCGTAGCGGAACAGCACGATCAACTCGAAATCCGGGAAGGCACGCGCAATGCGCAGGTTCAACGATCGGAACTCATCCTCGTGGAAGTCCCATTGCGGAGAGATCATCACCCGGTACTTGGGCGTCATCTGGTACGACCAGCCGACATCCAGTAGCTCGATCCCTGCGTCTTCCACCATCGCATCCGGATAATTGATCCTGCGATATTCGACGAACGTTACAAGCACCGGAGAGTGGCGCAATTCCATACCCACCGACGAGCGCACAAACTCGCTTTCATCAAGATCCCAGATGCCGCTGCTGGTGATCGCAAGCGTGTCGCTGGGCAGCCAGATCAGCGAGCCGGTCAGATGATCGCCGAACTGTGAATACTCGGGTCGGAAGTCGAAGAACTGCGGCGTCGGATACAGTCGCTCGGTGTCGTCACTGGTCAGTATCGCGCCGAAATCAACAGTGAGAAAGTCGACGCTGCGCCACTCACCGGGACCGCCGCGCTGGGTCTGCCAGGTATTGCGCACACCCAGCCGCAGCGCTCCCCCCGCTCCGATCGCTTCGACGTCTTCATCGTAGATCGGATAATCGCCGCGCGAAGCGTTGGAATGCGACCACCAGATGGTGGCGCTCGGTTCGACGATGTGTCGAACGCGGTGCAGATCGAACATGCGGCTTTCAACTGCGTTGTTGATGCGCTGGATCTCGGTCGAGACCGTCATGCCCAACGCGCCGAAGTAGCGCACTGATTCCGCATCGCTTGAGAACGTATCGAAGTCGTCGTCATATGCGGTGAGACGACCTACCCCGAAGGGCGTAACACGCAGCGCGCCCATGTTGAACGGCGCTGCAAGCTCGTGGCGGGTATCAGCCCGAAGCACATGATGGCCGGGAAGTCCCATCATGCGAAAGAACGCACGCACATTGTCGCCGGGCAGCACACCCATGCCGAACACCTCAGGCGGCACGCCGGTCTCCATCGGCGTGCGATCGTGCATGACAAGGCGCGTCCGGCCGAGGCGCGCTTCGCTTGACCAACTCAAATGGCCGTCAAAAAACGAGTCGGCATAGCGGCGGTAGGTCATCTCCGGCATGCGATCGACTTGATAGCCGCGCGACGTAAGCAGATAGGCGTTCGAGACGAAGTCATTAAGTTCATACTGTCCGAGCAACGTCAGCGCGACGTTGTTGCGCTGGTGCTTCAGATAGATGCTCGTCTCGTACTCGCGACGAGTTTCGTAATCTTCACGGCGCCATGCGCTGATGAACGTCTCATCGCTCATCCATGAAAGCTGGCTCTGGAAAAGCCAGTCGGACTGAAAGCGAACATGGTGCTCCCACAGCGCGAGGCCGCGCAGTGTGCGATCTGCATCGACATCTTCGCCGGCTGCGGTGCGGTCGATGCCATCGTCATGAATGCCATAGAGATCGAGCAGGCCGGTCCCGACAGGAAGTTCGTATGCGACTTCTGTGCCAAGCCCGAAGCCGCGTTTTGTAAAACCATCGACTTTAAGGATCGCGTCGATGCCTTCGGGCGCCTCGGTGCCAAGGAGAGCATAAAGATCCCACGAGGTCAGGATGCGAACACCGTCGTTATCACGCGTTCCGATGGACGCGCCGCGCAGCGGGAAGCCGCCGAGCGTATTCGAATATCGAGGCCAATAGAAAAACGGAAACTCGTATGCTCGCAGCGTGATATTGCGCGCATCAAGATGGATATCAGAGAGCGCGGTGGGCTCGCCGGGCGGCGGCTCGCGGCGCGTGATGGTCATGCGCTGCGCGCCAATAGCGACATGCGGCGTGTGGAACTCACTGGTGGTGACGCGCACCCGTTTGCCCGTCCATTGATTCTGCGCCACCTGCCGCAGTTCACTCGCACGGGCATAGATAAGTCGATCAAGCTCGCGCGAATAGGTGCGCAGAACAGCATCAACCATGACTGCACGATCATTGCGGAAGTCGTAGTAGATCTTCGGCGAGCGCACAACGTAATCGTCGGCTGAGAATGCCGTCGTTCCCGCCCTTGCAATGACATTTCCTTCGAGATAAATGCCGCGAACGATGTCGGCGCCAGCGCGACCTGCAGCGAGTTCCTCGATCGGAACGGGGTCGGTAAAGAGAACGCCGCGATCTGCGGTGAGCGTCAGCCGAGTCACCGCCCCGGCTTCCGATTGAGGCGGAGCCAGATGTTCAACCGTAATCGGACCGATGAGTGTGATGACGTTCTCGCCATGCGGCTGTTCACCGGTCACGATGTCGATCTCAGCCGCGGCGAATCGTACAACACCCTGCGGGGCGGCAAGCCAAGGCCCTGCCTCACCTGCGCGTTGAGCAGCCGCCTCGTCGGGATGCGGCGCAGGCACGTACTCCTGGCCAGGCACTGGAATAAACTGGTCACGTTGCGGCGAAGGCGGTGCCTCGACCTGCGGCCTTGTTTCTAGCGGAGGAAGCGGCTGCGTCATGAGACGCGCCAGATGTTGCGCGAGGCGCTGTTCACCTCTATGGATCAATCCATTGAGTTGATGCTCAGGCATCAGGAGCGCCACATTCAACGAGACCTCGCCGCGAGCCGAGCCGGTAACGAGCAGATCACGGCCGGCGACGCCTTTTCCGGGTTGAAGGGCGGGATTGCGCACCTCGCTGAAATACACCGCGATCTGATTGATCACGCCACCTTCGCTCGGAATGCGATTGATCCAGGCAGTGGCAGCATCGGCGGTGAACGTCTGATTGACGATGGAGATGCGCACATCCCCTTCGAGGTACAGGCGCTGCGTATCGTCGACATCCCATGACCACGCGCGCAGTGCATCGATCGTTACATCACCTTGCAGCGGTTCGATGGGAAGGACAAAGCCGCTGAGCCGATCACCGGTGATGCGCTGTTGCTGGGCATGCGCAACCTGCATCACTGCAGTGACGCAAAGAACGCAGAGCAGCGCGATGAGTGCGGAGGAGCGTACGGGGCGTGAAAGCACGCGGCGGATGATAACAGAGGACGCGGCCAAGCGGCGGCGAACCAGTCCCGTCTCTCGGGGGACGCAATCGCCGCGCGCCGCGTCGCGCGCTTTTCCCGCAACTCGATCCGGGGTCGCCGCATGAACGCTTCGCTGCGTGTCGCACCCCGACCTGGAACTCATGGATCTGTGCCTGCGCCGGCATTGATCGTCTGCAAGATCAGCCGTGCCGCCTCCTCCCCAGGTCGCTTGTTGCTGAAGCGGAGGGCCACGCGGCGCAGCGCCTCTGTCTGAATGGCGGCATTCTTCGAATCAAGAATCAGCGCGGAGCACTCCTTCACGATTGGCGTCGAGCCGGCGAAGGAGGGATACGGAATGAATTCCGGACAAATTTCACGGCCGGCCACGATGTTTGGCAGCAGACGATACGGCGAACGCAAGACAAGCTTTGCGCCCAGCCACGACACAAGGCCGGTACGATACACCGCCACCATCGGTTTGTGTTGGCGGGTGATGTCGAGCGAGATCGTGCCTGACACCGCGAGGGCGAAGTCGCACCAGGTGACGGCTGCATCTGCATTGCCGGTCGTCAGGTGAAGGTTGCTTGGAAACACCTTGACCATGCGCTTGATGAGCGCAGCAAGTTCAGGGCTGGCTGCCACGATCAATCCGGTGAGTCCATGATGCCGGCCCTGCAACTCGGTGAAGACCTCCACCATGAGCCGGATGTTCGCCCGCACCTCCTGGGTGCGCGAGCCGGGGAAGATGGCCATGCGCGGCGCACCCCTCGGAAGGCCCGCTGCGAGTTCCTTGAGCGAATCCTCATCGAGCACACGATTCATCGATTCGTGGCCGATGAACCGCGCAGGGATCTTGCGCTCACTGAACCACTGCTCTTCGAACGGCAGCAGGCAAAGCACAAGATCGGTGAGCCGACGGAGCTTTCCAACGCGCCACGTTCCCCACGCCCACATCTGCGGCGCGACAAGATGGATGACGCGAGCGCCGGATCGTTTCGTGATCTTGCAGATCGGAAAGTTCGCTGCCGGTGAGTCGACCGGAATGTGCGCGATGACGCGGTGATGTCTGATCCAGCGTCCGATCGCGCGCACATAGCCGCGAAAGCGCAGAACCTTCGTGATTGCGCCCAATCCCATCGCGGCATGCTCAGCGGTCCGCTCCAGAACGGTCGCCCCTGCCGCTTCCATCTTTGGGCCCCCCCATGCGTAGATCCACAGATTTGGGGCCAGCCGTTTGAGCTCAGCGATCACCGGCGCAGCATGGGCGTCTCCACTGGGCTCGAACGCAGTAAAGAGGACTGCATGTGCGGACGCCTCACTTGCAGACGAAACGGGCGCGGCAGTTTGTTCGGGGCGAGTCGCTGGCACTCGCGGACCATGATATCGCTTACACGACCCGTCCCTGCAGTTGCACTGGATCACCCAGTCTTTTGCCGAACAAGGACGCGCTGAGGGAAGCCGGCGTCGAAGGCGCGGCATCTTCTCGAACATTGGCTGCGAACCCATACCTATTCACCTGACATCACCTTCTGCCCGCGCGCACGGAATCAGCGCATGCCTAGCATCATTCGAGATGGAGAACACCCGAACCGCTTCCAGACCCACGACGCTTCGCGAACTCCGCGCTAGCGGTTGGCGATCCAAGTCGATCAAAGATGAACTGCGCGACAACCTCATCGGCGCGCTCGAGTCGGGCAAGGATCTCTTCCCGGGCATCGTCGGGTACGACGACACGGTCATTCCTGATCTTGTCAATGCAGTCATCGCCGGCCACGACATGCTCTTCCTCGGCGAAAAGGGCCAAGCGAAGAGCCGGCTCATGCGGATGCTTGCGAGGTTTCTCGATGACGCGATCCCCTACCTCGCCATACCGGGGTCGGCAGTGCATGAGGATCCATTCAAGCCGATTACGCGCGCGGGCAAGGATTTCATCGCATCAAGACCTGAGGAAGAGATCCCGATCGCGTGGTGGTCCCGTGAGCAGCGCTATGCCGAGCGACTGGCGCCGGGAACGAAGTTCGCGGATGTCATCGGCGAGATTGACCCTGCCAAGCTGGCGGCCGGCGCTTCCATGTCCACTGAAGACGCGCTCCACTTCGGCTTGATCCCGCGCATGCACCGTGGCATCTTCGCCATGAATGAACTGCCTGACCTTGATGAGCTGGTGCAGGTGGGACTGTTCAATATCCTTGAAGAGCGCGATGTGCAGATTCGAGGTTACCCGATCAACTTCGACATCGATGTGCTCGTCCTCTTCAGCGCGAATCCATCAACCTACAACCGCTCTGGGAAAGTGATCCCACAATTGAAGGATCGCATCGGCGCGACGATTCAGACGCACTACCCGCGCAAGCGTGAACTTGGCATCGAGATTACGCGGCTTGAAGCGGATGTCTCCCTCAGAGGCGATTATCCCGTGCTTGTGCCGCCCTTCATGGAAGAGGTGATCGAGGAGATGGCCAGGTGCGCCCGGCAGAGCAAGTATGTGGACCATCAATCAGGCGTAAGCGCACGCTTCTCGATTGCGAATTATCGAACGATGATTGCAGGAGCGCGGCAGCGCGCGATTCGCCTCGGCGAAAGGCCCGCTGTGCCGCGCATCAGCGACCTTGCCCATCTGCACTCTTCGTCGACGGGCAAGCTTGAACTCGACATGATGGGCACCAGCCAAATGAGCGAAAAGCAGGTCATTGACGCCATCCTTGCCGAGGCGATACGCAACGTCTTTCAGGAATACGTCGACGAGCACGGACTCGGCGAGATCGCGGATATCTTCGCCAAGGGCGTGAAGATCGAGGTCGGTGACATGCTGCCATCGAAGGCCTATGCCGAGCGGCTCAAGCGCGTGCCCCCGGCATGGGAGAAGGCGTTTGAGGTCAACGCCGCCGAACATGAAGCCGTGCGAGCGTCATGCGTCGAGTTCGTTCTTGCAGGGCTGTACGCCACGGACCGTATCTCTCGCTCACAACAGCACGGCCGGATCATGTACGACATGACATAACGCCGCTTGCGGCTGGACCTGTTATGAACTGGAAGCGCGACCGCCTCGGCGGGATCATTCACACCTATCAACGATACGACCCGGCGCGATTTCCTTCGCCGACGGCGCCGCCGCCCGATCTTGTCTCCGGCGCGTTCGAGCACCTGATGACCTTCGGAGACGCGAGACAGCTCACGGAAGAAGATCTCGCCAACGCGGTTCATCTCGACCCCTCGCAGATTCAAGGACTTGGCCCGTCGCTTGATGCGCTCATCGCAATGCTGGAAGAACGCAAACGCAAGATCCTCTCCACCTATGAAACTGAAAAGGTGCAGCGGCTGGCGAGCGACGCCTTTCATGGACTCGCGTCAACGATGAAGCCGCCGGCCCACCTGGCTGACCGCTTTCGCAGAGAAGTCGCGGAAGAGCAGCTCTATGCGCTTGAGCGAATGTGGTATCACGCGGTTGATGAGCATTCGACGTTCAATCGAAGGCTCGTGCATCTGATCGATGCCTTGGGCGAGAAATATCAAGTCGATGAGTTGGCCTCTACCTACGAGTTTACCGGCCGGTCGACCCTGGATGTGCCCGAAGCTCTGCAAGTCAAAGAGGAGCTCGAAACGATTGACCGGCTGCTGGAACAACTGCGCGAGGCCAAGAAGAACGCCAAAATCGGCTTGATCGACATGGAGGAACTTGCGGAATTCGCCCAGCCGGAGGACATCGAGAATCTCAGCGCGCTTCAGCAGCAGGTACAGGATTTGCTGCGCGAGATGGCTGCGCGTCAAGGGATCGAAGTCACCGCCGATGGCCTGCGGCTGACGCCCCAAGCGTATCGCCTCTTCCAGGGCAAACTGCTTGAGCACATCTTCAGTGAATTGCAGGCAGCCCGCAGTGGTCGCCACAGTGGACCGATTCAAGGCGAAGGCGCCGTCGAAATCCCCCGCACCAGGCCGTACGAGTTCGGCGACTCGGTGACGCACATGGATATCCCGCAGTCCATGATCAATGCGCTGGTCAGGGCGCACGGCGCCGAGCAGCACGTAACGGATGCCGGCGAGGCGGCTGGGACGACGGCCGAGACGGCACGCAGTCCTCGGGGCTCGACCCCGGAGGCGGGCCGCATTCATCTCACAGCTGAAGACATCGAAATCCACCACACGCGCAACACGCCGAAGTGTGCATCGGTGGTCATTCTTGACATGTCCGGCTCAATGCGCCATGGCGGGCAGTACATCAACGCCAAGCGCATGGGCCTCGCGCTGGATGGCCTGATTCGCTCCGAATACCCGGGTGACTACTTGCAGTTCATCGAGATGGCGACTTTCGCCAGACCGCGACACATCTCAGAGATACCGACCCTGATGCCGCGGCCGGTGACGATCTACGATCCGTTCGTTCGGTTGCGGGCGGACATGAGCGACCCTCGCATCAGCGAAATGGACATCCCGCCTCATTTCACGAACATCCAGCATGCGCTGCAATTGGGTCGCCAGTTCCTGATGAATCGGGACACTCCAAACCGCCAGATCATGTTGATCACCGACGGTCTGCCCACGGCGCATTTCGAAGAGAACGAAGTCTTTCTGCTCTACCCGCCACATCAGCGCACTGAGGAATACACCATGCGCGAAGCCAGCCGGTGCGCTCGGGAGGACATCGTCATCAATGTCTTCCTCCTCCCTAGCTGGGGACAGACGGAAGACGATGTGCAGTTCGCGCACCGGATGGTCGAGATGACGCGCGGCCGGGTGTTCTTCACTGCCGGGCGCGACCTTGATCGCTACGTCATCTGGGACTACGTCAATAACAGGCGCACGATCGTGTCCTAGAGCTGCCGCGGCGGCTCGGCTCAAACCTCGTCGATGATTGAATTGCACCGGTTATCCACCGTTGCATTTTTTTTGCACTTGTGACTCGCCGACAAGCGAACGGAGCGGTACACTCTTGGCTGCAGTGGGCGGGAGCCGCACCGGCTTCAATGCCTCACCGAGCATGTGGCATGCGAGGTTGCTTCGTCGGTTGAACCGCGAAGCGCCACACCGGCCATATATCTCGTGGTGTCATCGAAGGGGAATCAAACGTATCTGCGTCAGACCTTCATCACGTGATGAAGGCAGCTTTATTATTGCACGTTACAGGAGAAGATCATGAAACTGAGAAGAATGGTTCGACCAGATCTGTGGGTGGCGGCGTGTACGGCATTGGCGGCCGCTGCGTTCCTTGGAGCGCCAGCAGCACATGCTCAGTGCCCGGGCAATGGCAGTTGCTATGAAGCCAACGGAACACCCGGCTGCAACAACACCGATTGCTGCGAAACCGTGTGCGCCGGCGATGCATTTTGTTGTGACACTGAATGGGACAATTTGTGCGTCGAGGACGCATTCCTTCTGTGCGGCAACTGCGGCGGTTTAGATGCGGGATCCTGCTACGTAGCCAACGGAACACCCGGTTGTAGCGACGAAGATTGCTGCACCCTCGTCTGCGCGGATGATCCGTTCTGTTGCAATACGCAATGGGACAGTCTATGTGCGGGCTCGGCCTTCCTCTTGTGCGGCAACTGCGGCGGTTTGGATGCCGGCTCGTGCTATGAGAGCAACGGCTCGGTCGGCTGCAACAATGAAGCATGCTGCGAGGCCGTTTGCGCTGACGACCCGTTCTGCTGCAATACCACATGGGATGGCATCTGCGCGAATGATGCGTTCGCCGTGTGCGGCAACTGCGGAGATCCGGCTGCGGGCTCGTGCTACACAGCGAACGGCACGCCAGGTTGTGACAATGCCGGCTGCTGCGAGATCGTCTGCGCAGCCGACCCGTTCTGCTGCAACTCACAATGGGACGGTCTCTGCGCCGATGCAGCCATCAAGAACTGCGACAACTGCGGCAACGCCACGGCCGGTTCCTGCTATGAAAGCAACGGATCTATTGGTTGCAACAATGCCGACTGCTGCACGCTGATCTGCGAGGAGTTCGATGCCTTCTGCTGCGAGGTCAGCTGGGACGGCATCTGCGCACAACTCGCAGCAACCGAATGTGGCAACTGCGGCGGCGCGGATGCAGGCAACTGCTACGTCTCCAACGGCACCCCCGGTTGCGATGACAGCGCATGCTGCGCCGCCACCTGCGTCGCCGACCCCTTCTGCTGCAACTCACAATGGGACGGTCTCTGCGCAGGAGCAGCCATCGAGAACTGCAACAACTGCGGCAATCCAGAAGCCGGCGATTGCTTTGTCGCAAACGGATCGAAGGGATGCGAGATCGCCGAATGCTGTGAAATCGTCTGTGCCGAGGACGCGTTCTGCTGCGATAGCGAGTGGGACAGTCTCTGCGCGGCAGCGGCAATCGAGAACTGCGAGGGTTGCGGCAATCCGAATGCCGGCTCGTGCTACGAGGCCAATGGCACCATCGGCTGCAATAATGCCGAGTGTTGCGAGGCCGTCTGCGCCGAGGATCCCTTCTGCTGCAATAATCAGTGGGACAGCTTGTGCGTCAATGGCGCGCTCACCATCTGCGCCGACTGCGGCAGCCCCGCTGCCGGCTCATGCTTCGTGAGCAACGGTACACCCGGCTGTGATAGCGTTGACTGCTGCGCTATCGTTTGCGATGCCGATCCCTTCTGCTGCAACACCACGTGGGATGGCCTGTGCGCGAGTGCAGCAGTCGCGAACTGCGAGACGGCGCAATGCCTTGGCGACCTCACCGGCGATGGCACTGTCGGTGTGCCTGACCTGCTTCAGTTGCTCGGCGCATGGGGAGCCAACCCCGGTCACCCCGCTGACCTCGACGGCAACAATACCGTCGGTGTGCCGGACCTCCTGCTGCTGCTCGGAGCATGGGGCCCCTGCCCATAACTTTCCTAGGAAATCATGAAATGACAATCAGCCCCTGACCACGTGTCGGGGGCTTTTTCGTTGAGATGCCTGACGATTCTCCGTGGCCTCCGTGTTTTCATGGCCCATGGGTTTGATCGAGGGCACGCTCCGCTGCGCGTCGCGGCTAAACAGGGCACCGCTCTCGCTCGTATTCAATATCTGTCCGCTCTGCTCCCTGGCCCTGCGTGTTTCATCTAGGTTTGCTGCTCTGTCGAGGCAGCGCGCTTGCGAACTGCCCTTCGATACGGCAGCACCGCCGGCACCGCTGACAGAATCACTACGCCTCCCGCCAGAATCGTGATGCCGGCAGACGACGACATCGCCGGCATCATCGCAGCCAGCCGCAACCCAGCAAGCGCCGCGATCGGTCCTGCTGCGTAGCCCACGCCGATGAGCGCTTCATGTGTGCCGCCTGCATCGACTTCCGCTGCACCGACCGACATGGCGTAATACAGCGCTGCGTAGTACACAATCCCCTGAGCCGCGCCGAAGAGCACAAGCCCCGCAAGCAGCGCCGTCACATTCGGCGAGATCACAATCATCGCAAAGCCCACCGCCAGGCCCGCACCGCCCAGCAGCAGCGCGCCCCACCTGCCATGCCAGAAGCGCATTCGCCACATTAGGGCAAGGGCCACAACTCGCGCCACCATCCACGTCGCCGTCATCGGCGTCTCAGCCGCAATCGGCACGCGCAATCCATCCAGCACATACGGCATCAGCGGCGAGATCACGCCGATGAGCAGATAACCCAGCGGCAAGAGAATGCGAGCCGACCGCAGCAGCAGCGGATACTCCGGCGTAACCGACTGCTTCGACATGGTTTCATCATGCGCACTCGGAAACTGTGTGAAGCCGCGCAGGAAGATGAGCGTGATGATGCTCAGCGGCGCAAGCGCCACGATGGCCCACAGCGCGCGCTCCGGCTCGGCGCGGCTGATGAGCGGCGCCATGGCGATGAGCGCGATCGCCACCGCGCTGGTCCACGTGACGTTCCACCACCCCATGGCCGAGCGCATCGCCTGGCCGTGCCGTCCCGAAGTGAGATAACTTTCAACAATCGGCCAGAGCAGCGCTGCCAGAACGCTCGTCGCACAGGCCACGAACCACAACACCCACTCGCCACGGAAAAACAGCGGCAACGCGGCAACGATGGCCTGTGCGATGAAGATGAAGGCAAGGATGCTGCGCGGCGTGATCGAGAGCGAT
>CAZFZT010000032.1:0-36555 GCA_964523675.1 uncultured Isosphaeraceae bacterium
CGGCGTTCATGATCGCCACGACGCTGGCAGCGCTCTGGACGAAGGGGTGGATTGACCTCGAAGGCGGCAACTACCCGCTCGCGATTGCCGGGGCGGTGCTGTTTGTCCTCGCGATCGCGTTCCTTATCGTCGGCGGCTCACAAGTGTGGCTGGCGATGCGCGCTGCGGCGAAACAGCCCCGCAGAGTATAATTTGAGCGGATGAACGACTTGCGCATCGACGTTCCCATGGAGAAGATCGCGGCCTTCTGCAAGAAGTGGAAGGTGCGCGAACTATCTGTCTTCGGTTCGGTCCTGCGCGACGATTTTCGGCCGGACAGTGATGTGGATGTGCTCATCACGCTCGACGAGGATGCGCCGTGGAGCATGTTCGAATGGGTTGACATGCTGGAGGAACTCAAGGCCATCTTCGGTCGCGAGGTCGATCTTGTCGAGAAGACCGCCATACGCAATCCGTTCCGCCGCCGAAACATTCTCAACTCCCATCGGGTGCTGTATGCCGCCTGACGAGGACGATCAGGCGCGGCTGTGGGACATGCTACACGGCTCGCGATGCGGCTCGGACAAGCTGAACTGTGAGAACATAATGGATGATTTTTTTCAATAAGGAGCACGTGACTTGGCGACAATCAAACAAGGTGTTTTCGATAGGGCGATTCAGCTACTCGAGCTCGATCCGAAGGGCATGCGGTATATGGACCTCGTCCGCGCTGTATTGGAACAAGATGGGACACTCAATGAGAACTCTGTGCGCGGCTGGATCCACGAATTGCCCGAGCGCGCTCCAGACCGAGTTTACAAGCCCTCGCCGGGTCTGTATCGCCTCACAAGATTTCGCGCAGCGGAGGGGGATCAACTCAAGCCCGAACTTGTTCAGCCCGCCGCATACAAAGAGGAGGACTTCTATCAACCCTTTGCGGATTGGCTCGTTAACGAAACAGAGGAATGTACAAGAGCGATCGCGCTTGGTGGCAAGAAGTTCGGAGATAAGTGGGGAACCCCCGATGTGATCGGCAAGCGACAATCCAAAGCAAGCGATATCATCCAGGCGCCTGTTGAAATCGTGTCTGCCGAAATCAAGCCCGATGTCTACCAACTAGTGACGGCCTTCGGCCAGGCGTGTGCTTACTGCCTGTTCAGCCATAAGGTATACCTTGTCGTTTCGAACAAAGCGCCGGGTGACGAAATCGCTCGACTCGATGCGCTGTGCCAAGTGTTCGGGCTGGGTCTTGTCCTATTTGATTCTGACAACGCAAAGGACCCCATGTTTACAATCCGATCTCGCCCTCGATACCAGCAGCCCGATCTCTTCTACGCCAATAGGTACATGAAACTGATCGAAGCGAACTTGTTCTGAATCCCATCAACCCGGGCATGTTGGCAGGTCGGCCAAAGCTTCTTCGATCGTTCGAAACTCGAACTCGAATCCATGCTCCTTCACCAGCCGCGTCGGCACGCAGCGGCGGCCGAGCAGCGCGAGTTCGGGATCGGTGTTCAGAATGAACCGGCAGGCCAGGCGCACGCCGAATGCTGGCGCGGGCGGTGACCACGGCCGCCTAAGCGACCTTCGCATCTGCCGTAGGAACTCTCGGTTCGTGACCGGCTCCGGCGCGGTGACCATGTAGATGCCCTCATACGCTACATCCTCGATCGCAGCGAGAATGAGCCGATTGAGATCACGCTGATGAATCCAGGAAATCCACTGCTTGCCCGAGCCGACCGTGCCGCCGAGGCCGAGTTTCGTGAGTCTGCGCAGCCGCTCGAATGCGCCGCCGTGCGGACCAAGGACGAAACTGATGCGCAGAATGACGCCGCGCTGCTGTGGCAGTTTCGCTTCATTGAACGCCTTCTCCCACTGCACGCCGACGAACGGCGCCATCTCATGGTGCGGGCCGGCGGGCGTTTGTTCATCGCAGACTGTCTCCGGCGGCTGCGGATCACCGATGATGTGCGCGGTCGCCGACTGCACCCACACCGGCGGCGGGTCATTCACTTGCCGCATCGCTTCACCAAGCGCGCGACAGGAATTGATGCGCGATTCAAGAATTTCGCGCTTGTTCGCTTCAGTCTTGCGGCAGTCAACACTGCGGCCGACGAGGTTCACAATTGCCCGCGCACCATTCAGAGCCGCCGCCCACTCCCCCACACTTCGGCCGTCCCACCGGAGCCATTCGACCTCGCGCAGCAGCGGCACCGATGATGGCGCGCTTCGGCTGATAATGGTCACCGCATAGCCGCGCTCGATGAGATACTGCGCGAGAGAGCGACCGAGGAAGCCGCTTCCGCCCGGGAGGATGATCCGCGCCTGATTCGCGTTACCAACGCCTTCAGCATGGGTCATGCGCGCATCGTACCGTGGGTTACAGGTCGCCGCCGAAACAGACCGCCTTGACGACGGCCTGCCGACTCTCGAATTCCACGACTACTCCGGCTACACTTGCTGCCGAGCGTGAAGCGACTGAACCAGAACATCCCGAGCCGTCAGAGCAGCCGCGCCGTCTGTCCCATGGCCAAAGCCGCGCACTTGATCCTTGCGCTGATGGTTTTCTTGGGATCGCTGAGCGGCTCGTTTTTCGCCGGGAACCTGAGCGGCCACGCCGGCGGCGCGTTGATAGGCGGACGAGACTGGTTTGCTTCGGCAGTTGAGCAAAGCCGCGTTCCACGAACGATCACGAAAGCGGAAGCCGCATCCTCCGAGCCGGGCCGTAACGGCGCAGGTGATGATGATGGCATCAGCAAACTCATCGGGTGGGGTCTGCAGGAGTATGGGTGGGCGCCGACTTGTTCACCGCCGATGACTGTTGATTCTCGGCGGGACACTTCGGAGTGCGCCCGGCGCGGCATGCGCACATCCGGTCGCCACCCGCCAGTGTGAATTCCTCCTTCCATGCATGTTGACTTTCAGCGGCATAGCGCGGCGTTCTTTCGCGCGCTCTGCCGCCATCCCCAGCATCAACGCCGTCATCGGCGGTAGGAGTTCACATGATTCGTGTTACGCTGGTCTTGCTCGTTCTTGCCATTGCATCTGCCATTGGCGCGTGGATCTTGCCTGAGGGGCTCGTCGAGAGTCTTCTCAAAGTCTGTGTCGCAGCGATCGGGCTGATTCTTGTTTTCATCGCGTTCATCGGCGTGCTGCAATGGATTTCACCTGCAGAAGCAGAGGACGAAACTCGGCCTCGCTGACGGAGAGGCAACCTACATCAGAGCGATGGCGTCGACGTCAATAGCCATCGCTTCGCCGGCTTTGAGAAGGCCGGCGTTGCGTGCTGCGCGAAGCACGTTCTGCATCTCGCCCGCTGACGGCGTAAAGATTTCGAGCTGGTGGCGATACTTGCCTGCGATGCGCGGGATCGGACACGCCGCCGGCCCGCGCAGCCGCCTGCCTGAACCGAGCAGCGGCTTGAGCGCGTCGGCGAGTTGCTTGGCCATCGTCAGTGATTTCAGATGGTCCTTATCTCGCAGGACAATGCGAGTCATGCGCGTCAGCGGCGGCAGGTTCGCCATCTGGCGGTGTTTCAGTTCGAGGCGCGCAAAGTCCTCGTATCGGTGCTCAGCCGCAAGCCGGATCGCAGGCGCGCCGGGATTGAAACTCTGCACGATCACCCGGCCAGGCGCAGTTCCACGACCGCTTCGGCCGGCCACCTGGCTCACCAGCTGAAACGTTCGCTCGGTGGCGCGGAAGTCCGGCAGATTGATGGCGGTATCAGCATTGATGACACCAACGAGCTTCACGTTTGGAAAATCAAGCCCTTTGGCGATCATCTGCGTGCCGAGCAGAACCTTGATGTCACCTGCGCCGAAGCGAGTCAAAGCAGCGTGAAGGTCACGCGATCCATGCATGGTGTCCGAATCCACGCGCAGCATGGTCCGGCCTTCGATGAGCGATGGAAACTCCCGCGCCAGTTCCTCTTCAACACGTTGCGTGCCGAGCCCGAATGTGGAAATGCGCTTGCCACATTGCGGACAGGTGGCCGGAAGCTTTTGCTCGGCGAGGCAGTGATGGCAACGGACGTACCCCGCGGAGCGTGATCCCGCCTCTCGGGCGCGAAGGTGATACACCATGGCGACATCGCAGTCGCTACATTGCATGACCCAGCCGCAATACTGGTCGGGACACGCGATGTAGTTGGCGTAACCGCGCCGATTCAGAAGGATGATGGCTTGCGCCCCATCGCTGAGCGTCTTCGCCAATGCCGAGCGCAGAAGCGGTCCGATGAGATGGACCCTGCGGTCTTTGAAGCTGCGCATCTGCTCGATGAAATCAACGACCTGAACACGCGGCAGGGATGCGCCGGGAATGCGATCAACCAGGCGGTGCAGAGCGTAGCGCGGTCGGTGAAGCGTGCTCTCCGCATCGCCATCACTCCCCGCATCATTTCCATTGGACCGAGCGGACTGCGCACCGGTCGCGTTGAACCAGCTTTCCAATGACGGCGTCGCGCTGCCGAGGAGTATCGGACACTTTGCAAGTTGCGCGCGGCGTATGGCGACGTCCCGGCCGTGGTAGCGCGGCACCTGATCCTGTTTGTAGGATGAATCGTGTTCTTCATCGACGATGATGAGGCCAAGCCGCTCATCCGGGAGAGGCGCGAAAACAGCGGACCGCGCGCCAAGTACGATGGCCGCCTTATCCTGCGCCGCAAGCGACCATTGCTGGTGCCGCTGCGCCGCGGACAGCCCCGAATGAAGCACCGCGACTCGGTGGCCGGGGAAGCGGCCGATGAGACGACCACCAGTCTGCGGCGTCAGCGCGATCTCTGGCACAAGCACGAGGGCAACCTTCCCCATCGCCAGAACATGCTCGATGAGCCGGATGTACACCTCGGTCTTCCCTGAACCGGTGACGCCATGGAGCAGGTGGACAGAAAAGCCCCTGCCAAGAGCGGGAGCAATCTCATCAATGACTCTTCGCTGGGGCAATGTGAGCTGCTCGGGCACAAACGCATCGCGAGCGTGTTCAATCCATGCCGCTTCGACTACTGTCTTCTTCGACTGCTCTACAAGACCGCGCTCAAGAAGCTTTCGAATCGGCCCGGTTGTTTTCAGTTCCGCCAGTTCCGCCAGGCGGCGCATCTCAATCGGACGTTGGGATGGATCGAGTGAAGCAAGCATTTCGAGGACTCTCTTCTGGCCCGGCGGAACCCGTTCATCAAGCGGCAGTGGGTCACCGAGATCGATCATCGCTCGAGTGACCGAACCGACGTTCTTCTTCACAGCCGCGGGCAGCATGTTGGCAATCGTCATACCGATCGGCGCGCAGTAATACGCGCTGATCCACCTCGCAAGCTCGATGAGCTGCGAGGGCAATCGGGCCGCTGCCGCATCGCGCTGAAGGATCGGCTTGATGCGTTCAGGATCCACGTCGCTCACATCGCCAATCTCCACGATGCAGCCCGCGACCGGTTGATCGCCACGTCCCAACGGAACGAGGACACGATCGCCGGGAACAAGATCTGCCAATTCAGGCGGAACCGCATAAGTCAGCCCCTCGGGATAGCGATCAACGCCCCTTTCGACTGCGATTCTTGCGTAGCCGACAGCTGCGATGGCTTTAGAGAAGAGGCCCGACATTGATGGGCAGTTTACACTCGGGCTCTGCCGCACGACGACCGCTACCGGCGCACCGGGTAGGTACAGGATGTCTTCTCAGTCTCCCAGACCGTAACGTGCGACAACTCCGCGCCGTTCCGCGCAAGGGCATCGTCAACTAACTCAAAGCACACCTTCGCAATGTTCTCAACGGACGGGTTGAGGTTGCCGAACTCAGACACGTCAATGTTGAGGTTTTTGTGATCCAGCCGCTCAATGACCTGCTCATGCACAATCCGCTCGAGTTCAGCAATCGCAAAATGCGTCTGTTCTAAGGTGAGCGGAATGTTCACCGCAACTTCGAGCCGATAGTTGTGACCGTGATAGTTGGGATGATTGCACTTGCCGAAAATCGTGCGGTTCTCCTCCGCAGTCAACGAATCAACATGCAGCCGGTGCGCCGATGCGAACTCGAACTGCTGGGAGATCATCACATGGTCCGGCTCGGAAGCGCTCATGGAGACGCAATGGTATGGCGTCAAGTGCAACGCTACCTCAGCGAGCCGATCGCCCAATGCATCCTGAAGCTGCGCAGTGATGGTGCGAAGGACTCCCGCCGGCTCGGAAAGCGGATGTTGCGCAAGCGCCTCATGCAGAAGGGGCAACGCAATGCGCCGCACATGCTCATCAATTGTGGAGATGTTCATGAGGTACCCGGTCTCGCCATCAGGCCAGCCGCGACAGCGAACCTCGATTTCATAGAACACCCCAAGGCCAAGCATGCCAGGCCAGCCGGCAAAGGTATTGTGGCGAGGAGCGGCCCGGAGCTCCGCCAGTGAAAGCCCAGGGTTCAAGCACAGGCGAACCCGGCGAGAAAGTTCAACAGCGGCCTTCTGAGCCATTGCAGCAGTGTACCGGCAGGAACTCCGATCCGGCCGAACGAGCGCAACTCCTGCAATGGCCGCACTTTGCAGGATTCCGAGTGCAGCGTCAAAAATATTGAAAAAGTTCGGAATAGGCCCTTGCACGCCTTGGGAGGCGTGGTACGATATGTTCAGTTCGTTCATCTGGATAGGACGAACACATGATTTTGCCCCCGGAAGGGCTCGGTGTGAGACTTGTCTCCACCGGGCCTTTTTTGATGCGCCGCGCGCTACCCTCCCCCCGTCATGCCTCCCGGCCGCGTGGCGCATCCGGACCTTCCACAACAGACCATGCGTCGGCTGCGCTACCATAGCGCAGTGCAATCAGGTGCTGCTCAACTGAAGCTGTTCTCAACACTCGTCGCGATTGTGCTTTTGACCGGATGCGCATCGAGAGAACCCATAAACGCGTTCGCCGATGCAGCGGAAATTGACGATGCGCCCGTCGAGGCGTTGAAGGGCGAGGACGGCGCAGATGCCGGTAACGAGCAGCAAGATCCTGCGGAGCGGGAGGAAGTGGCAGCGGCAATCCAGAGCAGTGTTCCGAGCGAGCCTGCAACGATTGAACCTTTCGACGACATCGTTGTACATCTACACGAGCCATCCGTCGAAGTGCGCGGCTGGGTCGCACTCGATGGCGGCTTCCTTGAACAGATCGCCTGTTCACCGGGTACACGAGAACATGAATCCCTCATCGTGATTCGCGCCCGACCGAGCAACGTTCATGCAGCGCTGCTTCTCGCTGGCTTCGAGCCGGGGTCTCCGGGACGCTGGACCTGGAATGATGCCCTGCCTGAGGGCGAGCAACTCCAGCTGATCGAGCCGCAGGGAAACCGGCTCGATGTCCTCGTAAGGTACGAACGCGCGGGCGAAGTCATCGAGGAGCCGATACGCAACTGGGTTCGTGACTTTCATGACATGGACCGCAGCTTGCCCGAAGCGCCGTGGGTCTTCGGCGGATCGCTTTTCAAAGAGAACCCCCCGCAGATGGGACCGGGACATCATTACGTCGCCGACTATTCCGGGTCGATCATCGGGCTTGTCACGTTCGGCGATGAAGTGGTTGGCTTCATGGAGATCATGCCCGACCAAGAAGAGTTTCACGCGCCCGAGTGGGAAGTTGACATCGACCGCATCCCCCCCGTCGGCACACCGGTGACGGTTATTCTTCGGCCGTACCCCAGCCGGGGAACTGAAGAGGCGGTTGATTTGTCAAATTCTCTGAAATGAACCGAAGCTTCGTGCGTCCTAAGTGATGGACACACGCCTGCTTCGGCCGGCGCGCACATTTCAACCTGATTCGGAGACCTCGTCATGAAGTCAACGCATGTCGTGATCGGTGCGGCTCTTGCCGCTCTCATCATCAGCGCCGCGTCCGCTAGCGGCTGGGTTGTGCCGGCCAGCGACATGAGTCATCCACCTGAGCGCCTCGGGCCGATTGAACTCAGGACTCATCAGGTTGACACCACAATTGCCGACCAAGTCGCGACGACGCAAGTCGAACAGGTCTTCTTCAATCCGAGCAATCAACGCCTTGAAGCGACGTACTACTTTCCGCTCCCAAGGGAGGCGCACATCGATCGATTCTCCATGTTCATCGACGGCACGGAAGTCGACGGCGAGATACTCGACGCAAAGGAGGCGCGCAATATCTACGAGAACATCGTGAGGCAAGTCAAGGATCCCGCGCTGCTTGAATACGCAGGGCAAGGTCTCGTTCGCATTCGGGTCTTTCCGTTTGAGCCAAAGAGCGAACGACGGATTCGGATCAAATACACGCAGCTCTTGCCACAAGACAACGATGTCATCTCGTACGTCTTGCCGATCCACACGGCAAGCCGGTTGCATCACCGACGCCTGCCGCAATTTTCGCTCCGATTGAACCTGACCTCAACCTCATCGATCAAGACGATCTACTCCCCCACGCACGACGTTGAGATCACGCGACCCGCCGACAACGCAGCCATCGTCGGGTTTGAGTCGCTCAGCAAGCACTCTGCGAGCGAATTCAAGCTGTTCTACGCGCTGGATTCGCAAGAAGACGATGTCGGCCTGACGCTTCTGACGCACCGGCCAGATGAATCTGAGGATGGCTATTTTCTCCTGCTCGCATCGCCGAGCGTCTCCATGAAGGAGGAACAGGTGATCGCCAAGGATCTTGTGTTTGTGCTTGATACGTCCGGTTCGATGGCGCGTGGCAAACTTGAGCAGGCGAAGAACGCCCTGCACTTCTGCATCGACAATCTCAATCCCGAGGACCGCTTTGAGATCATTCGATTCGCAACAGATACGGAACCGCTTTTCGGTTCACTCGCCGAACATTCGGAAGACGCTCTCAAGCGGGCGAGGGATTTCATCGATGCTCTTCGGCCTCGCGGCGGCACAGCGATCGATGACGCTCTCCAACACGCGGTCAAACTGATCCACGAACGAGATCAGGACGATCGACCCTTTATCATCGTCTTCCTGACAGATGGCAGGCCAACCGTGGGCGTCAGTGATGAGGAGGAGATTCTGAAGAACGTTGAACGTCAGATGCAGGACGCAGGCGAAGTCATTCGCGTCTTCTCGTTCGGCGTCGGAAGTGATGTCAACACCTATTTGCTCGATCGTCTGTCCCAGCAGAGCCGCGCGGTCAGTGAGTACGTCCTCGCGAGTGAAGATATTGAAATCAAAGTCTCACAGTTTTATTCGAGGATCAGCGATCCGGTGCTTGCGAACCTGGAACTGGCCGTCGAAGGCGCCGAGGGGCTGCGCATCAATCGGATGCATCCGGGCCAGAACGGCCTGCCGGATTTATTCAAGGGCGATCAGCTCGTCGTTCTTGGACGCTATGCGACAGGCGGCGATGCGGTCATTACGCTTCAGGGGAAGGTTCGCTCCGAAGTACAGACATTCGTTACTGAGGGCACATTCGCTGAACGTGAAGGCGAGCACGATTTCATTCCGCGACTATGGGCCACCCGGCGGATTGGATTTCTGCTCGACCAGATTCGGCAGCAGGGTGAAAACGAAGAACTACGCGACGAGATCGCGCACCTCGCACGCGCGCATGGCATTGTGACGCCCTACACCGCGTACCTCATCCTGGAAGATGAAGAGCGGCGTGGCGTGCCCATGGCGCAGCGCGTCGTACAACGAGACAGCAGCGCGATTCATGGTGGAGGCGGAGGAGGCATTGCAAGGCCACAGGAGGCATACGACCAGATGGCTCGAGATCGCACAGGCAGCGCCGCCACAAGAGCATCGCGCTCAAACACCGGTATGCAGCAGGCGTGGAACGTGCAGCAATTGTACGAGGCCAACAGTGAAGCCGAATACGGGGCCGGATGGCAATCACAGCAGACTCGGGTCGTGCGTGGCCGCGCGTTCGTCCAGAACGGCAGCCAATGGGTCGATACGAGTGTGCAGGAAGTTCCGCACGCTGAGATAAAGCGGGTCGAGTTCGATTCCGATGAGTATTACGATCTTCTGCGGCAGTTTCCTGACGCTGCTGCCTGGCTTTCGGTCGGCCGAAACGTTCAGATCCTCCTTGGTGACACGATCTACGAGATCCATGAGAGCTGACCCCCTTACCCGTGCTGCATAGAATCTCTTTCGCCCGCAACGACAACTGTGCGTTCACTGTGCATTCACCATGCCTACCTATGTGTATCAGGTCATTAACGAAGACGGTTCGGACGGCGAGATGTTTGAAGTCGTCCAGTCCATGAAGGAGCCGGCTCTGAACAAGCACCCGGAGACCGGCCAACCGGTCCGCCGAGTGATTCAGCCGCCGGCGTTGCACACGCAAGGTGATCGGCTCTCAAATAAGAACCTTGATCGCCTCGGTTTTACGAAATACGAGCGGGCCGGCGACGGCAAGTTCGAGAAGAAGGCCGGCAAGGGCCCCAATGTGATCAGCGCGGATTGATCAACCTCGCCTCCGGTCGCGTGCTATGCGGCTGGCACCCGATGAGGGCGCCGCATATTCAGCGCGACAATCGATCAATGCATTCCAAGGCCGGGGACTGGATGATTCAATCCTCCTCCAGCACCTTCTTCCTTCGCAAGACGTGGTGGTACAACTGTGCGAAACGGTGCGCCTCATCGCGCATGGCTTGTACGAGTCTCAATCCCGGATTCTCGCGCCCGAGCTTCAGCGGCGCGCTGCGCTCCTGCACGTAGATGATCTCTTCCTTCTTCGCAATGGAGATCACCATCGGCGGCTTCGTGTCCATGTGGGTGAACGCTTCGAGGGCAGCATGCAGCTGCCCGAGGCCGCCGTCGATCACGATAATGTCGGGATACAACTCATTGCCCTCACCGGCCTCGCGGTAGCGACGACTGACCACCTCGCGGATGGCGGCATAGTCGTCATTCTGAGCGGTGCGGATCTTGTAGCGGCGGTAGCCGTCCTTGAACGGTCGGCCATCGATGAAGGAGACCTTCGATCCAACTGTCTCGCCGCCCTGAAGGTGCGCGATATCGATGGCTTCCATCGCGCGGATCGGTTGGTCAATTCCCAAACTGCGCTGAAGCGAGCGAAGTGCAGCGGACGGATCGGTGGCGAAGATCGTGACTTCCGGCTGCCATTCCTGGCCGTCTTCATCGCGCACCTTGCGCGGCCGGTCGTCCAGCTTCTGGAGCGCCTTGATCTGATCACGCAGGTGGGCTGCTTCTTCGAAGCGAAGTTCGTCCGACGCCTGCTCCATCTCTGACCTCATTTCACGAAGCATGACGCTGCGCTTCGAGGTGAGGAAGCGGATGAAGCGGTCAATATCCGCGCGGTAATCCTCCTTGCTGATGCGCGCTCCGCACGGCGCGGTGCACTGCTCGATCGGGTGCAGAATGCACGGCCGAAAAAAGCGGTTCCTTGGGTCCTCGGCGCGGATGTCGAGCGTACACGTGCGGAACTTGAAGACCTTCTGCAGGAGCTGCAGCGATTCGCGCAGCGCCCCGGCTGAAATGAACGGCCCAAAGATTCTGGCTCCCTTGAACTGCGGCTCAGTCGGCTCGCGGGTGATGTACACCCCGGGGAAGTCCTCTCGCATCGTTATGGCGAGGTACGGAAACGTCTTGTCATCCGTCATCAAGACGTTGAAGCGCGGCTTGATGTCCTTGATGAGCCGGCTCTCAATCAACAGGGCCTCCCACTCCGTTTCGCAGTCAATGGTTTCGATATCATCAATAAGTTCCAGCATCCGCTGCTTGCGGGGCCCCAATCCAGCCCATGCTGACGGCACGAAGTAGGAACCGACTCGATCCCGAAGGGAGTTGGCCTTGCCGATATAAAGGACAACGCCCTCAGCGCACTTGAAAAGGTACACGCCGGGTGTGCGGGGCAGCATCCGTGCCTTGGCACTGACTCGGCTTAGCCGTTCGGCCTGAGACTCGGCCGGCTGTTCCGGCGGTTCTTCGGGAGTTATCGGCCGATCCTGCGGCTCATTCGACTGCGACATTCGGAGAATTGTAGGGTTAAGAGTCTGTTGAAGTCCCTTGCCAGGAGCGGGCTGCCGTCCCCGGTTGGACCTGATCGAAACTGCCGATTTTTGCGATTGGATGGGTGAAAATCTTCACGATTCGCGAAATAATGCCGGCAGACGCGGCCGTTTAGCGTTAGACTGTCCTCGTGGCACGGGCACGGTGCCTGTGCAGAACTTGTGCGCGGCTGTTGCCGTGCCACTTTTCCGTATTGAGCAAAACTACCTTTGGAGGATCTCATTTCATGAAGAGCATTCTTGGATTCGTCGCGGTCTGTTTCACGGCCGCCGTCATCGGATGTCAAACCACAAACGAAACCGTCAGCCCCGGTGCCATGAGCCCATGCGGCTCCAACTGCGGCGAGAAGTGCGCAGAGAAGTGCGCCGAAAAGTGCGCTGAGAAGTGCTCGAAGGATGCTTCGATGGGCGCCGTGGGCGAAGCCCCTTGCGCCGGCAAGTGCGCGAGCAAGTGCAACAAGGAAGCTGACGCCAACATGGGCGCGGTCGGCGAAGCTGCCCCCTGCTCCAAGAGCGGCTGCGACAAGGCCAAGAGCGGCTGCAGCAAGGAAGCGGAAGCCAATCTCGGCGCCGTGAGCGAAAAGAGCGGCTGCTGCAAGAAGGCCGCCAAGGAAGCCGAAGCCAACCTCGGCGCGGTCAGCGAGAAGTCTGGCTGCTCCAAGAAGTGCGGCTCCAAGTAATTAATCTGCCCCAACTGACGCACGCAGAATCTGCGTACGATCATGCAAGAGAACGCCTCGGTCATGCCGAGGCGTTATCTTTTGCCCGGTGAGTATCTGTGGGACTTTCGTTTACCCGAATCTGGACGACTGCCTGGCACTGCGGGCATTTCTGCCAGTGCGGATCATCCAGCGGCCCACCTGTCAACTCAATGTGCTTGCCACAACTCGGGCATGTGCCATGCGGCTGATGAACGATCAGATCGCGCCGAACGGTCCGAACCGCCATGATGACTCCAAGGAGCGGAAGCGCCCATGTTGTGATGAAGTGAACCCCTGGAATGATGATGCACGCGGTCGCGCCGAGCAATCCACCAAGTACATACAGCGTTGCCAGGGCGACGCGCCCCGCCGCCGAGAATCTCAACACCTCCGCTTCACCGCTCGCCTCTCCAGCATCCGGGGAATGAAATGTGATGGTCTCTCTTGTCACGTTTGACTCGATAGTGAAATCAGATCGGCGGCGCCGCTCTGGATCAACCGCCATGCATTATGCACGTGCTGTTCACGAGTGTAGGTCCCGCCGATCGCCATGCGCAGCGTGTACCGGCCGTCTAGCCGAGTGTGCGTCAGCAACAACTTGCCGGATGCGTTCAATGTCTCCAGCAACCGCTCGTTCTCGATGTCGCCGCACGGCGGGGCGAGCCGAAAGCAAACCAGATTCAACCGCGGCTCAACAGCCAGCTCAAATCGCTCGTCTTCCTGCACCCACGCAGCAAACTGCCGCGCAAGCTCTACATGATGTCGAACGTGCCGCTGCAAACCCTCAATCCCGTAGTACCGAATCACGAACCATAGTTTCAGCGCGCGGAACCGCCGGCCGAGGGGCACCTGCCAATCCCGATAGTCGATCACGGCGCCGGATTCCGATGCCTTATTGCGCAGATACTCCGGCAGAATGCTCAGCGCGCCTACCAAGGCAGCGCGATTCGCGACATAGAAGCAATCACAATCGAAGTTCGTCAACATCCACTTGTGCGGGTTGAAACAGTAACTGTCCGCAAGTTCAAGCCCATCATGCATGCCGCGAAACTCCGGACAGATCGCAGCAGTGCCGCTCATCGCTGCATCAACATGCAGCCAAATGCCGTGTTCACGGCAGATTTCGCCCATCTTGCGAACGGGATCGACCGTCCCCGTTGACGTCGTCCCGACAGTGGCGCAGACGAAGCATGGCAGAAGGTCGTCCTTCTTGTCAGTTCGGATGCTCGCCGCTAATGCGTCGGGCCGCAGCGCTCTGTGTTCATCGGTCTCTATCAAGCGCAGATGCTCGCTCCCAAGGCCCGCTATGCGAACTGCCTTCTCGATGGAGGAATGCGCTTCGCTCGAACAGTACGCAACGCACCTCCCCGCACCGCATTCGCCTCTGGACGTTGCCAATATCCGCTGCCGCGCTGCGATCAAGGCGCACAGCGCAGCGCTCGATGCCGTGTCCTGGATGACGCCGCCGCCCTGGGAGCTTGATAGAAACCGCTCCGGCAGGCCGAGCATCCGCGCCACCCAATCCAGCATGAGTGTTTCAAGTTCGGTGCATGCGGGGCTGGTCGACCACAACATGCCTTGTACGCCAAGGCCGGCGGAGAGCAGCTCACCGAGTATTGCGGGCCCGGAGGTGTTGGCGGGATAGTAGCCGAAGAAACTCGGCGACTGCCAATGCGTGATGCCCGGCATGATGATCTCATTCACATCGCGCAGGATCTGCTCGAACGGTTCGCCTTCCACCGGTGCATCGTGCGGCAGCCGCGCCCGCACCTCGCCCGGTTCGATCGGCGAGAGGACCGGGAACTCGTCCCGCTGAACGCGCTCGATATAGGAGGCGATCCACTCAACAACGGCCTGTCCCTGGATGCGAAACGCTTCCGGCGTCATATGCGGCGGCGGTTGAATGGGTGTTGCAGTCATGTGAACATCGTAACGATCCGCCATAGAGAACCGTGCTTGCACAAATTGACCGGCCAGATATCCTAGTAACCGCTCACCAACTCCTCTGGAATCCCTCTCCCCGTGATCCGCATTCATCCTTTTCGCATCAATCGGTCGGCTCGATCATGCCTCGCGATCTGCGTCGGTGCGATGGCGGCCTTCTCGACAGCTCCCGTCTTAGCCGTCGATGACGTTCAACCGGCGAAGTCACCGCTGATCTTCGGCAGCTCTGCTGATCATCCGAATCTCGAAGCCAATGTTCAACTCGGCGCGCTCGCCCCAGACATGGCCGTGCAATTCGGCGTTGGCGCAGGATTTGGTCATCAAACGCGCGCAGACATCGATGACGGCGGGCGCTTCAGCGTCAGCAGATTCAACGCGCGGCTGAGCGCACGACTGCCGATCACAGAGCAACTGCGTCTCTCGCTCGGCTTGCGCTACGACCTCGATGACTATGACTTTTCCGGCACCACGATGCTGGCGCCAGTGCCGGGTGTGATGGAGCCGTGGGAAGACATCCATACCCTTTCGTTTGCGAGCATTCTGACGCTCATCCTGGATGAAGAGTGGTCGGTCTTCGGGGGACCGGTCTTCCAGATGTCGCGCGAGTCCGGCGCGGATGCAGGAGACTCGTGGATCGCAGGCGGCAGCTTCGGCGTGCAGTATGTTGCTTCACCGAAACTAACGCTTGGCCTCGGGGCCGGCATCACCAGTCAGATAGAAGACAGCGCCCGCTTCTTCCCCGTGATCATCCTTCACTGGGAACTCATGGAGAACCTCTGGCTGAGCACGCGCGATATCGCCGAGACCACCGGTGATCCCGGCGTTGAACTTCTCTATGACTGGGGCGGCGGCTTCGAGACAGCCATCGGGGTGGCCTACAGGTTCAGACGATTCCGCCTCGAGAGCGGCGGAGGCGTCGCACCGGATGGCGTCGGGGAACACTCCTACATCCCCGCTTGGCTGCGCATCGGCTACCGCGTCTCACCGAACCTTCACCTCGGGGCGAGGGTGGGCCTGGCCCTTGCTGGGCGGATGCGACTTGAGAGTAGCAGCGGATCGAAGCTGGGTGAGGAAGACCATGACCCCGCCGCGATCTTCGGCGTCAACGCGAGCTTCCGTTTCTGAACCTGCAGGAACTGCTGATTCGCAGAGATGTGCCGCTCATACACGGCACGCCCCGGAAGGCCCCGAACGTATTGCGGGGTCTTCTGTTTGTTCCTCAAGCGCATAGCCGCGTGCCCGTAGACCGTGGTCGTTCTTGACGCCGCTGCACGACTCAACCGCGGGCTTCCGCCACGCGGCTATTGGTTGTGGAAGTCATCAACTGTCATCTGTGTCTATCTGCGGTTCCGAATCCTTTGAATCTCGCAGCCGCAAAACATGGCCGTTGCGGCTACACTTGCTGCCGAGATGGCAACGAAGTCAAAGAAGTTTCAAGCCCCCAAGGGCATGCGCGATTTTTACCCGGCCGACATGGCCGTGCGCCGCTACATCGAGAACATCTGGCGGCAAACGTCAATCAACCACGGCTTCGAAGAAGTCGATGGTCCGACGTTCGAGGACATCGAAATCTACAAGCACAAGTCCGGCCCGGGAATCGTCAGCGAAATCTTCGGCGTCTACAGCGGCAAGGATGAAGGC
Source organism: uncultured Isosphaeraceae bacterium (assembly GCA_964523675.1). Classification (GTDB taxonomy): domain Bacteria; phylum Planctomycetota; class Phycisphaerae; order Phycisphaerales; family SM1A02; genus CAZFZT01. The sequence continues at coordinate 16,218 of CAZFZT010000032.1, forward strand.
GAGTTGTCGCGCATCCGCAGCGGTGAAGATGCGCCGTTCGCGCTAAGGCCGGAGTTCACGCCGACGCTAGCGCGGATGGTGGCGGCACAGGCAGCGCAGTTGCCGAAGCCGATCAAGTGGTTCGCGATCCCGAGCCACTTTCGCGCGGAGAGGCCGCAACGCGGGCGGTTGCGGGAGTTTTTTCAGTGGAATGTGGATTTCATCGGCGATGAATCTACTCAGAGTGATGTAGACGTCATCGCGTGCTGTATTGGTGCATTGCAGCGATTCGGGCTCACACCAGCTGATGTGCGCGTACACTACACAGATAGACAGATACTCCAAGCAATGCTTGAAAGAATTGGCATTCCTGAATCTTCCATAAGTGACTGGATGATCTGGATAGACAGATACGACAGACTTAGTCCAAGGGAGCGCATCGCAGATGTGAAAGCGTTCGGGGGTACCGAAGAGCAAGCGCGAGACGTTGAACTACTTTGGTCTGGACATGATCCGGTGATCCATGAGGCCGCAAAACAGAAGGCGATCGAACTAGGAAAATCGGAGATTGTTGATAGCGCGGCGGAAGCAGCAACTGAAACCGTGGCTGAGCGCCTGCGCCCATCGCAACGTAGAATGCGAGAGTTTCAGTTGGGAATTCACGGATCGGGTTTGGCTGATTGGTGCACGTTTGATCCCACCATCGTCCGCGGCCTCGCGTACTACACGGGAACCGTCTTCGAGGTCATCGCAGAAGGCGAGCGCGCTGTTGCAGGCGGCGGGCGCTATGACAAACTGATCGAGTCCTTCGGCGGCCCTTCGCTGCCAGCGTGCGGCTTCGGCATGGGCGATGTCGTCCTTGCCAACATCCTGCACGACAAGGGGCTGCTGCCGGAGGAACTTGTCATGGAGCCGGTGCGGCCGCATGCGTTTGTCATCGCTGCAACCGATGACGCGGCGAAGCGACTGCCTTCGCTTGTCGCGCAGTGGCGCAAAGCGGGCCTGCACATCCGCCATTCCTACCGCACCACCCGCAACGTCGGCAAACTCCTCGGCGAAGCCGGCAAGTGCCGCGCACGCTTCGCGGTCATCCTCGGTGAGGAACTGGTAGAAGGCCGCGTCGCCCTCAAAGACCTCGAATCCGGCGAGCAGCGCGAATTCGCCCTCGATGAAGTCGCAACCGCCTTGAGCCAGTCAACTTCCTGATCCGTAGCCGCGTGGCGGAAGCCCGCGGTTCGCGCCGATAAACCCTTGGCTGCTGCCAATTGGCTGTTTCATCGCGATTTGACCGCCTCGTCAGTCACCCGTATCATTCATCCCATCATCCGGATGAACGGATGAAGCAACGATAACTCGTGAATCGACCAATCGGAACCACTTCGGAGCCAACCTGACACATGTCCGCTACTGCCACTGCTTCCACGCCCTCCACTTCCGCCACCTTCATAGACACCGGCCTGCCCCTGTTCAGTGACCTCCCTTACAAGGTCGCTGATCTTTCGCCCAAGACCGTCGCCTACGGCCGCAAGGAGATCGAGCTCGCTGAGCACGAGATGCCCGGCCTAATGGCGCTTCGCGAGAAGTATCACGGCCAGCAGCCGCTCAAAGGCGCGAAGATCGTCGGGTCGCTGCACATGACCATTCAGACGGCCGTGCTGATCGAGACGCTCGTCGAACTCGGCGCAGAAGTCCGCTGGGTCTCGTGCAATATCTTCTCAACGCAGGACCATGCTGCCGCAGCGGTCGTGGTCGGCCCGCCGAAAAAAGGCGGCACGCCGGACAACCCGCAGGGCGTGCCAGTCTTCGCATGGAAGGGCGAATCGCTGCCAGAATACTGGTGGTGCACTTTCCAGGCACTGAACTGGCCGAATTCCGAAGGCGGCGACGGGCCGAACCTCATTCTCGATGACGGCGGCGACGCCACGCTTCTCGTGCATAAGGGCGCCGAATTCGAGAAGGCCGGCGCTGTGCCTGATCCTTCCACCACCGACAACGAAGAGTTCGCATGCATCCTGCAACTGCTCGGCGACGTGCACAAGGCGAACGGCAACTTCTGGAGGCCGATCGGCGAGCGCATCCGCGGCGTCTCCGAGGCGACGACCACCGGCGTGCACCGGCTCTATGAGATGCAGAAGAAAGGCACGCTCCTGTTCCCAGCCATCAACGTCAATGACGCCGTCACCAAGAGCAAGTTTGACAACGTGTACGGGTGTCGGCATTCGCTTGTCGATGGCATCATGCGCGCGACCGACGTGATGCTCGCAGGCAAAGTCGCGGTTATCTGCGGTTATGGCGACGTCGGAAAGGGCTGCGCCCAATCGCTTGCCGGCCAGAAATGCCGCGTGATGGTGACTGAGATTGATCCCATCTGCGCGCTGCAGGCGTGCATGGACGGCTACGAGGTCGTACGCATCGAGGATGTCGTGGACAAGGCCGACATCTTCATCACCGCAACCGGCAACTTCAACGTGATCACCGCCGATCACATGTCGAAGATGAAGGACAAGGCAATCGTCGGCAACATCGGCCACTTCGACAATGAGATCGAAGTCGCAGGCCTCAAGAAGATTCCCGGCACGCGCCGCGTCAACATCAAGCCGCAGGTCGATGAATGGGTCTTCGCCGACGGCAAGTCGATCATCATTCTTGCAGAAGGCCGGCTGCTCAACCTCGGCTGCGCGACCGGCCACCCGTCGTTCGTGATGAGCAACTCCTTCACGAACCAGGTGATGGCGCAGGTCGAGCTGCACACGAATAACTCTCAGTACGAAAAGAAGGTGTACACGCTGCCCAAGCACCTCGATGAGCAGGTCGCGCGCTTGCACCTTGATAAACTCGGCGCGAAGCTTACGACGCTCTCCAAGGAGCAGGCCGACTACATCGGCGTGCCGCAGGAAGGCCCCTACAAGCCGGACCACTACCGCTACTGATCCCCGGCGCAACGCCGCGATCGATTTCATTCATGTGCTAAAGCCCACGGACTCCCGTCCGTGGGCTTCTCTGCGTCAGACGCATGTACACTTGCGACCATGCCCACCTTCATCGCCCTTCTCCGCGGCATCAACGTCGGCGGCAGGAACATGATTCCGATGCGCGACCTCTGCTCGCTCTGCGAAGCGGTCGGATGGCACGATGTGCGGCACTACATCCAGAGCGGAAACATCGTCTTTCGTGCAAGCGGCAAAGCAAGCGCGATGGAGACCTCGCTCGAAGCAGCGATTACGAAGCAGTTCAAGTTGAGCATCCCGGTCATCGTGCGCAGCGCGCGGCAGTGGCAGGGTTACGCCGATACGAACCCGTTTCAGGCGGCGGCAGCGGCTGAACCCAACCGCGTCATGCTCGCCCTTGCCAAGTCGCCGCCACCGGGCGAAGCGGCTGCGTCTTTGCGCGAGCGCGCCCGGAACAAGGAGCGCATTGAGCAGATTGGCGATGCCATCTGGATTCACTTCCCAGCCGGCCAGGCGAAGACGAAACTCAGCCCGGCCGTTCTCGACCGATGCGCGGGCTCATCCGTCACCGCGCGCAACTGGAGCACGGTGCAGCGCATTGAGCAGATGCTCGTGAATGGCTGAACACGTCGCTCCGCTTCTCATCGCCAAGCGGTTGCAGGCCGACGCCGGTGGGCTATTGATCGAGATGATCTGCGGCGTCGGCTGTCTCATGTTCACCTGCGCCTTCGTCGAGGTAGGCCCAATTCGAGGGCAACCGAGGCCAGAGGATGAAGTCCGCCTCAGGAAAAGGCGCAGTGATATCCGTTCGATGCGGATGCCGCTCCTTCCACTCCTTGAAATCCTGATTCCGAGCATCAACCTTCGCTCTGGGCACAAAGCGTGCCGTCTCGTTCAGATTGTCGGGTGAAAGCGGCACGCCGCCGTCATCTTCGAGATTGATGCCGATCGAATACACGATCGGTTGACCTTCGCGCACGAGATAGCGCAGCGGATGGCCGTCAAAGCGATCCATTGGCACGGCAGGCAAATAGTTCGGAGTGAGATCACTGAGCGTCTGCGGCCAGGCGCCATGATGGCGGTGATACAACTCCAGCGCGAGAGCAACGAGTACGCCATCGCGCCGCATCGCGGCACGGTCCGCCATGTTCGAAGCGCGCGCAATGGCTGGAAAGAGCAACACGATCGGAAGGTACCGCTTCTCGGCGAAGGTTCCCTTCATCATCTCGACAAAAGTGTTCGTCGGGAACGTGCGTTGCCAGAGCGGTAGCGATGCGTCGGCGAGCATTTCATTGAACAGTTCATCCCACTTGGCCTTCATCTCGCGCCGGTTCGCCATCACCAGCGATGCGCCCGGCGAAAGGGCCCATTTCAGAGACTCGTTCACTTCCTCAGAACTGATCATCATCAGGTCCGAGATAAGCCGAACCCCTTCGGGTGTCAATCGTCCGCCGCCGCCCCCATCGTCCGTGTACGTCCGTTGCAGGAAGTCATGGAACGAGAACCGCTCGCTTTCGATTCTCACGCGCACATCGCCGCCGCATGCAGAGGCAATGAGGTGAGCGATGGTCGTCAAATCATCATCGGTGAAGCGGTCGGCATGTACTTCCAGTATTCCGCTGATGGTGTCGAGCATTCGGGTAAAAATCGCAAGAGCGACGAGATCGCTGATGAGGACGGGATGCTCTCGCAGGTGCTCGGTCATTCCGATCGTCGCTTCGACGCTGCGGACGGTCGTCTGCATGTCCCCGTCTTCGGCGGCGCGGATGGCATTTGCTGCGATCACCCAGGAGAGTTCCCGCATCGTCCCCAAAAAGGGCAGAAGAGCAGAGTACACCCCGCGTTGCGGATCGCCTGCGATCAGGTCGGGCCAGAGCTCGCGATCTGCTTCACTGATGTCGTGGCCAACTTCATAGCCGAAATGCGGCATCGAACCTGCTTCACGCACAAGTTCAAGTGCAGCGGCGTTGCGCTCGAGGTACTGCCGATACTCCTCCGACACCGGCTCCTCGACCGTTGGGTGTTCTTCCCTAACGATGAGCGGCCGCTCGCCCAGCGCCAGCAGCGCAGTGCGATAGATCGGCCAGGCACGCTGGTCATCTGGCACCGACGCCGCAACCCGATTTAGATCCTGAACGTAATCGTGACTGATCGTCGGACTGCCCATGAAGAATCGAATCGTCACCGCAGCGTATAACACGATGAGCAGAACAACCATCGCGGCAAATCCTCGAAGCGTGTTGCGGCTGGCGCGCCACCACAGCGGCCGATTGCGCTTCTTCGTGATGCGAATCAGCCGAGCGGCCTGCTCAGGATCGCCGAAACTTTCCATCAGATCCTCGGCGGATCGGCCGGCTTCAAGGCCATCTGCAAAGTGGGCGGCGAGCTCTCGCGCCACATCGTGGCGCTCCATTCGCCAAAGCCGCGATCGCTCCACGATTGTTCTGATGCATTGAGCCACAGCCGGAGGCAGTGCATGAGCGCGGAGAATGCGCTCCACTGTCGGCCGCTTCTTCCAGTCGCCTCGCAGCGCATTGGAAAGAGGTGTGAACGCAACTCGATCGTAAAAGGTCGGCTGATCGTCGGCGTTCGACTTCACCTGTTCGCCGCTCATGCCAACGCTCCCTTCGCTGCCGGCTCACCGGAGGGCAGGATGCCGAGTGCGCTCATAGCGCCGGCAACAGCCCGCCACTGCTTGGTTTCCGCTGCAAGCCGCTTCTTGCCCTTGCCGGTCAATGCGTAGTACTTGCGCTGCCTGCCGCTCTCCGCTTCGCGCCACTGCGCTTTGACGAATCCCTGCGCTTCGAGGTTGTAGAGCATGGGGTACAGCGTGGATTGCCCCATGTCAAGCACGCCGTTTGATTTCGCTGCCAGCGTCTCGACGAGTTCGTAGCCGTACATCTCCCTTCGCTCCAGAAGCTTCAGCACAGCAACGGGGCCCGCCCCGCGCATGAGTTCACGTTCTATTCGCATATGGGTGCTCCGAAGTCGCGGTCGCGATGACGAATACTATGCTGTGCATAGTATGTGCGCGACTGTTGCATCTGTCAAGCGCATTATTCACTTTTTCCGTCGGGCCTGCCATCAGTTCCGCGTACCGCGCCTGGCAATGGTTAGAGCGACAGACCCCTCTAGCTACGGAGCGCATAAGTCGGACCAGCGCGTGACGCGCAAGGAGCCGGCGAGCACGCCTGAGGACCGCTGTGCGTGCGAATAGCTCGCTTTATTCAACAGCCGGCCGCATCAGCCGATCCTCGCCATGACTTCGTCGTCGATCTCAGCGTTGTGATAGACCTTCTGCACGTCGTCGTATTCGTCGAGCGCATCGACAAGGCGCAGAACCTTCGCTGCGGTCTGCTCATCGCAGGCAACGGTGCTGGCGGGAATCATGGTAACCTCCGCGGAGTCGGCGGTAAGGCGCAGCCCCGCTTCAATCGCTTCTTTGACGCTGAGCATGTCGCTCGGCGCTGTGGTGACTTCCCAGGCACCGCCTGCTTCGACGATGTCTTCCGCACCTGCTTCAAGCGAGACTTCCATCAGTTGCTCCTCGTCGACCTTGGAGGTTTCGATGAGGATGATGCCTTTGGGACTGAATCCGAAGGCGACCGCGCCTGGCTTGGCCAGATTGCCGCCGTGCTTTTCAAAAATCTTGCGCAGGTCGGGCGCGGTGCGTGTGACCTTATCGGTAAGGCAATCGACAATGATGGCGACGCCACTCGGGCCGTAACCTTCATAGCGGATCTCTTCGTAATGTTCGCCATCGAGCTCGCCAGCGCCCTTTTTGATCGCCTTTTCGATCGTGTCCTTGGGCATGTTGGCGGCTTTGGCTTCTTCGATGGCGTAGCGAAGCGTGAGATTGGCCGCGGGGTCGCCGCCGCCGTTCTTTGCCGCGACGATGATGGCGCGACTGCACTTGCTCCACGCCTTACCTTTGAGCGCGTCCTGCCGCGCTTTACGATGCTTGATGTTTGCCCATTTACTATGGCCGGCCATGTGTCGTTGAGAACTGGGATGCTTGAAGTGAAAAGGAGTGGGTTCGAGTTCGTGTGATTACTTGTCCGCAGCCGCTTGCGGCCTGGAACGATCGGGCCTTTGCTCAGCGAAAGTCGCCGCGACCGGCGGCTCATCACCACGCTTCGCAGCATTGAGCTTGGCCCTGATGAGCAGGAGCGGCTCGCCGTAGAGGCGATCATACAAGACGCGCGGGTCAGCGACGAGGACACCCCAACCGCGCGTCTGGAGGATGTGCAGATTCTGAATGGTTTCCCGGCGAGCGTCCGGGTCATCAAGCAGCGATGCGGCGGTCTCCCAGGCGGTGATGGCGTCCTCGTGCCGGCCGAGCCGCCAGTACGTGTCGCCGAGGTGGTCGTGCACTTCGGCGATGGGTTCACCCGCTGCGTCGATGGCGGCCTCGATAAACTCAAGCGCGCCGCGGGTTTCACTTTCCTCATCGTCCGGTTGCGGCGGATCACCCTGGAAGACGCCTTGGAGATAACGAAGCCACCCGATGGTGTCAAGAATGTGGCTGGTATCAGGAGCGAGCTGAAATGCGCGTTCGATCCATTCGATGGTTTGCGCCGAGTCGTCCCCCTGCTCGATGCGGATGAAGCCAAGATTATTGAGGATCATCGCGTCCTTTGGGGCATACTCGAAGGCGCGGCTGAGGAGCGTTTGCACGCCTGCTTGGTTGCCCAGAAGCGAGTAGATCTGGCTGACGTCGTAGAGGGTTGATGCGATGGTGGGCGTCTTCGTCGGGTCAGTGCCCGGCATGCGGGGCAGACGACCGATGGCTGCGAGGTCTTCGATGAGCGTGACGGATTCCGCGCTGCGGCCGAGCGCTTCCGAAGACGCAGCGTCCGCAGCGAACGTGATGATCGCCAGCGCGTCAGAAGCGGGCGGCTGGTGCAGATGCGTTTCGAAGATGAGCGGCCGCAAGGCCCGGGCTGCGGCTTCGGGATACCCCTCGCTGATAAGCGCCTGCGCGAGATCACGCCACTGCATGACCGTTTGCATGCCCTCCGCAGCGTGTGCGTGCCGGGCTGCCTGTGTTGCGAGCTCCTCGTATGAATCGTCCATGCGATCAAGCTGCGCGAGTGCGCGAAGCGCGATGCCGTAGACCTGAAGCGGTGACTCGGGGAAGCGCTCTACCGTGGCCACTGCATAGGTGAAGGCGAGTTCAGCATGGCTGCGATCATTGGTGCTGATGCGATTCAGGATGGAAATCGCGGTGAGCAGGTGCTGGTATTGGGCGTTGTCGAGGCGCGCGGTGACATCATGGAGCAAACCGAACGCGCGATCGGTAAACCCTGCGCCGCCGTAAAGAGCAGCAAGTTCGATGTCGCGACGCACGCCCTGCGGCTGCGCGAGCAATCGCTTCTCGCCGAGATCGAACGCGAGATCGACTTGGCCGGTGGCGCGGTAAGCGGATTCAAGCAACCGAGCAGCAGCAAAGTCACGCGGCTCCTGGTCGAGTCTCTCGCTGAGCGTCGTAATGACCTCGTCGGCCCGGTTCTGCTGAAGCAGGATGCCGACCCACTGTTCAAGCAGAGCTGGATCGCCCGGCCGGTCCTTGAGGTGGCTGCTGATCCACGACACTGCCGCATCGAGCTGATCACTGCGGATCCACGCTTGGATCGCCATACGCAAGGCATTGGTGTCGGAGACATCACTATCGTACAGGTTGATCAATCGTTCAAGCGCCTGCTCATTCCGGCCATGCTCGATGAGTTCCTCCGCTGAGAGGCGGGCATAGAGCCGACTGTCAGGATTGACTTCAAGAAGTTGCTCGGCGATCTGGCGAAAGCTGTTGTTGTCAGCGATCATGCCTCCCGGCCGGTATAGCGCGATGAGCAGTTCATAGGCGGCGTCACGCATCGGATCATCTTCGAGAACTTGCACAGCGATCTGCGCCGCCTGATGAGCAGAATCCATGCGCACGTATTCATCCGATGATCGGGCGGCATGAGCGTGATGGGCCAGTGCGAGGTCAAGGAGCAATTGCCGGTGTAAGTCGTCGTTCGATGCGGCAAACCGCTGCGCGAGATCAATCGCTCGCTGCGCGGCGTCGATTGCGTCATCGGTCAGCAACAGCGAGCGCATCGCTCGTGAGCGGAACATCCATGTGATCGGATCGTCCCGATGCTGATCGACATCAAGCACTTGATGAAGGACCGCCGGCTCCTCGAGCAGCGCGGCGAGCTCGATGCGAAGCCAGTGGATAGTCCGGTCGCGCGGCATCTGCGCCTGGGCCTCCGTCGCGATCGACCAGGCCTCACCGAGCGCCCCCATCGCAACGAGCACCCTGGCCTCGATATTGGCGGCTGTGGAGGGGCTGGCGAGATGGCGAGCATGTTCGATAATGTTCGCCGGCCGTGGCGTCGCAAAGACGAGGCGCGTGACGTATTCACCTGCAAGATCCGGCTGAGATTCAATCAGCGTTGCTGCGATCTCGACAGCTCCTGCCAGATTTCGCGAACCGAGCCACACCAGGAGTTGTCCTGCAACGCGCACATCACGAGGGCTCCGCGCGATGAACTCACGCAGCAGTTCGGCAGCCGCATCTGGATCAAGCAGTGCAGCAGCAACTCGCGCGAGGGCAGGTTCAGACGGCTGCTCACGATACATGCGAGTCGCCTCTTCCTGCAGCAGCGATCGATCATTGACGTGATCCGCAATATAGGCAGAGAGACGAATATCTCGATCACTGATGTTCGCCCGCTGGCCGCGCAGCACAGCCAACATCTCGTGTTGCGCGGTGTAAACTCGACCAAGGCGCAAATTCGCGTAGATGACGCGCGGGTGCAAAGCGGTGGGATCGGGCGCCGGCAAGACCGAAGCGACAGCATAGGCCTCAAGGGCATCGGCGTATTCACCAAGCCGACAGTGCGCGTCGCCTACGCCGCGCCAAAGTTCACTCTGTTGTCGCCCAATCGAAGCAAGCAGCGCAGCGTACATCGAGTCCTGATCGAATGAAGCGAGCTCCGATGCGGCATTACGAGAAGCTTCAAGATGTGCACGGTCGTAGCCGAGCGCTCGCAAGCTAGTGCCAAGAGTGAACTGCGAGATCGCTTCGGCGCCCGGGTCATGATCAAAAGGCCGCTGGTGAGCCGTGTACCAGCTGGCGAGCATCGCTGCCGCTTGCTCCCATTCCCGGCGATGAGCCGCGGCAAGCGCCAGCGTGAAGAGCGCTTCACCATTCGCAGGATCAACCCGAAGCACGCGCGTATAGAACTCCGTGGCCTTGCCCTGATTGCCAAGAGCAAAATGACTTCGCGCTAGTTCCCTCAAGAGCGGCGCGGCCTCGGGGTCCAATTCCAATCCACGGTGGAACTCTGTGATTGCTTGATAGTGACGGCCAGCCAAGGCCGCCTCTCGGCCGCGAACGTAATGACGCTGCGCTGCTGTTTGCGCAACTGGATCAGGTTCATCGGCCGGTTGTTCCGCGACCGCCGACCCAAGCTGTCGTCCAGAAGCCAGTGTCCGAAGCGCCTCCTCAAGCTGGAGAAAGGCGCGCGTATCGCTCTCCTCACGTGGGGCCAACAACTGCGGCTCAAGTCCAGGTGGCGGTGGGACATCGCGTTGCTGAAGCCCGCTGGAGGTTTCTTCCAGCGATGCAAACCGCTCGAGATTTGCAGCCGCCGTGAGCGTCCGATCGATGCGATACGGACCGCTGTTCTGTGGCTTTGATTGTGCAGCACACCCGCCGATGAGCGCGGCCATTGCCGCGAGCAACAGCGCAGCCGGTACGATGAGTGGCGGACTCATCGTCCTGTGCACCGCCGAACTCCCCCGTTCACTCTTGGCTCGTCCGTTCATCCACCGGGTCATGCTTCAGGACCTACCTGCGGTTCGTGGCCGCTTTGTCGGGGCCTTCTTCTTCGTCTTTCTCGCGGCCGGCTTTTTCGTTGTGCGCGAACGAGCTTTGGGCTCGCCGCCGCCACGATCGACCCATCCTTGCAGAGTATGGTGAGCCACCACCGCATCATCCGCTTTGATGTGGCGCTCAAGCCAGGAGGAAAGCTCAACAATTTCAGCAGAGTCATCGGCCGCCCCGACAGCGATCAGGTGCGATCGCAGTTGATCATCTACCGGCACGGCGTGCGAGCCGAAGCAGAGCAAGGAAACTCGAGCTGCGACATACGGCACCATTCCTTCGAGCGATTCGAGGTACCGACGTGATTCGCGCTTTCCCTCTTTCTCAAGACTGTCGAGGCGCACAGCATGCTCGCGGTGGTAGATGTCGCGCAGTGATGCCCGAAGTCGCTGACATCTCTCCAAACCGCGCGGATAACGCACGCCAATGAACTCCAGCACTTCCTGCGGCATGCACACACGGAGGTCGTTGTAATCCACGATGCGCGTGTTCAGGTTCTTCCAGGCCGTGAGCGCCTTCGTCGAGTTGCTTTCCCACAGCAGGAACGAGGCAATCAGAACAGCAACAGGATCTGGCGATGACTCTTCTTCACCGGCCGAAAAATCGGGCGGCTCACTGCCTGGCAGTCGCTTGAGGAGCGTGGTGAGGCGTTTGGCGCAGTCGGAAGCGTTTTTCATATGTCGTAGGAGGTCAAACTGGGGCGAAATGCCGATACGAGGATTCGAGGCGGGTAGTGTAGGAGACGGCAGAGCCATGGGCGCGGCTGCCACCAGGGGCGGCAACAGACGGCCGCCCAAGCCATTGCCTTCCAACGCCGATCGAGGGAACACCGGACCCCTCAGCCGCCGCCCTCTTCCTCCAGAACTTCTTCATCTCCTCCAGCCACCGCCCGGCTTATGGCAGCGAGCGTGGCCTGCTCGCGTTTGTAGGATTCATCGATCTCAAAGGAGAGACGAGGAAGTCGCCGCATCGTGACCTTTCGACCGACCTCTTTTCGGATGTGGCCGGCAGCCGACTGCAATCCCTTGAGTGTGAGGGTCTCATGTTGCTCCGGCAGGATCGAGATGAGGATGGTCGCTTCAGCCAGATCATTGCTCACCTTGATGCTGGTGACAGAGACCAGCCCTCGGATGCGAGGATCATTCAATCCGCGCGTCAGTACTTCCTGTACGGCTCTTCGAAGAACGGAGGCGATTTGGTCCTTGTGTTGTGCGGTCAAGCGTCTGTCTCTTGTATTGATGCTGGGGACCGGGCTACCAGCGCAACGGCACACCTTCCTGCTGGAACTTCTGAATCAGCAGTTGGGCCTCGGCGAGCGCGCGTTCGAGGCGAATCGACGCATCAAGCAATGATTCATAGAGATCCGGATTGTTGAGCAACTGTGCAATCGTGCCGCGCCCCTCCATAGCAAGGGCTGTCACACGGCGGACATCGGCGAGTGTTTCCGCCAGCTCATCCGTCACCGGCACTAATCTTTGAACCAGCACATCTGCATCCTCTTCGAGCGACTCAGCAAGTCGGCCGTATTGTGCAACCGCTTCGCTTGCCTGTTCGATCAGCGCATTCGCATTGGACACCGCGCCGGTGAAGTCCGCGCGAAGCTGTTCGTCGTCAAGCCAGACATTCGCCAGCCGCAGCGCAGAACTTGCTTCGTCAAGGACCGTGTTGAGCCGGACCACCGCCGATCGCAGCGTCGGTTCACCTGGCTTGCCTTCAGCATCGAATCCCGCTTCCCCAATGAGTGCATTGATGTTCTCACCGACTGTGGTGTAGGTCTCACTGAGCCGATTGAAGCTGGCGAGCGCATCAAGAAGCGGCTCCGTGCGCTTATCGAGTTCCTGCAACACCTCTTCCAACACGGTGCGCACTTCAACGTGTAACTCTGCGCTGCCATCGTCGCTCAGGAGCGCGACACCGTCTTCTGGATGGACGCGCGGCGAGGTCAGATGCAGGATCGCCGTCCCCGCCAGCAACGATCGCTCGACCGTTGCCTGGTAGTCAACAGGAATGCGGTAGACGCTCTCGATGCGGCCCTTGGCAACGACCGGATACCTCATGTCCGCCAGTCGCAGCGTCACGTCCGTCACTTCGCCGATCGGAACGCCATCGAGTTCGATCGGACTCTCCGGCCTGATGCCTCCTGCCATGGTCATGTTAATGGTGACTTCATTCTCCGCCGGCCTTATCAGGCGGAACTCGCCGAAGTAGAAGAGCAGTAGCGCAAGGAGGAACAGGCCAAGGATCGTGGCCAGGCCGATCATGAAATTCTTTGCAAGCTCACTCATGAAGGGGTTCCGACTTGCGAGAGTGTAGCCGGGTTCGCCAGTTTGGCGAAGAACGGAAACCGCGTCAACGCTGGCGCCCGGTGCCTAGCGCGCCGCTGCCCCACTGCGTATGCCCGCCAGCTCCGCCTCGTCCGCCTCTCCTCGCAGGAACCGCTGGACAATCTCGTTGGACGAGCCGCGCATGGCGTCAGGGGATCCGTGTTCGATGATGCGCCCCTCGTGCAACATCACGATGGTGTCAGCAACCTTGTATGCGCTGCTCAGATCGTGAGTCACAACAATGCTGGTGGCCTTGAGCTCGCTCTTCAGTTTCAGGATCAACTCGTTGATGACGTCAGAACGGATTGGATCAAGTCCGGTCGTTGGTTCGTCGTACAGGATCACCTTCGGCCGCAGAATGATCGCCCGCGCCAATGCGACTCGCTTCTTTTGGCCGCCGGAAAGCTCTGCCGGCATCTTTCTCATCGTGTCACGAAGTCCGACCATATCGAGCACTTCGCGAACGCGCTTCTCGACTTCCCCCCTGCCAAGCGATGTATGCTCTCGCAGCGGAAAGCCGACGTTCTCTCCCACGTTCATCGAATCGAAGAGCGCGCCTTGTTGAAAGAGAAAACCGATCTGCCGCCGTATGGGGACGAGCTGGCGCTCCCGCATGGTGTCAATGCGCGTCTCTTCGAACCACACCTCACCGGAATCGGGCCGAAGAATCCCGGCAATGTGCTTGAGCAGGACGCTCTTGCCCGTGCCGCTCGGGCCGAGGACGACCGTCGTCTTCCCGGTCTGGAAACCGAATGTGATTCCCTCGAGCACGCGCAAACGACCGAACGACTTGTGTACATCAACCAGTCGCACAATTGCTGGCTGATCCGGACGTGCCGCCTCATTCGGCTGCGGCCCTGTTGATGGTTGACCTGCTGAAAATTCGTTCACATATCATCCCGTTATGAGCAGCACGATGCCCGACGTCAGAACAACACACGACGGCAAACTTTTCAAGGTTGAAATCGTCCCACAGCGCGGCTTGGATGGCAAGGTGCGCGAACGGGAGGTGGTGCGTCACCCGGGTGCAGTGCTCGTGTTGCCAGTACTGGACCGGGAACGAATCATCATGATTCGCAACTATCGAATTGCTGTCGATGATCGGCTCCTGGAACTCCCCGCTGGGAAACTCGAATCGGAAGAAGACCCCAGGAAGGCGGCTGGTCGTGAACTTGAGGAGGAGACGGGCTACCGCGCCGGGCGGCTGCTTCCGCTGGCCGAGTACTACACCTCGCCCGGCTTCGCGGATGAACTCATGCATGCGTTCGTTGCGGAGGATTTGACGCCATGCGGCCAGCGGCTCGAACCGGGCGAGGAGATCGAGGTGGTCATCGTCCATCGTGATGAGGCGGTCGAAATGGCCATGAATGGGACGATTCGAGACGGAAAGACCATTGCCGCGCTCCTCATGTGGGACTATCAATTGAATAGAGGACCTGCATGAGTTCCCAATGGCGCGATCGCGATGATTCCCGCGGCGACGAGAACCCATTCGACCGCTACGGCAGGCCAGGCGGCGACTGGCAGGGTATCCGCCCCTCCTTCGACAATCCGGCCACATGGGCGGTCAGCGTCGGCCGTATCGCCGGCGTTGAGATTCGCATCCATATCCTCTTCCTGCTCTTCATTATCGTGATGTTGATCCGAGCAGGCACGATCGATGCCATCGGGATCGGCTTGATGGCACTCTTGCTCGGCATTCTGTTTGGGATCGTGCTGCTGCATGAGTTCGGCCATGTGTTCGGTTGCCGCTCTTCAGGCGGCGAGGCGAACGAGATTCTGATGTGGCCGCTCGGCGGGTTGGCGTATGTCCGACCGCGACAGAACTGGCGCTCTCACCTGATTTCGGCTGCGGCCGGGCCGATGGTGAATCTCATCATCTGTTTATGCACCGGTCTACTCCTAGGACTGCTCACAGGTCGTTGGCTCGGCATCGCCCTGCCGAACCCGTTGTACTTTGCGAATGAGATGTGGGGTCCGACGATCACCACCCGGCCACTGGCGATCCTGTTCCTGATCAACAGCTTGAGTCTCCTGTTATTGCTTTTCAACCTCCTGCCGATCTTCCCGCTAGATGGGGGAAGGATTGTGCAGGCCGCGCTCTGGCCGCGCTTCGGATACGTCCGCTCGATGCGATTCGCGGTCCGCACCGGATATGTCGGCGCCTTGCTCTTGGCCGTCTTCGGAGCTGTTTTCACCAATCTGTGGCTACTGGCGATCGCGATTTTTGGCGCGGTTACGTGTTACATGACGCACAAGCAACTCCAGTTCACCGAAGAGATGATGGGGTTCACGGACGGCTCCGACGAATACGCATTGCAACTGGCGTACGGCGAGACAGAGTGCGAAGATGGCGCAGCCAGGCCGAATCGAGCTGAACGCCGAGCGGCCAAGCAGCGCGTCAAGGAAGAACAGGAAGCGGCCGAGGTCGATCGCATCCTTCAGAAGATCGCTTCATCGGGCATGGGCAGTCTGACGCGAAATGAAAGGAAACTGCTCGACCGGGTATCCGCGCGAAAACGAGGCGGATGACACTCATTCGAGCATCATTGCCTGCCAGTCCTCAATCGCAGCGAAGCGCAACTCTGCCACGCCCCTCAGACGTCCGATCTGCTCCCTCAACGATTTTGCATCGGCCGGCATCAGCAGTCGTTGCTGTGCTGCGTCATCGATCACTTCCATCGCCAGGCCCCACTGCCGCTCTAAGCCGTATTCCTTCGACAATGTCGAGATCAGGTTGGTCCGCTCGTCGTATGGGAAGTTGCGAGGCAATTGTTGAATGAGGGCTCGCACACGATCCAGGAGCGCCAGATCCTGTGGAATGTAACCATTCTCGCGCAGGAAGTGGTACGCCGCCAGCGTCGGTGACATCTGCTCAAACGTAAGCCGCTCCTGCAACTGCGCGTGATTCTGATGGAATGTTTCCAGTGCGCCGCACATGAACGGCGCACTATGGCGGATTCGTGGATTCTCGGGGGCGCACCACGGCCGCAAATCGCCGGCAAGACGCTCCATCGTGTGTTTGAAACGCGCCTGGCGCTGCGGATCACGGAAGAGATGCCGGGAAATGCCGCCGAAGAGCCATGCGTCAGGACTCACACCTGTTGCGAGGAACCGCGCGCGGCCGGCGGCATGCCCGAGCCACGGCCAATCCATCGTGTGTGTCCGAAACTCCACGAACGCGCCGCTCTCCAGAACCTGGATCGATGCATTGTTCAGCGCGAGCGCCCGCACCTGATCTGTCTCCATCATGTGGAGCATCATCAGGATGTCGACGTCTTCGATCCCCATCGGCGCAAGGACATCAAGAACGGCCGACTGGTTCATTCTGCGAGCGAAGTGCTGCTGCGCCAGCGTTCCATCCGTGGCGAGAATACCAACGTCCGCCGGTCCAAGGCGAAAGAGTAGAACCTGCTCGAACTGCCGCGCGACGTTGGCGACGATCGCCGACAGCACCTTCTCATCGACTTCATACAGTTGAAGCCACTGGAAGTAGATCCCGCCCGGGTTCAGCCGATCCTTGGCCATCGTGTAGAACTCCGGCGTGTAGAGATTTTCAACGCCAACCACCCAGGGATTACTCGGTTCCGAGATGATCAGATCAAACGTCTGTTCAGATCGGGTGAAGAATCGAAACGCATCCGTCTGCAACGCGTTATGCTTCGGGTTCGTCGCGAGGCCGAAGTTCGCCTCGTCGAAGAGCCGCTCAGTCATGTGAACCTTGATGACAGTCCGTGAAATCTCAAGCGTCGTCACCTCGTGTACATCCGGCATGGACGCGAGCGCCCCGGAGGTGATTCCCATGCCAAGGCCGATCACTGCTGCGTCGATCTCATCGCCGCGCTCGCAATAAAGGTACGGCAGCATGGCGGTCAGCGCCATGTTTGAGTAATCGGCCACCGTGTTGCCATCTGACTTCCCGTTGACGAAAATCGTACGAGATTCAATCGGCTGGCGCGGCGAGTTCAAGCGGTTGACCGCAATCGTCGCAGAAGGATCGTCTTCGAGATAAAGAACGGTTCGTGGGTTCTCGCCGTCGTTTTCCATCCGCACCTGATCCGGCAAGGCGAAGAGTCCTTGAAAGTGCCACGGCTGCACGCCCGGCAGACGAAACAGACCCTGCACATGTATTTGACGGTCCCACGCCATCGGCTTCGAGAGCAGGCCAATCGGGACAATTGCCGCAAGCGCTAGGCACACGAGCGCCGGGCGACCATCGTGCTGCTTCAGAATCAGGTAGCTGACCAGCAGGAAGATCAGCGCGATGTTGATGGCGAAGATCTGATCAACGTTCAGGAAGATCAAGAGCAGATAGCCCATCCCCACCGCGCCAAGAACCGTTCCAATCGTATTGGAGAAATAGACGCGGCCGCACATCCTGCCGTAGTCCTTACTGCTCTTATCAATGAGTGAATAACCCATCGGCAGCAGCCGCCCCATGGGGATGACGACCGGCAGCAGGAGCAGCATCATGAACAATGCCACGAGCGCAAGATAGACGCCATAATTCGCCGGAATCGACACCAGCATCACACGCACATGGCTGAGCCAGAGCCCCCAGTACGGCACTGTCAGGTAAACAATGCTCAACAGGACGCCGAGTTTGACCAACTCATAGATGACGCGGTTGGCGGTAACCGAGCCGCGCCGAATCGAGAGAGAACCGATCGCAAGACCGAGAATGACGATTCCGACGACAATCGGGAAGACGTAATGACCCGATCCGATCGCCAGCGCGAGCAGGCGCATGAAGAGCACTTCAAAGGCGATCGTGACCGCCCCAGTGATGAAGACGAAAAGATAGATGCCACCCGCACCGAAGCGGTTCGGAATCGATATGGCCTCTTCACCTTTCTGAACATCACCTTCGAGCGCGTTAAAGATGAATACAACGCCGACGCCTGCATTGGCCAAAGATCCGATGACGATCGCAGTCTGCAATCCAAACGAAGGCACGAGCAGAAAGCCGGCTACAAAGGTGCCGACGAACGCCCCCAGCGTGTTGATGCCATAGATGCGCGTGTGGCAGTAGTTCACCTCCTCCATCGTGGCGGGAATGGCTGAAGTCAGCAGCGGGATGGAGGCGCCCATGAGGAACGTGGGTAAGAGCACCAATGCCGCAGTGCCGAGAAAATCGGTGATCAGCAGGTCGGGTAAGTGGTACACCGTCTGCTGAACCACTGGAAACCACCAGAGAAAGAACGCTCCATAGACAGCGATTGAAAGTTCAATGAACCCCACCGCCTTGAGCATGGTTTGCCGCGTCCAGCCACGGGCTGTGAAGTTCCCCCAGAAGCGGTAGCCCGCTGCGAGTCCCAGCAGAAACACCGCAACCACCAGCGAAATCGACTTCGCCTCACTTCCCACCATGAAAGACAAGTATCGTTGCCACACAACCTGAAACGTCAGTGAAACCGCTCCGCTCAAGAAGATGGCGATGTACGCCAGCGTGCGGTAACTCGCCAGCCCGGTCAACCGTGCAAGCGGTGCGGCTGGACCTAGCCATGAAGGTGAGGAAGTGTTCGCGCTCTGGGGTTGCATGAGATATGAAGCCGCCACTCTAGCAATCACAGCGTGAACTGCAAGCAGAACCATCCAGCCACCATTTATGGACTTCGTCGCTGCCTCCGCTGCTACAATCGCCCCCCCCCATGACCGATCCACGCATCATCCGCCTTGCCCAGCTCCTCATCAATCACTCCACGCGGCTGCAAAGAGGCGAACACATTCTCATTGAAGCATTCGACCTGCCGGAAGAAATGGTCATTGCTCTCGTGCGCGAAGCGCGCCAGGCCGGCGGCCACCCGCATGTGGCCATCCGCAGCAATCGCATCATGCGAGCGCTCAACGAATCCGCCGAGGATGACAACCTCCAAGTCTGGGCTGAGTGCGACGCCCACCGCATGAAGTGCATGCAGGCGTACATCGGCCTGCGCGGCTCTGACAACGTCAGCGAAATGGCAGGCGTTCCCGAATCACAAATGAAGAAAGTCGCGCGGCTGTACGCCAAGCCGGTGCATTTCGAGCAGCGCGTCAACCACACGAAGTGGTGCGTGCTGCGCTGGCCGACGCCGAGTATGGCGCAGCTCGCGCAGATGAGCACGGAAGCGTTCGAGAACTTTTACTTCGATGTCTGCACGCTTGACTATGCGAAGATGGCGAGCGCGGTGAAACCCCTCGTGGAGCGCATGAACAACGCTGACAAGGTCCATCTCAAAGGCCCCGGCGACACCGACCTGCAATTCTCCATCAAGGACATCCCCGTCATTCCCTGCACCGGCTCGCACAACATCCCTGATGGCGAGTGCTTCACCGCGCCGGTGCGCGAATCCGTCAACGGCGTCATCCACTTCAACACGCCGACGATCTACAACGGCGTTTCATTCGAGAACGTTCGCCTTGAGTTCGAGAACGGCAAGGTGGTGGGCGCAAGCGCGAACGGCAGTACGGATGAGCTGAATTCCATTCTGGATACCGACGAAGGCGGCCGCTACGTCGGCGAGTTCGCTATCGGCTTCCATCCGCACATTCTCAAACCGATGAAGGACATTCTGTTCGACGAGAAGATCGCCGGCTCGCTCCACTTCACACCCGGACGGGCGTATGAGGATGCAGACAACGGCAACCGCTCGGAGATTCACTGGGACCTCGTGCTGATTCAGCGGCCGGAGTACGGCGGCGGCACGATCTCATTCGATGATGAAGTCATCCGGCGCGATGGCGAATTTGTTGTGGATGACCTCAAAGCCCTCAACCCTTCGGCGCTGAAGGCGTAAATCCACACTCATATAGCCCCGGCCTTGGCCGGGGTGAGCGTTGTTACCGGTGCATGCTTTGCGTGGCGACACCGTCCCCGGCCAAGGCCGGGGCTATATGCGTTGAAGCGACCGGGCCACCGATGCGCACCCGCCGCGGTGCCTTCGGTGCAGAAGGGGCTGGCGCCGCGCGACAACGGCCCGCGGGTTCTCCCCGCGTGGTGCCACCATAGGGGGCGGCCGGGCGCGGGTCACGCCTTCGGTCCCCGATTTCTTGCGCTTTTCGACGTGTGCGCCGCTCGGGCCAGAATCCGGTCCCGGCGGACTAAGGTGCCGGCGTACTTGCTTGTTTGGCCGCGCCGATTCGGATGCGCGCGCGGCCTGACGCCGTTCAGCGCCGACCTGCACCCCGCGGCAGCTCGACGAGCGCCGCCTGTTCCTCCAGTTGCCGCAGCCGCG
>CAZFZT010000033.1:0-35151 GCA_964523675.1 uncultured Isosphaeraceae bacterium
ACGCTTGGTCGCAAGGTACACCTTGACCATCTCGAGCACGCCTGAGGGCAATTCGTCGCCGCGCTTCATGTGCTGGAGGCGGCGTTCCTTTTCCTTCTGCACGGCCTGGATGCGCGGCCAGAACTGTCCCTGCACGGTCAACGCTTCTTCGCGCTTCTCCTTCGAGCCCTTGATCCACTTCTCATTGAAGTTTTCGATCTGCTCGAGGATGACCTCGGGGATGTCCGAGGCGCCGACCTTCTGGCGCGTGTTCGGATCGACCATCTGCGTGCCGATGATGTCGTTGATCTGGCCGACCATCTGGCGGAAGAGCGCGATGGCCTTCTCGTCCATCTCCTCTTCGTAGGCGGCCATTTCGCGCTTGAGATCCTTCTTCTGCTCGTCGGTCAGGTGCATGCGGCGAGAGAAGCGGCGCGTGCCGATGACGATGCCTTCGGTGCCTGCGGGCACTTCGAGCGAATCATTCTTCACGTCCTCGCCGGCCCGGCCGAAGATCGCATGCAGCAGCTTTTCTTCTGGCGTCAGTTCGCTCTTGCTCTTGGGCGAGACCTTTCCGACGAGAATATCGCCAGGGCCGACGCGAGCGCCGACGCGGATCACTCCGTTCTCATCGAGATTACGAAGCATCTTTTCCGAGACATTCGGAATATCGCGCGTGAACTCCTCACGGCCGAGCTTCGTTTCGCGGACCTCGATGTCGAATGAGTCGATGTGGATTGACGTAAAGACATCGTCCTTGACCAATCGCTCGGAGATGACGATCGCGTCCTCGAAGTTGTAGCCGTCAAAGGTATTGAACGCGATGAGGACATTCTTCCCGATGGCGAGTTCGCCATGATCGGTGGAAGCGCCGTCCGCGATGATCTCGCCGGCTTTGACTTTGGCGCCGAGGCGAACGATCGGTTTCTGGTTCTGGCAGGTGCGCTCGTTGAGTCCCTTGAACTTGCGCAGTTCGTACTCATCGGCGTTATCGATGATGATGCGCTCGGCATCCACGTAGGTGACGGTCCCGCCGCGCTTCGCCTTGACCGACATGCCGGAGAATTGGCCTGATTCCTTCTCCATGCCTGTGGCGACGATGGGCGGCTCGACCTTGATGAGCGGCACGGCCTGACGCTGCATGTTCGACCCCATCAGCGCGCGGTTGGCGTCGTCGTGATCGAGGAATGGAATGAGTGCGGCGGAGATGCCGACGGTCTGCTTCGGCGCGATGTCGACAAACTGCACCTCCGAGGCATCGATTTGCGCAAGCTCACCGCTGATGCGCGCGAGAACCTGACCCTTGCTGATCTTGCCGGTTTCGTCGAGCACATCGCTCGTTGCAAGGACGGCCTTCATTTCCTGGTCAGCGCGCAGATATTCAACTTCGCCGGTCGCCTTGCCCTTCTCGATCTGGCGATAAGGGGTGAGCAGGAAGCCGTACTCGTCGATCTTGCCGTAGATCGCAAGCGACGCAATGAGGCCGATGTTCGTGCCTTCGGGAGTTTCAATCGGGCAGATGCGGCCGTAGTGCGAGATGTGGACGTCGCGCACTTCGAAGCCGGCGCGTTTGCGATTGAGACCGCCCGGGCCGAGCGCAGACAGTCGCCGCTCGTGGACCAGCGTGGAGAGCGGGTTCGTCTGGTCGACGACCTGCGAAAGTTCGGACCGGCCGAAGAAGAACTCGATCGCGCTCGAGACTGACTTTGAGTTGACGAGATCAGCGATCTTCGCCAGTTCATCCGGATCCTTGACGCTCATGCGTTCCTGCACCGTGCGGCGCAGTTTCAGGAAGCCCTTGCGCATTTCCTCGACCGCCAGTTCATCCAGCGTGCGAAGGCGGCGGTTACCGAGGTGGTCAATGTCATCGACATGAGCACGGTTGCGCTTCGCGCGCAGGTCGAGGATGTAGCGAACAACCGCAAGGAAATCCTCTGCACGCAGGTGCTGCTCGGTTTCGTCCGCCTGCGGATAGCTCTCGTCCGTATCAAACTTGCGATTGATGCGGAAACGGCCGACCTTGCCGAGGCGATAGCGGTTTTCATCGAAGAACTTCTCTTTGAAAAGGGCCTTGGCCTTGTCCACCTGCGGCGGGTTGCCCGGACGCAGCCGGCCGTAGATCTTCAGCAACGCCGCCTCGTACTCCGTGACCTCTGCGAGGAAGTCAAGCCTCTCGGCGGCGAGGGTATTCAGAATGAGCGGGTCAGCCGCATTTGAGATTGCTCGGACGGATTTGATTCCCGAATCGAGGATCGTGTCGAGCGCAGACCCAATCTGCACCCCGACGCGGCAGAGCTCCTCGCCGGTCTCCTGGTCGATGATGAGTTCAGCCGAGTAATGCTCGGGCTTGAGCTTCTCGACCTTGATGTCCTGCACGTCATAGAAGAGTTCGAGCAGCTTGTCGGTCGAGGCGTAGTTCTCATCGAGCGATCGGAGGAAGGTCGTGGCAGCGATTTTGGTCGATTGATCGATCCGCATCGCAAGGACGTCCTTCTTGGTGACCTCGAGCTCGATCCACGAGCCGCGCTCGGGGATGATGCGGGCTGAGTGCAGCGGCCGGTCGCCGATCGACGTCACAATGCCGAAGTCCACGCCGGGCGACCGGTGGAGCTGATTGACAATGACGCGCTCCGCGCCGTTGACGATGAACTCGCCGCCAGCCATCAAGATCGGGATTTCCCCGATGTAGATTTCTTCTTCTGGAACGTCCGCAACGCCTTCGCGCACGAGGCGCACGGCGATCTTGAACGGCATGCCGTACGTCAGCCGCAACTCGCGGCATTCGTCAGGGGTGTACCTCGGCTCCTCGAGCTTGTAATATTGGTATTCAAGCTTCATCGTGCCGTCGTACGACTCGATGGGGAATACCTCTCGCAGGAGCGATTCGAGGCCGATTTCGGGATCACGCTTTTCGTGATGCTTGTCGAGTTGGAGGAAGCGGTCATAAGCGTCCCGCTGCACCTGAGTCAAGTCAGGCACGGGGATCGCATCGCCGCGCTTGGAGAAGTCGCGAACCTTCGCGTATGCCATCAAAATACCTCTATTGGCCGGCACGGAAAGCGTGCCGCTTCATCGGGGTTACGGTTCGTGGCGTCATACGAACACAGTGGGATGTCGATTAGGGAGAAGGCCAAGCCGCTGGGAGAATGCCGAGTCGTCCATCCTACCACGTCCCAGCCGATCGAGCAACGGGGTGAGTGGAGAAAATCGGTAAAAATATTCAAGAATTTTCGAAACTGGCACGGGACCGAACAAATGGCGATCACGCAGGCCCATGCCGAACGTGCTCAAACCGCCGGGAAATGATGGGGCCGCCATCGTGAAGCCGTCAGCGTGAAGCCGCCAGCGTGAAGCCGCTATCGGGGCCATCGGGGCTTCAGGCGATTCCGCGATACTATCCGCCCATGCTCATTCTCTTCGACATCGACGGCACCCTCATCACCTCGCGCGCGGCGATCGACGACGGCGGGTCGTGCGATGGTGTCGGTGCGGTCTCCATGGTCGAGGCCGGACGAAACCTTTATGGATCGGCGTTCACGCTCGAAGGCATCGAGATCGCAGGTCGGCTGGATTTGCTCATTTGGCGGGATGCTGTGCGACAGGCGGGAGTCGTCATCGATGACGCGAATGTGGAAGCTGAGCATCAACGCTTCCGGGATGCATATGGCCGGGCGCTCGAGAGCCGGCTGGTCCAGGGTGCGCGTGTCCGAGCGCTTCCTGGTGCCCTTGAACTGGTCGATCGGCTTGCTGGAGTCGGGTCGGTCACACTCGGCCTGCTCACGGGGAACTATCCCGAGACCGGCCGGCTGAAGATAGAAGCTGCGGGGTTCGATGCAACGCGGTTCGTCGTGGGCGCGTGGGGCTGCGATGGCGAGAGTCGCCGCCACCTGCCACCGGTCGCCATGCGCGCTCATGCCGAGTTGTGCGGCGCTCAGATCGAGTGCGAACGTGTTGTCATTATCGGCGACACACCTCATGACATCGACTGCGCCCGCGCACACGGCTGCCGATCCCTCGGTGTGGCCACAGGTAAGTTCACACTTGGGGAACTGCTCGATTGCGGAGCGGATCATGCGGTCGCCGATCTCTCGCAAACCGGCGCGGTGATGGAGTGGCTGCTGAATTGTTCGGTCGGCGCATGTGACTGAACGTGCTCGCACCTGCGGTTCAAAGGAGATTCGAAGTGGAAGTGGAACAAGGGGAACATGGACAGCAGCAAACGCCGCCGACACAGCGCGTGATCATCGCTTCCGGTGAACTCGAACCGGTGCAACAGCACGAGCGACTCACCGTGATCGATGCTCTGCGCGGCTTTGCGATCTTCGGCATCTTCACCGTGAACATCACCTTCTTCGCGGAGCCGCTCCTTGAAGGTCTCAACCACGGGAATCTCGCCGAGGCGGCGGCGCATGAGCTATGGGCGTGGATGGCGATGCGGGTGTTCTCAGAGTACAAGTTCGTCTCGCTGTTCTCACTGCTCTTCGGCATCGGTCTGGTGATCCAGATGAACCGGGCCAAACAGCGGGGGGCGAACTTCGCACCGGTCTTTATGCGGCGACTGCTGGTGCTCGCGGGATTCGGCATCATTCATGGCTTGCTGGTCTGGTATGGCGATGTGCTGCTGATGTATGCAGCGGCCGGCTTCATCCTGCTCGCCATGCGCGAAATGTCGCCACGTGCGTTGCTCTTTTCAGCCATCGGATTCTTTCTCGCTGGCTGGTTCATCCTCAGCACATGTGTTGCCGCAGGCATGCTCAAATCTGCGTCACAAAGTGCCGGCAGTTCTTCACCGGAGGCCGTCACTGAAAAGAGCGGCGATGCCGGTCTGGCGGCAATCGACTCCGGGGCCGGTGCGGAGAGCGTCGACGACCGGTGGGATCGATGGTGGGAGGCGATCGCATCGTCGAATTTCAACGTGGAAGGACCGGAGTTCGCGCGTGCTGAAACCATCGCCTATAAGGAAGGCCCGTTTCTTGCGGCGTTTATCATGCGCTCGCTGACATACGCCATGGGAGTGGTCTTTTCCTTTGTCCTGGGCGGGTTCGGCCTGCGCATTCTTGCGATGTTTCTTCTCGGTGCGGCGTTGATGAAGTGGAACTTCTTCGATGCTTCTCGACGCGTCTGGCATGTTCGACTGTTCGCGGCCGGCTTTGCGATCGGCTTGCCGCTCGAAGCCCTGATGGCGGCTGCGTACTGGAGCAGCGGATTCGACATGAACTGGATGACCCTTGGCTCGGAGTCGTTGCACTATCTTGGGAGCGCTGCGCTTTTTCTCGGGTATGTAGGTGGCATGACGCTGCTCGCTTCCAGCCATGCAGCCGGGTTCATCACGAAAGCGCTTGCCGCCGTCGGCCGTATGGCCTTGACGAACTATCTTGCGCAGTCCGTCATTGCAACGTTCATCATGTACTGGTGGGGCCTTGGCCTTTTCGGCGAGTTTGACCGAGCGCAGCAGCTGCTTCTGGTGGTTTGCATTTTTCTTGGCCAGATCGCTCTGAGCGTTGTGTGGCTCCGATACTTCCGCTTCGGGCCGATGGAGTGGCTGTGGCGCAGTCTGACCTATGGGAAACTGCAGTCATTCCGGTGAACACTCTTCTGTCGTCGCAGATGAGCTTGTGAAGCGATGCGTCGGCCACGACAAAGCCGTGGCCTACAAGGCACGCGTACGATTACATCATGTTGGGCGCGGCTCGCATGTTTCGCAATCGTCAAGACGCGGGGCGGCAACTTGCCGCCCGCATCACTGAGGAACTGGATGTGCACGATCCGGTGGTGCTGGGGATCCCGCGAGGCGGCGTGATCCTGGCGGACGTCATCGCGCGGCTGCTCGGCGCTGAAACCGACGTGGTCCTCGCCCGGAAACTGCCGGCGCCGTATCAACCGGAACTGGCCATCGGTGCGGTGGCGGAGTCAGGCGATGTGTACATCACCCCGGAAGGCCGCAGCGTACCGGGCGTTACCGATGAACACATCGAGCATGAACGCAAGCGGCAACTGGCGGAGATCGAACGGCGTCGTGAGATGGTTCGGCGGATCAAGCCGCCCGCGGACCTCGCAAAGCGCACGGTCATTGTGACCGACGATGGGATCGCCACCGGCTCGACCATGATTGCCGGCCTCCAAAGCGCGCGGCTTTCTGCACCCGCCGAGCTGATTTGCGCGGTTCCGGTCGCCTCGCCTGATTCAGCCGCACTCAGCAAGGCGCATTGCGACCGGCTCATCTGCTTGCATGCACCGGCCGGTTTTTTCGCGATCAGCCAGTTCTACGACGAGTTCGAACAGGTCAGCGACGAGCAGATGCTTGATGTGCTCGCTGCGGCAGCCCGCCGCGCAGTTGGTTGAGTTGGGTCCGCTCGCCTCCTCAAAAAGCGGCCGTTGTAGGGTGGCTTTCTGAAAAGAACGGACGTTCAGAGTCCAGCGGGCATACCGTTATAGTGCGCCGAAATTGCGACCTTCCGCCATCCTTCCGGTCGAACCGGGAGAAGCCAGGAACTGCTGATGTCTGACCCCGGAAACCCCGGCATCCCCGGAACCGCAACTTCCACCAACGCCCGCCCAAGTGCAGGGGCTGCGGCCGCACCCCCCGCCTCGGCAGCGGCTCGTGCGGAGAACTATCTTGCGCCGGAGACCCTCGGCCAACTTGCGCCTTTCGAGCTGCGTGCGAAAATGATCGTCGAGGGTGTGATGTCCGGCATGCATCGCTCGCCCTATCAAGGGATGGCGGTCGAGTTTGCCCAGCACCGACAGTACGTCGCAGGAGACGACCTCAAGCACCTTGACTGGAAGGTGTTCGGCCGATCCGACAAACTCTATTTGAAGCAGTACCAGCAGGAAACAAACCTTGATGTCGTGCTGCTTGTGGACGGCTCATCGTCGATGAACTTCGGCACGCTGCCGGTCAAGCGCGACTGGGGCGGCACCAGAGCGAGCGTAACAACGCACCGCTGGACCAAATTCGATCATGCCACCGCCATCGCCGCCGCGCTTGCGTATGTGTGTCTGCATCAACAGGACCGTGTGGGACTGTCTGTCTTCGCAGAGGAAGTGCGGTCGCTCCTGCGCAGGTCGAGCGCTCGGTCACAATGGCGGCAGGTGGTTGGCGCGCTCTCGGTCGAGACCGTCGAAGCAAAGACCAATCTGGCGAAAGTGACGGATCAGATTCTCGGCAAGATCACAAACCGCGCGCTCTTCGTCATTATCTCCGACTTCTTCGACGATCCCGAATCCATCCGCACTGCTCTTGCTCGCTTTCGTCACAAGAGGCACGATGTGATCCTGCTCCAGACGCTTGATCGACAGGAGATCGAGTTCGACCTCTCGCAACCGGCGCCGTTTGAAGGGATGGAAGATGAAGGGCGGGTGCGCATCGATCCGCGAGCGATTCGAGACGCCTATCTCGAATCGATCACACGCCACAACGAGTTCCTGTCGCGCACCGCGCTGTCATTCAACTTTGATTATCAACTGCTCAAGACGCACGAATCGGTCGGCCCGACGCTCGCCTATCTGCTGGCCCGCCGCCACGCCCAATTATCCCGCAGCAAATACGGATGACAAACGCACAAACGTTCAGACATCCAGTCATCGGAATGCGCAGCCGCGTGCGGCTTAACATGGTCCTTGCGATGGAGGGGATCAAATGAGTTTCGTCACAGCTTCGCTTGCGATCGCCGGCGTGATCGCCGCGTCCATTCCAATCATCGTTCATCTGATGTCGCGCCAGCGGCGCAAGCCGATCGAATGGGCAGCCATGCGATTTCTGCTCGAAGCGCTGCGCAAGCACCGCCGCCGACTGCGAACAGAGCAACTCCTTCTGCTGGCGGTGCGATGTCTCATCGTCATCTTGTTCGGAGCTGCGCTGGCGCGGCCGCTGCTCACTCAGGCAGGCATTCTCCATGCTGCCGATGAGCGTGTGGTGTACCTGCTTATCGACAACGGCATGATTGCCGGCACCACTGACGAACTCGGCCGCACTGCGCTGGAAGCAAACGCTCAGCAGGCGATCAGCATCATCCGATCACTCCAGCCGGGCGATCGAGTGAGTATCGGCACGGCTGCCCGGCCGGCGCGTCTTGCCGTCTGGCCGCCTACGACCGATCACGGTTCTGCGATGAACTACATCGAGTCATTGCGCCCGCTCGACGCGCCGACTGATATTCCAGCCGCGCTTCGAGCGCTGCGGCCGGCTCTGGAAGAGCATGATGCCCAAGGCGCGCACGTCATCGTATATCTGCTCAGTGACTTCCGCGCCGGAGCGGCGTCGATCGAATCCAGCTTGCCGCAGATTTACGGTGAACTCTCCGATCGCGTGACGTTCTTCGCGGCTGCGCCAAGTCAGCAGCCCGCCGCCAACGTGCAGATCACGAGCGTTGATCCGGTGCGCTATGTGGTGCTGCCGGGCGCGGCTGATGGTTCGGGTCAGATCACGGTGCGATTGGAGAGGCATGGCGGGTCGCTCGATCGGGATGCGACCCGTGTGCGCCTCTCGGGTGAAGGCATCACGCGTACCGAGCCGCGCACCGTGCGCTGGGAGCCCGGCCAGTCGCAGGCATCTGTCGATTTTCTTGTGAGTTTCGCAAGCTCCGGGCGACGCATTGAGCCGCCGAATCAAGCAGATGAGCGCGCGCCGGGTGCGTCCGCCAGCAGCGATGCTGCGGCGTCTCGGGAACTTGCCGTGACTGCATCAATTGATGACGATGCGCTCACTGCTGACAATGATCGGCATGCCATCATCGAATTGCGCGATCGACTTCGAGTGGCGATGCTCGATCGGCACGGCTTCGGGGTGGAGCCCACCATCGAAGGATTTCACAGCGGGCAGTGGATTCGCCGGGCCCTTGAGCCGTTTGACGAGAGTCCGGTGCAGATCCTTGACGTCGAACCCGGCGCGGTAAGCATGGCCGATGTTCGCACGGCCGATGTCGTCATGGCGGTTCGGCCGGACCTCGTGACCGATGCCGGCTGGCGCGTGCTGCGGCAGTATGTTGATCGCGGCGGCGTTCTGCTGGTGATGCCGCCGGATGAACTCAACATCCATCCTTGGGCCGAACGCTTCACGCACGCCATGGACCTGCCGTGGCGCATTGCAGCCGAGACACAAAGGCATGAGGGCGGGTTGCCGCTCGCGCCGGAGCAGCCGACTTCGGCGGTGCTGCGGCTGATTGCCAGCGAGATGGAGGATCTTGCTCGGCCGGTTTCCGCGCAGCGCACGCTTCCAGTTGAAGCCGAATCATCGGAGCCGCTGCTGCTGTTTGCCGATGGAAGACCAATGCTCATTGCAGGAACGCCTGGCCGGAGCAAGCTCACGACAGATGGCGCGGAAGGCACAGAGAATGAGCTTGACGCATCGCGCCAAGACGGCGGCTCTGCGCACGCGCCATCCTCTGCGAGCACTGTCGCCACGCAATCGCGCGGGATGGTGCTCTACCTGGCGAGCGCGCCGCAACTGGAATGGACGAACCTGCCGGGCAAGCCGCTGATGGTTCCGCTCATGCACGAGATCGTGCGCCAGAGCGTCGGTTCCGTGCGCGCTGCGCAGCGGGCGGTGGCTGGTGATCGACCGGTGATCGCGCCGGCCGGCTCCGCGCGCGAGATGCTGGAAGCCAAGCCGCGAGAGCGCGGCGGCGAGCCGATGCGCATCGGACTTGATGAAGACGGCCGACCGATCGAACCGCTGACACGAGCGGGGATCTTTCAGGTCCGCGACGGTGCAGGTCAGCCGATGCGAACGATTGCGGTCAACGTCGATCCGCGCGCAGGGCGCACGGAATCGCTCGCTGCGCCAAGCGTGCTGGCATGGCTGGACGGAGCGTTCGAAGCAGTGTCCGGTCGATGGTCGCTGTTCGATCGTGACGATCCGCTTGCGATGTTTCGCGCCGCAGAGGGCGCCTCGCCGATCGCATGGATCTTGCTTTGGATTGTGCTTGGCCTTGTTGCGGTTGAGACGGTTCTTCAGAGGTGGTTCAGTCACGCGGAGTCGAGCGGCACGATAGACATGCACCGCGCGAAGCCGCCAGCGGTAGTAGGAGGCGTCACATGAGTAATGGCTTCATGCGATGGCTTCTGGATCTGCGTGAGATACCGGCGGATGCCGAGTCGCTGCGGCTCGCGTTTGAGCGGCCGTGGCCGAGTTGGCTCTGGGCGCTGCTGCTGGTGGGTGCGGCCGCATTTGCCGTTTGGAGCTACAGCCGCCTTTCAGGTCCAAGGCGTTTCCGTATGGCCCTTGCTTCGCTTCGCGTGCTCACGATCGTGTTGGTGCTGCTCATCATCAGTGGCCCTTCTCTTGAGATGCCGCGGCGGCACGTTGAGCAGGACTGGGTCATCGTGCTTGCTGACCGCAGCGCTTCCATGCGCATTGCTGATGTCGCGGATGAAGAGGAAGGCGGCCGACGCACGCGCGATGAAGAATTGCAGTCGATCCTCGATCAGCATGCGCAGACGATCCGCTCGCTCGCAGAGCAGCGGGAACTCATCTGGCTCGGCTTTCACGTCGGCGCGTTCAATCTCGGTGCGGGTGAAGCAGCTCAACCCACTCTAGCCGGGATCGACCTTGGCCCTGCCGACGGATCGCGCACCGCGCTTTCGACAGCCATTGAACAGGCGCTTCAGCGCGCTGCAGGTCGTCCCATCAGCGGCATTGTTCTGCTCACGGACGGACAGACGCACGATCGCCCGCCCGCATCGCTCATGCGCCGGCTCGCCGCCGACGGCATTCGAGTGTTCAGCGTGCCTTTGGGCTCAAGCGAACCGCTGACCGACATGGCGATCCGTCGTGTTGATTCGCCGCGACGGGCGTTTGTTCGCGACAAGGTGCCCGTGACGGTTCAGGTTGATCGCTTTGGCGGGAATCTGAATGATGAAGGTGCCGTGCCCGCGTCAGAGAACCGCGCCACCGTGCGATTGATCGACACGCTCACCGGCGAAGTGCTCGCGAGCGAAGAAGTCGGCTTCGATGACGAGCGCGATGAGATCACGCTCATCGCTGAGCCGACACTTGCAGGCGAAGCCACGTGGCGCATCGAGATCGAAACGGATCAACCGGCGCTCGTGCCGGAGAACACCGTTCACACGTTCACAGTCGATCTGACAGACCGCCCACTGCGCGTCCTCTTTGTGGACGGTTACCCGCGCTGGGAGTTTCGCTATCTCAAGAATCTGCTCCTGCGCGAGGAGTCGATCGAATCGTCGATCATGCTGCTCTCTGCTGACCGGGAGTTCGCGCAGGAAGGCGATATTCCGATCACGCGCCTGCCGCGCTCACCCGGCGAACTTGGTGAGTATGACGTGATTGTCATTGGCGATGTCCCGGGCACCTATTTTTCGCATGAGCAGCTTGAAGTGATTCGCGACCACATCGCGCAGCGCGGTGCAGGGCTTCTTTGGAT
Source organism: uncultured Isosphaeraceae bacterium (assembly GCA_964523675.1). Lineage (GTDB taxonomy): Bacteria > Planctomycetota > Phycisphaerae > Phycisphaerales > SM1A02 > CAZFZT01. Next base: position 11,364 of record CAZFZT010000033.1, read on the forward strand.
CGGAGGCGAGCGCCACACTCCGGGAAGCTATCAAGGAACTGTTCTTGCTGACCTTCTTCCGATGCGCAGCCCACTTGCGCTGCCGCGCATCAATCATCCGGTCCTGATGGCGCCGACCGGACTCGCGGAGCGGCTGGGTGTGTTGCAACTTGAGACCGGTGAAGGCGAGCCCGGCTGGCCGCGTGAACTGGTCGATCCATCCTACGGATGGTCTCAACTGCGATGGGTGCAGCGCATTGATCCGACCCGGCTCAAGCCGACCGCAGAGGTGTTGGCGGAGACGGTCATGCCAATCTCAGCGGAAGATGCAAACGTCCCGTTGGTCGTGCTGATGCGCTACGGCGCAGGGCGAAGCATCTACGTGGCGACGGATGAGATATGGCGGTGGCGCTACGGTCGGGGCGAGCTGCTGCCGGAACAGTTCTGGATGCAGATTCTGCGCATGCTCGGTCGCGATGCACTGGGCGCGGGAGAGCAGGCGATCTTTATGGCCGGCCCGCGCCGGGTTGAGGCGCACCAACCAGTGCGACTTGATCTGCGCCTCCTTGATGAACAGCTTGCCGAGCCGCGCAGGCAGAGCGTTGCGGCCGTGATCGAAAACGCAGCCGGTGAGCCGGTTGCTGAGATCGAACTTGCGCGGCAGGAGTCGGGCGTAGAGCAATATGCGGCGACGTTTCTGCCTGATTCGCCCGGCAACCTGCGCGTGCGGCTGGATGAGCCGACGCTTCCTGAGTTGCAACTGGAAACGCCGATCGAGGTCTACGCGCCGGATGACGAGCTGCGCCGCCCGGAAACCGACCATGATCTGCTCGCGAACCTTTCCAGGACGACGGGCGGCCGGGTGCTCACGCCGGATGAGATCGAGCAGTTGCCCGAGCTCCTGCCGAACCGCGCGATCGTAACCATCAACCCGCTGCGCGAGCGCATCTGGGATACGCCGCTGTTCTTTACTTTGCTGATACTCCTTTTAACTGCCGAATGGATCGGCCGGAAAGTCTTGCGGCTTATCTGACCGATCAACATGCCCGACGACCGTTCTGTTCCCATTCATCTTTGACGACCTGATCTGTTGCGCCCGTAACCCTATCTCCATGCGTGAAGTCATCGCCCAACTCGAATCACTGCGCCGGCGCGGCTGGTTGATGCTCGTTGCGCAGCGGTGCGCTCTCTTGCTCTCGGCTGTGATCGGCGCGGCAATTGTGCTGGTTCTGCTCGACTATGCCATGCGTTTGCCGGGCGGCGTGCGGGCGGTGTTTTTGGTGGGCTTTGGGACGGCGTGCGCATTCGGTGTGTGGCGATTTGTGCTCCCCGCAATTCGCTTCAAACCAAGCGTAACGCAGCTGGCCCTGCGTCTCGAGCGCTTCATGCCTGCTCTGGCGGGGCGGTTGGCCTCAAGCATCGAGTTTGCGGCGGCAGGCATTGATCAATCCAACGCGCTGGCTGCTAGGTCGGTTCGGGAGACGCAATCGCGCCTGGCCGGTGAATCGATGTCGCGATTGATTCAGCCACGGCAGACCTTGCGCGATCTCGCGTTGCTCTTCTTCGCGTTGCTGTTGGCGTCGTTCTTCATCTTCGGAAATCCAAGCGCAGCGCAAACAGGCCTGAGCCGGCTGCTCTTGCCGTTCAGTGACGCCAGATGGCCGGCTCGCACCGGCGTCGAGTCGCTGATGGCTCAAGTGCTCGGCGATCAAGGCGTGCATCCGCGCGGCCAGGCGCTTCTGCTGCGCGCCAGCGTTACGCGCGGCGACCTGGATCAGCGCATCGATGCGCGCTTTCGCGTCCGCACCGCAGACGCTTTCGGTCCGTGGCAACATGTCGTGCTTACACAACAAGGCGCCTCAGCTGTGCATGAGCGGCTTATCGAGCCCGCAGGCGATGAAGTCGAGGTGTACTTTGCCTCTGCGGATGATCAGACGCAGCCGGAGCGCATTCACATCGTCATGCCTCCCGCTGTTCGCCGTGCCTCGCTGACAGTAACGCCGCCGGAATATGCGGCCGGCCTTGTTCCACTGCTGCAGACAGAACTTGGACCGGGCACTGACAGCCGTGCGCAGACGGATTCAGCTTCGCTCATTGGTTCACGTGTGCGGCTGGACCTGCTGCTCAACAAGCCGCTTCCCGCGCCGGGAGACAAGACGCACGTTCGAGCGGATGAAGACGACCTTGATGAGTGGCTGCGCAGCACGTTCGGCTGGACGGATGAAGCGGATCTGCCGACGTTCATCGCCGATCCAGGACAACCCGAGCGGTGGACGCTCGAATGGACACTGGATCAGACGCGTACGTTACCCATTCATCTTGTCGATGAGCATGGACTTGCGAACAGTGATTCGATTGCGTATCGGATCGATGCCATTGCAGATGCGCCGCCATCGGTGGCGATCACGCAGCCGCAGGCCGACGAAGCGGTGCTCCCGACGGCAGTGGTGTCGCTTGCGACCGAAGCGCACGATGATGTCGGTATTGCGCACCTGGCGCTTGAAGCGAGACGGGAGCGCGGGGGCGCCGAAGCGACCGAGCCGATCTGGTCGCATCTGGCGATGCTTCCCGGCGTCCCGTCAGCTTCGCAATCATCGACCACTGAACTGGATCTTGCGCCGCTCGCGCTCAGCAGCGGTGACGTGCTTTACGTGACTGCCGTTGCGGGCGACGTGTATCAGGCCGAGGGCGAAACGCGCCCGCCGACGATTTCGGCTCCGCGACGACTGCGCATCATCAGCGAGATCGAAATGGAGGAGATGCTCCGCCGTCAGCTCGCAGGTGTGCGGCAGAATGCGATCAGAATGGAATCGCAGCAGGCGGAATTGCAGGAGAGCATCGCAGAGGACGGTGCGGACCAGGTGGCGCAGCGGGCGCAGGCGCAGCTTTCAGAACGCATTGCTGCGCAGCGCGAAGCAATCGCACAGATGGAGCAGCAACTGCGCAGCAACCGGCTTGAGAGCCCGCAGGTTGAATCGCTGCTCCGTCAATCCGCGGATCTTCTTGAACATGCCGGCCGGGCCTCAAACGAAGCCGCTGCGGCCATGCAGGTTGAAGCGAGACTCGGGCGCACCGAGCCGCGTGACCGGCAGATCATGGATCATCAGGACGATGTCCGGGCGGAGCTTTCCGACCTGATTGAGCTGCTCGATCGCGATGAAGACACATGGGTCGTGAAGCGCCGGCTTGAAGGTCTGATGCAGGATCAGGCGGCCTTGCAGGAAGAAGCGGCCGCAATGAGCGAGCGCACCATCGGCCGGTCACTTGAAGAGTTGAGTCAGCAGGAGTTGAGCGACCTCGATCGTATTGCGCAGCGGCAACGCGACGTGCGCAATCGGTCGCGGGACTTGACCGACGAATTGCGCCAGCGGGCCGATCAACTGGAATCGGTCGATCCGCGCGCGGCCCAGGGCATGCGCGATGCAGCCCGAACCGCAGAGCAGCGTGAGCTTGACCGTGATCTCAATGAAGCGGCTGAGCGGCTGGAGCAGAACCGCATGGCCCGCGCGCAGCAGTCGCAGCAGAATGCCGCCGCCACGCTCCAGCGCATGCTCCAGGATGTTGAGCAGACGCAGCAGGCGAGAGCTGAGGAACTGCTGCGACAACTGGCAAGTCTGGTGCAATCGATCGAGCGGCTCATGACCGCGCAGGAGAATGAACTGATCGCGCTGGCTAATGCGCGGCACCGCGAGGATTTCACCGGCCGGGACCAGATGATGATTCGCCTCCATCAGAACACGCAAGCCGTTGCCGCCGAGGCGCGAGCCCTGGGCAGCCAGCCGGCGCAGCGGCGCATCGCGCGAGCGCTTGATCGGGCGGCCGATGCACAATCAACTGCAATCAGCGCCTTGCGGGCCAAGCCCATCCAGGTCGATGATGCAGAGGATGCGGAGAATCGCTCGCTGGAACTGCTGCGAGAGGCGAAGGAACTTGCGGAGGAACTCGAGCAACAGACACAGGACGAGGAAGCGACACGAAAGCGCGACGGATTGATCCAGGCGTATCGCGACTTTGCGCAGCGCGAGGTTGCCCTGCGCGAGCAGACGCTGGGGCTGCAGGCGGCTGAGGAACTGGACCGCAGGCAGCTCGTCGAAGCGCGGCGGCTGGGTACGCAGCAGGATGAAATCCGCACCGGCTTGCTTGATCTGCAGCGATCGACGCAGGAGGTCATGGACTCAATGATCTTCTCGCTCGTCCACCGCCGCATCGATGACTGGGCGCGACATGTCGTCGATGCGCTCGATGCGGCCGAGGTCGGCGCAGTGACGACCGACCGGCAGCAGTCCATTGCCGAAGCGATCGGGCACCTCGTGCAGGCGCTTGAGGAGCAGCAACAGCAGCAGCCGGAATTCGATGAAGGCGAGCAGCAAGGCGGCGGGGCGAGCGGCGGGGGAGCCCAGCCGGTCATTCCGCCTGTCGCGGAACTCCGCCTCCTTCGAGGCATGCAGCAACAGGTGTACAATCAGACACGATCGCTCGATCAGCGAACCGATCTCGACGATGCGCAGTTGCAGCAGCGGCTTCGTGATCTCGGCTCGCAACAGCGCGAGCTCATCGAGATCGGTCGAAGAATGCTCGAAGCGCTCGAACAGCAGCAGGGGCCGCCTCAATGAGACTGCACATGCACTGCACAAGCCCGATTCTCAACAGTTCCCGGGGCAACGCACAAGGGCGCCGCAGGCGGTTCATGGGCCGCACTGGAATTTTCGTACTCACGATCGCCAGCGCGGTGTTCGTCACTGCTTCTGCGGCACTTGCTCAGGATGACGAGGATCGTGCCGCATCGCCATCATTGGATGAACTCCTTGGCCTGCCGCAATCCGAGCAGGATGAAGAATCGCGGCGGGCTGAAGAAGCCGCTGCACATGAAGCGGCTGAAGCGCTCCGGCGTCGGCTTGAAGAAGGTCGCCGAGCCATGAGCGCCTTCGCCGAAGCCATTGAACAGATGTCGATCAGCGCAGATCTGCTCGATACGCGTTTCGACACCGGCGTCGGGACGCAGCGGATTCAGGAAGACATCATTGCGAAGCTGGATCACATGATCGAGCAGGCGGCGCAACAATCGTCTGCTTCAAGGTCGTCAAGCCGGTCGTCTTCAGGTCAGCCCGAGCAGAACCGTCAACCACAACAACAACCGCAGCCGCAGGACCAACAAGCTCGCGCGCCGGGTGAGCGCAGTGATTCGCAGCCCGGCGAGGGTGATCAGGAACGCGAACTGCCGGCCATGCGTGAAGGTGATGTCAATACGCCTCTCGCTGAAACACGAGAGGAATGGGGCGCGCTCCCCGAGCGCATCCGAGAGATGCTCCTTCAGGGCAAACAGGAGCGTTTCTCCTCGCTTTATGAACAGCTCACGCGCGACTACTACCGCCGCCTCGCTTCGGATTAGTATGTGGAGATTCCTCCGATGAACGTGATTCTCGCGCTGACCATCGTGACGTTCCTGGCCGCGCCGACACTCACAGGAGAAGAGCGAGCCGCCTCGCCAGCTCACGCTGCGCAGGATGCTCCCCGGCAGCAGCAACCGCCTGCAAGACCACCGACAGCAGAGAACCGCCCGATCGAGAACGAACTCACGGAAGAAGCCCATCTCGCCATTGGGCGCGGCTTCCGTTACCTCGCTTCGCAACAGAATGAGGATGGTTCATTCGGCCGAGGCAGATACGGCCGCAATGTCGGCATCACCGCGCTTGCCGCCATCGCCTTCATGGCAGACGGCAACCTGCCCGGACGAGGGCCCTATGCCGAGCAGGTCGAACGCGCTCTGGAGTTTGTCTTGAACAACTCCACCGAGAGCGGTCTGCTTGCAGCGGATACCGGGCACGGCCCGATGTATGGCCACGGCTTTGGCACGCTCTTTCTTGCGGAAATCTACGGCATGAACCCCGATGACCGTCGCGTGCGCGATGCGCTGGTTCGCGCCGTTGATCTCATGGTCGGAACGCAAAACGAAGAAGGGGGTTGGCGATACAACCCGGTTCCGTATGACGCTGACATCTCTGTCACCATCACACAGATCATGGCCTTGCGGGCCGCGCGCAACGCCGGCATCCGAGTGCCACGCGAGACGATTGATCGCGCGGTCGAGTATGTTCGCGCATGTCAGAATCCGGATGGCGGCTTCAAGTACATGTTGACGAGCGGCGGATCAGCCTGGCCGCGCAGCGCCGCCGGTGTTGCGACGCTGTACTACGCCGGCATCCATGATGATCCCGCGATTCAGCGCGGCCTCGATTACCTCGTGCGTATCGCCATGCCCGGTCAGGGCCATCCCAGTCAGGCGCATTATTTTTACGGCCACTACTATGCGGTCCAGGTGATGTACTTGCGGGGAGGCGAGTACTGGGAAAAGTGGTGGCCGGCGGTGCGCGAGGAGTTGATTGAGCGGCAATCCACGAGTGGCGGCTGGCTCGATCATCATGCGGGTGGGGCGTACGCGACTGCCATGTCGCTCATCGTGCTCCAAATGCCGAAGCGGCTGCTGCCGATCTTCCAGAAATGACACGGGCGAATGAGCTCTTCGCCACGTCGCGCGCCACGGAGAAGGAGTTGAGTTTGATAGCAAGCCGTCATATCCGAAGGACAGAGGCATCAAGCCATCGCGCCGTATCGCGCTCCCGCTTTCTCTTTACCAGCGGCTCGCTGTGGTGTGTGGTCCTCTGCGCGGTGGCGATGATTCATCATGCCGCGCATGGCAGTGAATCATTTCTCTTGATTACCGAACACCTTGAAGCGAAACCGATCCGCTTGATCGGCTTTGACAGTGAGCGGTTGCGGTACAGTGAGCCCGGCGAGCAGCGCGTGCAGACGCTTCCGCTTGAACGTTGCATCGCGCTGGTGAAGGAGCGGCCGCCTGCGCGAGCCACGACCGAAAACGGTCTGCTACGACTGGCCGATGGCAGGAAGTATCCCGGGGAGCCGGCTACGCCTCGCTCCGATGCGCAGCTCCGTGAGACGTTCGGCTGGCATTCGAGTTGGCTCGGCCGGCTTGCTGTTCCTTTCGAGGAAATCAGGTCGATCAACCTGCGTCCGCTCGATGCGGGGGGCCGGGTGGACGTGGTTGCCCTCGAACGTGATGACCAACTGCGGGAAGATGCCGTGTACCTCACGAATGGCGATGTGCTGAGCGGCTTCATCGCGCGGATTGGGGAGAATCTGGTCCTTGAGGTTGATGAAGGTGAACGCACGATCGAACTTCCACTTGAACGGATCGCAGCCGTGCGCTTGATGACACCGCCGCGCAGCTCAGCGAAACGGCCTCGTGCCTGGCTGGCTGATGGCACGATCATGGATGTGCGGGCGATTGAGATTGACGGCGGCGGCATGACGCGAATCATCGGCGGCGACCATTCATCCACCGGCACTCGCCTCGATGTGCGTCATCTTGCTGGAGTGCTCCTTGCGCCTTCGCGCATGACGCCGCTGGCTGCGCTTGATCCATCAGAGGTTACCGGCCCAGCGTCACGCTACACCATTCCAAAACCCGTGGTCCTTGAGGAGGACGCGCTGCTCGGCCTTGCGCCGATCGAACTGCGCGGCCCCATTCGGGTGAACTATGAAGTTCCTGACGGCACCGTCCGTTTCGCAGCCGAAGCAGTCCTGCCCGAGGTCTCGCGACACTATGGCGATTTCGAGTTGATCGTGAGCGACGGCGAACGCGAGTTGTTCCGGCAGCGCATCACCGGAGCCGATCCCGTCGCTTCGATCCATGTTCCGGTTGAATCAGGCGTGATTGTCATCGAGCTTGTTGAGGGGCCGCATGGCGCCATTCATAATCACATCATCCTCCGCCGCGCCATGCTGGGACAATGAGCATGCGCAGCCGAGCAGCGGGGATCGCCGGCGTTACGCCTGTAAGAACAGTGATGGACGGAACGTCCGCACGCCCCTCGCCGATACGATTGAACTGACCTGCTCTACCTCGATTGAAGGGCGCCTTTGGCGCGCAGGTGCAATACGGTCGCGCGAATCTGCTCATACGGAACCTGCTCGCCGAGATGCTCGAAGATCGGCTTGACGCTGCCCCGGCCGGGATCGCCGACGTGCGCAATCGCGTCCTGAATCCGCCGCTGCGTTGCCACGTCAACCCACGGTTCGATGGAGTCCGGCTCTTCCACGAAGATGAACTCCGTGAGATACCCGGCAACGGTGCTCACCGCACGTTCGATTTCTTTGGCTACCTCCTCAATGGCCCGGCCCTCACGGAACAACTCAAACGCTCGAAAGCGAGCGGGTGAACTCGTGAGCTTCACCTCCGGCTGAGGGGCGGCTGCGCGGGTGGACGATGCGCTTCCATTCACCTCCAGGTTGTGTTCTCTGCAATATGTCTCGATCGCTTCAAGAAAGACGGGGCCGAGATCTTCAAGTTTCTTCTCACCGATGCCGTGGATTCGCGCAAGGTTGACCCGTGTGCTTGGTCGGTATCGCGCAAGGTCGCGCAGGACCGAGTCGCCGAAGATCACAAACGGCGGCACGCCGCGCTCTTCAGCCAGGTCCATGCGCACCGCGCGCAGATGCTCGAACAGGCCGCGATCGACGCCCTCCCATGACGCTTCTTCTCGGCTGACTTTCTTGATTTTCTCCTTGGGTTGAATCAGCCGAACATCGCGCTCGCCGCGCAGCACCGCCATCGAGTTCTCGTTCAGGAACAGCGTGGGCCGATCGCCCGGCGTGCGGCTGAGCAGATCCTGATCGATGAGTTGATACACGAGGTTCATCAGCGGCTTCTTCTGCATGTCGCGCAGCAGCCCATACGTTGAGAGCGCATCATGGCCGCACCTGCGGATCATCTCGGTGTTGCCGCCAAGCAGCACATCGACGACGTGTCCCACGCCGAAGCGCTGATCGACGCGCGCGACGCATGAGAGAATCTTCTGCGCAAGGACCGTGCCATCGTCAAGTCCCTCAACCTCGTTGAGGCAGATGTCGCATGCCCCGCAACCACCCGTCTGCGCGTTTTCAAGACGTTGGCCGAAATATTCTGAGAGGGCGGCATGGCGGCAGCGCGTGGATGTCGCCAGTCGCTGCATGTGCGCGAGCAGTTCCTTGTTCGCCCCAATCACCGGCTCCGGCTCGGGCGCTTTCTCCGCGCTGAGTTCAATCAGCCGTTCCCACTTGATCACATCCGCAGCCGAGTACAGCATGACGCACTCGGCTTCAAGCCCATCGCGCCCCGCTCTGCCGGTCTCCTGTTGATAGGCCTCGATGGTCTTGGGCATTGCTGCATGAACGACGCAGCGAACGTTGCTGCGATCGATCCCCATGCCGAAGGCGACGGTTGCGACAACCACATCGAGTTTTTCCTCGGCGAAGCGCTCCTGCACAAGCCGCCGATCGTTCGCTTCCATGCCCGCGTGATAATGCGCAGCGTTGATGCCGCACGAATTCAGAAATGATGCGACACCTTCCGTGTCCCTGCGACTGATGCAGTACACGATGACCGCTTCGCGCTCGTGACGCCTGATAACCTCCACCAACTGGCCGTATAAATCAACGCGCGGCAGAATCCGGTAGATGAGGTTCGGGCGATCGAATGTGCCGACCAGTACGTTGGGATCGCGCAAGCGCAGTTGTTGCACGATGTCATCGCGCACGCGCGGCGTTGCCGTCGCGGTGTAGGCGTGAACGCTTGCGTGCGGGAAGCGATCCTTCAAGGTGGCGAGTTGGCGATACTCCGGACGAAAGTCATGCCCCCACTGGCTGATGCAGTGCGCTTCATCGATGGCGAACGCGCGCACGTTGGCATGACGAATCAGACTGAGAAAGGCAGATGACAACAAGCGCTCTGGCGCGACGAAGATGAGGCGCAATTCACCGGCCGCAAGTTGCCGCTGCGCGTCGGAACGCTCGGTCGCGGAGAGCCCACTGTGAAACGCGGCTGCTGGATAGCCGTTCTGCCGCAGGCCATCCACCTGATCCTTCATCAGCGAGATAAGCGGCGAGACGACGATGTCAGTGCGACCGGCAAGCACCGGCGGCACCTGGTAGCACAGCGATTTCCCTCCGCCCGTCGGCATGACCACAAGTGAATCACGCTGTTCGATGCCGGCCTCGATCGCCTCCTGCTGGAGCGGCCGCAGTCGATCAAAGCCCCAGTAGCGCTGGACGACGCCGATGATGTCAACGGGCTTCGATGACATATGTGACACCATACCTGAACGATGCGCAGTCTGCTCGTGGCCATGTGCGGAAGAAAAGAATCATGGCGCGCTTGCCGGCAAACCGGTTTGGATGCGCAGATCACTTTCGCTTCTGTTGAGAAATTCAAGTGCTGTCCCGGCAAGGAGCCGCTGCTTTGTTTCGTGCGACAGATCATTCATGTCTTCGATCATCGCGCCCGGCTTGTGTTCTCCCAGCGGGAAGGGGTAATCCGAGCCGAGCGCGATGCGGTTCTCACCAACAAGCTGGATCAGATAGCGCAGTGCATCCGGGTCATGCACGAGCGAGTCGAAATAGAGGCGGTGCAAACACCCGCGCGGATTGATGCAGGTGTCGATGGCGCAGAGGTCCGGCCGCACGCGAAAGCCGTGTTCGATGCGCCCCAGCGTTCCGGGGAACGCGCCGCCGCCATGCGCAAACGCCACGCGCAGTCGCGGCAGTTTCTCGAACACACCGCCGAAGATCATCGAGCAGATCGCAAGCGAAGTCTCAGCCGGCATGCCGACAAGCCATGACAGCCAGTACTTGTTCATGCGATCCTTCGCCATCATCTCCCACGGATGAACGAAGATCGCTGCGCCGAGTTCCTGCGCCGCTTCGAAGATCTCGAAGATGCGTTCATCATCAAGATTTGAGCCGTTGACATGCGAGCCGATCTGCACCCCTGGAAACTTCAGTTCCTTCACACATCGCTCCAACTCACGAATCGCAAGAGCTGGATCCTGAAGCGGAATCGTGCCGAGTCCGATGAACCGATCCGGATAATCCGCAACGACGCCTGCGAGATGATCGTTGAGCAGTTGTGAGAGGTCGTGCGTATCGCGCGGCTGGGCCCAGTAGCCGAACATCACCGGCACGGTTGAAAGCACTTGCACATGCACGCCGACTTCATCGCATTCACTGATGCGGGTTTGGGGATCCCAGCAGTTGGATTGCACCTCGCGGAAGAATTGATCATCAATCCACATCTGAGCGCAGCCGCACGATCCGGATGCCGTGTCGTCGTGATGCTCAAGCCGCACCCAACCGCCGTACCCATACCGCTCGCGCAGGTCCGGCCAACGCTCGGGCAGAATGTGCGTGTGCAGGTCGATTTTGAACAATTCGCTCATCGTGCTGCATCAGATGGTACCGCAGCAGAGCAACACGCGGCAAACGATGCGATGCAGCGCAGTCAATCGCAGATGAACACTGATGAACCTGGATGCGAAAAATTCGCTTCGGCAGTAGCCGTGTGGCGGAAGCTCGCGGATGGATCCGACTCGCTATCGCGCGTGGGAGGGTGCGGAACTCATATTTTCGCCGGCCGGCCGCAGTGTTGCCAGCACCGTCAAGCCGCCTCTCACGGTGTCGCCAACGTTCACATGAACCGTGACGTCGTCCGGCCGCGGTAGGATGAGTTCCGTTGTGGATCCAAACTTGATCATACCGAAGCGCTCACCGCGCGTGAGGCGATCGCCGATTTTGAGAGGGCACACGATTCGCCGCGCAATCGCCCCGGAAACCTGCCGCACGCCGATGGTTTCGTCAATGTCGGTGACTCGGGCATCCTGCCCGTCCGCATCAGCGGTGGCGCGGACCTCTCTCCTGTGCGAAATCCTGATCGTAATCAGATTCGACTCATTAAGTTCAGCTGATTTTTCCGACCTCGCATCAAGATACCGACCGGGCTTGTGATTGAGCGCGACCACCTCGCCATCAAACGGCGAACGGTTCACATGCACATCAAGCACCGAAAGAAAGATGCGAATCACCTGCGCCGGCCCGCCCGTCGCTTCGTGATGATCGACGCGAAAGATCTTGCTGATGCGGCCATCAGCCGGGCTGAGCATGTCGCCGGGCGCGAGATTGTCTGGAATGTGCCGTGTGGGATCTCGAAAGAACGCAGCCAGCGCAAGCCAAATGATCGCGACGAGCACAATCGCCCAAGTCCACCCCAGCCACGCCAGCGCACCGGCTGCAGCGATCGCCAGGACCGAGATCGTCATCCACTCGCGCCGGCCGTAGGGCGTCAATCGCATGAGGCAAAGTGTACGCTGCGCCCGGCGTTTTGTGGCTGACTGGAGCACATTGCCGATGCAAATGAACGCAGCCGTCGCCGAAGAACCAGGGGCCACGCATCAGCTGCTTTGCAGCCGCATCCCGCACTGTATGCTTCGCAAGTCCGAGCCACGCCACATGGAACATTGCACCCTGCGATCCGCAATCTCTCAAGTTCGCCGCGCCAGGGCGCCAAGGCCCATGCTCAGCGCGCTGCTGACACTTGGGTCTGCCCTGCTCGCGATCGGCGGCGGGTTCGGCGCTGCAGCGTTGCTCGAGAACTTCATCACGCCGCACACTGGGCGATTCTTTGGCCTGCGCGATGAAGAGGCGATTCTGTGCGTCACTGTGGCCGCACTGGCGTGGGTCGTGTTTCTCATCTGGCTGCTGACGCCCATGGCGGCGAGCGCCGTGCGGAAGGGAATCGGCTGGTCGTTCGTACTCCGCATTGGCGGGATGCTTCTCATAGGCGCGATTGCCGCTCTGTCGGTGTTGGTCATCGACTGGCTGCCAGTGCGCGGCGATGAGTTCGCAGCGACAGCCGTCATCCTCCTGGCCGCCGGTGCAGCGCTGCTCATCTGGCTTCCTGCAGCATGGCAATTCGACAAACGTTTTCTCGCGATCTCGGCCGCAGGCAAAGTCGATGTGCGCTGCCCGAACTGTGATTACTCATTGCAGGGGCTCCGAGAAACCCGGTGCCCGGAATGCGGTTCCTCCTACACCATTGATGAACTCGTCGAGCGGCAGTAGAAACTCTTATGGCAGGGCGGGCTCACTAGAGATGAATTCGATCGCGCGGTCGAGAACGCGGTCTTCACCACCAACATGAAACGTCGGCGCAGCTTCAATGAAGATGTCAGGCGAAATGCCGTTGCCATCGTATAACTCGCCATTTGCCTGATATGAAGCCATCGTCGCCAGCCGCACCCGCGCGCCTGTGCGTTGCAAACGGTGCGACTGCGCTCTCGCGCTGCCGCCCGCTGTAGGCATGCCAATCAATGTCACGTTAGGCAAAAGCTGAAACGCGCCTGCGAAGATATCAGCCGCGCTGAAGCACACTTCATCGATCAACACGACAACCGGCCGATCGATGTACGCAGCATCATTGCCATCGCGCGTGCGACTGATGACGCAGTAATGCCAGTCGCTGAATCCCTCATCTGGAACTGTCCATCTCGGCATAAAGCTCATCGCGAACTCCTCGATCGCAAGCCGCTCCGCATCACTCCACCCGCGCCATGTCAGGGGATACAGGCCGCGGTTGGCAAGGTAGCCATCATCCCGGGCCGGCTCATCGCCCGGCTGCAAGCGGTACCGCGCTGCGTTGATCACGATCGCCTCCTCGCCGCCGGGTTTCATGAAGTGCGGCAGCAACGCGCGCAGCGCATCGCGCGATCCGCCGCCATTGCCGCGTATGTCGATCACAACGCCGCGCAGCCCCGGCCGCGCTGCTGCGTCATTGAGAAACAGCCGCAGCTCAGCCAGATCATCCTCATCATGCCGCATCTGCGCCGCCCGAACATACGCAATCGAATCATCAATCATCCGCGTTTGCGTTCGCGGCCACTCGCCATAAATCGGGCGGCGATCAGCGACCTTCAGCCGCATGAACGCGCGGTCCTCGCCCGACTCATCAGCCAGCTCAATCCATAGCTCATCCTTCATGGGCAGATTCATCTGCTTACGCGCAAAGTTGATCCACCGCAGGAGGCGCAGCGATCGCTCCTGGACGAGCTGCGGCGAGCCGGCTGGCACGAACGGCTTCACCGCATCGAGCCACTGCGCGACCGGCTGTCGATCGATCGACATCACATATGGCCGCGCTGGATCGAGCAGCGCGGACCGATCCGATGCAAACGCCACGATGCCGCCTTCAGATCGCGCAAGAAGGAGTGGCAGGAAGCCGCGCGGCAGCGCATCAAGGAACTCATCAATCTCCGCATGACCATCCCCCAGTGCGCACACCAGCCGGTGCATTTCGATGATGAGTTCCTCGCGCGACGGTTCATCGCCCAGCCGCGCGACAGCTTCACTCGCGCGCTGGCGCAAATCCACCTTGCGCAGCGCCGCGTACGCATGAGCGCTCTCAATGACCTCAACCAACTCCTCAAAGGCGCTGGCAGCGTGAACATTGGCGACATCCTGTCCAGCCGCAGCAGAGCCGCCCGGGAGAATCAATGCGGCTGCGAATGCACACGCACAAAAGCTGAAGCGACGCATGTGCAAAGCATACCTTCCGTTCAGATTCATCTCTCTAGCGTTTATAGTTCTCGCGTGTCTCAATCGCAAAAGCGAATCGAATCATTCGGATGGTGGCTCTACGATCGTCTGCTCGGCCTTGCCGATTCCCTCGAGCAGCACATCGTCGTCCTGCCATGGGATGCAGAAATCGACTGGCCGCTGCAATGCCACGTCTGCAGCCGCGAGCCGAGTGACACGACGATTCCCGTTTCGGTGCCGCGCATCGGCACGCTTTCGATCGCAATCGGCATCGAGGCGTTCTGGAATCGCCGCACCTTTCACGTGCCCGTATGCTTCGACTGCCATCGCCGGTGCGTGCGCAGAACCTGGCTGCGCCGCATCGTTCCGCCGCTTGTTCTCGTGACGCTTCTGCTCAGCGGCATCGCGCTCGCCAGGTGGCTCCACCCCATCGCGCCGGCCGCTGCGTACATCATTCACATTGCAGCCGTCCTCGGCTCGATCATCATCGCGATCATCCTCGGCCTCGCCTTCGGCTGGCCCATCGACATCACCGCGAAAGAGAAGCAGCTGCACATCGAGTTCAAGACAAAGGAACTCGCCGAGGCGTTCGCAGCGGCGAATGGCGCCGTCGTCGAGTCCTGAGCGCATCCCGACCCCGAGGCGCACGCGCAGTACGCCTCGGGATCAGCAGCATGCGCTTCAAGCGCGAAAGCTTCCGCATCAACCCCAGTTCGAGAGCAGCAGCAGCAGATCAGGCACGCCGACATCGCCGCTCTCATCAAGGTCAGCAGCGCAATCAGCCCGGCACGGCCCCCACGCGCCAAGCACGATCAGCAGATCGCTCACGCCGACCGAACCGTCGCCGTCAAGATCGCCAACCGGCGGCGGCCCGGGAATCGTTACGGTGCCGTGATCCTCTGAGCGCACCAACACATGCGCCTGCTCACACGGAAGCTGCGGAAAACACTGCTGGCTGTACACCTCCATCACCACCTGATACTCGCCCGGCGGCAGCACCTCCGTCGAAACCTGCTCGCACCAGCCGGTACCGTTGCGCCGCACGAACATGCGCCTTGACACAGTCGCACCGTAATGATGTTCTTGTCAACATGCGCCGTGGGATTCCACGGCACGCAGTCCGACCCTTCACACCCGCCAACCTGCACATGCACAATGCTGCCGCCACTCACGAGTTCGACCTCGGAGTCAGGACCGCACTCGCCTCGGCAAGGTTCCCCTCCGCTGGCCAAGCCGGCGACCACCATGAGAACAATCGCCGCCGCCGCAACCGCACATCGAACACACGTCTTCCGAACCATCATCTCTCCTTGATCAAAGTCGCTCGACTGCCGAGCAGGTGTTGTTGGTAAGGCCTCATGCACACACTGTGCAACGATGAGCAGACGATCAGCCATACCTGCCCGCGCCGTGGCTGAGCCCGCCTGGCAAACTATACAGGACGGCTCCCTTCCTTCTGCGCGCAAAAACCGGCCCTGCGTCGACATTTTTTTCACGCCGCTCCCGGCCGTGCAACACTCACCCCAGCCCGGCTGCCCATGCTCGTACAACCGCATGATGCGCGCCCCACGCCCGCCACACATCCGCGGCCCAGGCGCGTACCGCCTGCTCGTGAGCGCGCTCACCACTCGTCGCAGCAACATCAAGCACCGTCATGGCGCCATCGAAGCAAGGCGGCTCAAGCCAGTGAAACTTCTGCGCGCTCGCAACCGCCGGGCCAAGCCGCTTTGTGACATAGCGCGGCTCACGATGTTCATCAAGCAGCAGATGCAGCGCGATCAGATGCACCGCCACCGACTGAATGGACCGCCGCGACGGCGTTCCGGGATGCTCAGCCGCATATGCATCAACCGTCATCCGGTGCCACGGCGGGTTGCGCATCTCGCCATATTCCCTGCCCAGCACATCGCAATACACGCTCCAGCAGCCGGGCGAAGCGCCAATATAAGCATGCACCGGCCCGTCAACGTCGGGCACCGCAGCCCCGCAGCCGATGCAGTGATGTATGGTGTTGACGCTCTCCATAAGCATTGTTGTACGCTGCTGATGCCGGCCCGACGATACCTTCAAATCATGGTATGAGGTCCATGAAAGACATCCAATGGTAACATGACATTGATTCGGCAACCCACCGCGCAGGAGATCAAACATGCAGAAACTCGTCACCACCTTGTTGCTCGGTCAGTACGAAGCCGCTCTTTCGATGCTCCGCGACACCATCGTTGCCTGCCCGGCTGAGCACTGGGAGACGCGTCTCGTGCGCTGGACGACGCGCTTCGTGGCCTTTCACACCTTGTATTGCACGGACATGTATCTGAGCAGAAGCGAAGCGGAGGTCGAGTCGCATGAGCTTCTCCTCGAGGGTCGCGGCCTGCCGTTCGGCGAGCCCTTCCCGAAAGGCAAGCTGCCGCCGGGGCTCACCCAACCGCGCACGCTTGAGTACGCTGCGTTCTGCATCGCCAAAGCACGCGCGGTCATTCCGAACGAGAACGAAGCGGATCTCTCCGCTGCAAGTGGCTTCAACCGGCGGCTCAGCCGCGCGGAAATGCACATCTACAACATCCGCCACATTCAGCACCATGCGGGAGCGCTCGCAGCGCACGTTCGACGACTCACGCCTGCGATCGGCGAAGACGCGATGGGCTGGATCGACACGGGCACGCAGCGCATCAACGGCGACGGAGGGTAGCGCCGAGCGAAGGGCGGCGGCCCGGTGCAATGTTCAGCGACCTCCGTGCGCGTTTTCCCAGCTCCGGTGACGTCCTGCGATGCCTATACGAACAGCAGAACAACACCGATTCCCACATAGATGATCGCCCAATATTCCATCGGGGTGAAGAAGAGCGAGTGTCCGCCGCCGGACTTCAACACCACGTCTTCGCCAGTCTCCGGATCGACGAGTCTGCGATCAATGCGCTTTCGATTGAACGCACGACCGAGCGGCCAGACGATGATCGCTGCAATGACAAAGGCGGCACACTTGGGCCAACCGGTGGACTGGTAGTACTGTCCATCCTGCATTGCTGTATTAACGCCGATCTGCATCAGCAGCATGCTGGCGAAACCGACGATGAGACCGAGAACACCCCAGCCGTTCCAGATAATCACTGGTTGGACCTCTCTACTGTTGACCTGCAATCACGCTGCCTTGATCTGCACGTTCGCATCGTAGCCGAGTTCGTTGAGGATTTGACGACAGTTTTCCCAAGTTAGGCCGAAGGCGCGCACATCGGCGACGCCCAGCCGAGCCACGGCATCGCGCACCGCAGACGATTCAAACTCGCCCTCCATCACCTGCTGCTCCGCCCAGTCCACGAGCGCCTCCAGCGACAGCTCTCGCCGCAGGTAATCGGCCAACTGCTCAGCGACGTTCTGGCGGGTAATTTGCATAGCGTAGCTCGCTTAGATGCCGCACTATCACAATCCCAATTCATTCAGTACCGGCTGCAGTGCCGTCTCGAGCCTGCTCATAGCTCCTACCATCTCACTCTGGATGGTGGGCCATTGCGACTCTGCGCTCCGGTAACCGCCCAACGCGATTGGACACTTGATTCGGCAAGCACGTTTGTCATCGAGTCGCTCCCACGAAAGTGGCGCGCCGAATGCTCGCTCGACTTCATCCTTATGAGAAAGAACGTGGTCGAAGATGCGCTTGTTCTCCTCGGCAACTCCTCGATCGATGTAGAGCTCTACAGCGCCACTTTTTTGGATGATGACATAATTGAAGTTGAGTCCTCGGATGCCGGCGCTTGCCCCGAGCCAGTGATAGCTGCCGGGTTTAATGTTGGCGTGTCGCGTCCTCTGGTCACGAGCGACTTTCACCAGGCCCTGCCAGAACCGCAGGCGCTCGTCGTATCGTTCCGCTCGTTTCTTACGGCCTACCTGCTCCTTCTCACGAAGTTGAATCTGATATTCATGTGCCTCCGGCAGCGGGATGACCTGTTGAACATCGATCAACCGCCTATCGCCATCCTGGTACGGGCGCAGTCTAACGCATCGAATGTCGACATCACGATCTCGCAGCCAGAGTACCGCAGTCGTGAGTTCCTTCCCAAAATCCTCGGACACTAACATCACGCGTACGTCCGTGGCGAAGTTCTCTTCGTCAACCTCGTCCCAACCTAGGAACTCCAGCATGCGTCGCTCGGCCTGGGCGGCCGGCACTCCGATCCGGGTAAGAAACTCCTTGTGAATCTTGGCGGCCTGTTCGAAAGTCATAGCGGAGACCATGCTCGCATAACGAATTGCCTGCAACTCCATGTGTCCGCCGTCGACGGTCCGCTTCAATTCAACGACGACGAGGTTGGCATCGCTATCCATCGCCAACAGGTCGATCCTGCGGCGACTGTCCTCCCACTCACCGAACTCCTCGGCGATGACGTATAAGTCGTCGCCGAGCACATCAATCTGCGTGCGCAGCAACCGCTGAATATCTGTACGCTCACGTACCTTCAGGTCAGCGAACGATGCCTCAGCGATAGAGCGGAAATTGTCATTGGTCATTTCGAATAGCGGCATGATGAAACTATCTTCCGTTCAAGAACTTACGTTGAAATGACCACCACACGGGCGAGACGCCCGTGCCACCGTTTGATTACACCCCCACGCCCGCGACATTCTCTGCCACGGTGATCTCGGCAGTCGTCTTTGCGAGCACTTCATCGACGGTGACGCCGGGTGCAAGTTCGATGAGCTCGAAGCGGCGCTCTTTTCCGGGGGCTTGATTCATCTTCAAGACGCACAGGTCCGTCATCACCATGTCAATACATCGCAGCCCCGTCAGCGGGAGCGTGCACTGGGGGATGATCTTCGGCTCGCCTTTCTTGTTCGTGTGCTCCATCATCACGACGACCTTCTTCACGCCGGCCACAAGATCCATCGCGCCGCCCATCCCTTTCACCAGTTTCCCCGGAATCATCCAGTTGGCGATGTCGCCTTCCTGTGAGATTTCCATCGCGCCGAGGATGGCAAGATCAATGTGGCCGCCGCGGATCATGCCGAAGGAATCTGCGGATGAGAAGTAACTCGCGCCCGGAACAGCCGTCACGGTCTGCTTGCCCGCGTTGATCAAATCGGGATCGACTTCCTCTTCATACGGGAAGCGGCCCATGCCGAGCAGGCCGTTCTCTGATTGCAGCCACACCGTCATGCCGGGGGGAATGTGGTTCGCAACCAGCGTGGGCATGCCGATGCCGAGGTTGACGTACATGCCATCGCGCAGTTCGCGCGCGGCCCGCTTCGCAATCTCATCTCGCGTCAGTGGCATGTGGGAATGGTATCACAGAGGGATGAAGGCACGAGGGCACGAAGTGAGCCGCAGCGAATCCGCGGTGGGGGCGATGGAGGTCGCTCTGCTGCCGCACGTCTTTCGCTTGTGCTGAGAACGGCTCACCAAAAGCCCTTCTCCGTGGCCCTCTGTGGCCCCCCGTATTTCAACCTGTCAGGCGCTCTTAGTTGGAGCCGAGCCAGCTGAGGAGTTCGACAGCTGTGCGGTCGCCTTCCAGCCGTGCGATTTCCTTGCCATCTTCGAGCAGGATCATGGCTGGGATGTCGTGGATGCTCAGTGCAGTGACATCGCGCTGCACCGCTTCGCTCTGAGTGTTCGTGACATCCAGGTACACGGGGACGGTCTTGTCGAGAATCGCACTGACGACGCGCTCATCGCGCAGCGCGCTGCGCTTGAGCTGCTGACATGGCATGCACCAGTCGGCGGTGGCGAGCACGAGGACCGGCTTGTCGATTTCTTCAGCGCGCTCGAGCGCGCTGGCCAGCGGCAGGGCATCAACGAATGCATCGGGCACGGGTGCCGGCCGGCCGAGCGTGAGTCGAAGCACGATCAGGCCGGCTAGGAGAATCAGGAAGACGGTGATGGTGTGACGAGTTGCAGCGCGCATGGTGTGGTTCGTTGCGTTAGAGCACCGATCAGTTTGAAACACAGCGGGGGCACGGAGAAGGACTTATTCTGGTCAAGGATGAAGGGTGAGTTGCCGGTGCGTTGTTCGGCCGTATTCATTTCTCATCTCTTGCGCTCCTCCGTGGCCCTCCGTGTTGAATCTCTTTTTGTAAGCTGTTCTTAGGCGGTTTCGGCATTGAGCAGTCTCATCAGTGCGGGCCAGTCCTGCTCAGCTGCCCAGAGGAAGCAGCCAAACTCCTCGCTGCGGCGAACGCCTTGGATGGCGCGCAGGTTGATACCGGCCGCTGCGATCTTCTCCAGGGTTTCAACCAGCGAGGCGCTGCCCGCTCTTCCGGAAAGAAAAAACGTCTGCGATTCCTCGATGGCAAGTTCGGCTGAGGCAGCGAAGTTGCGGAACTGCTCCGCGCTTTCGGGAATGCAGTGAACGCGGCCGAGCCCGCTGTCCGATTCGTTGCCCAGGCCCCACAGGCCGACGAGACTGATATCCGCCTGGCGGAACCGCGCAGCAAGCGTCGCCACCGCGCCGGGCTTGTCCGGCAGGGAGATGACGAAATCGGTCATCGGCGTCCACGTGGTCATCGTATGAGTGTATGCGCCGCTGCGAAGGGGCAGCATTTCGTTTGCAGAATGTTCGCAGGGCGGAATCCCTATTTGGGCGGGATCGTTTGAAAGCGGGCTTGCATCGATCGGCTCAGTTCGGTATGTTGCGGGAAAGCCGTGGGACCCTCCGGACATTCCGCCGGGCCGCTGCGACATCATCCTTCAAATGGAAAGGGCGCTGTGATGATGATGCGTTCAACAATTCTTCTCTCTCTCTCTCTCTCTCTCTTTAGCATGAGCGCGGCGGTGGCTGGAGCGCTTGACGACCATGAGTACGTTCGTCCCGACGGTGAGGACGCATACGGCGAGTCGTACCGCACCGAAGAAATCCCCTCTGAGATGTGGGAAATTCTCGACGAGAACGGCGAGTACGAAGTGCCGTCATTTCTTGATCGCACCGTTCGGCGCGGCGAGCAGGAGTGCTGGGTCTTCGCGCACACCCCCGCAGCCGGCGTCAAGCGCACGTGTGAGCAGACCTTCGAGGTGCAACTCCGCTACACCTGCGATGGTGAGGATGAGTACCTGGCGCGGCTGCCGGTAACGCTGGTTGATGTTCATCCTCCCGTGCTTTCAGTCCAGATCAGCGCCAACCAAGAGGTGCAGTATAGCCATTGTGGACTCCCGTATTACATCGCGCCCGTAACTGTATCTGCCGTTGTGGACGCTTCCGATCCATGCGACCCGGAACCGACTTACGAAGAATTGTTTCTGAACGGAGAGTCCTACGTCTCAGGCGATCCAATCAGTGACATCGGATTGCATACCTTGATGATCGTTGTCCGAGACGCGTCGGGCAACAGGTCGGTTCAATCCAAGATTTTTGAGATTCGTGATCGGCCGATTTATGCCGCGGCTGCTGTTGTCGAGGCAACTGCGTGCGCCGTAACTGGCAATGGTGACGTGGAGTCATTCAGTGCGAGCGTATTGCTTTCAACCGAGTTGTTTGAGCCGGCCGAGATGTCAAGTATCAGAATGATTCTCTTTGCGGATGATGGGCGGTGGCTGCACAATGAATTGATTCGGCCAGTTGAGGCTGAGTCATCCGATTGCTATTTGCGACTAAAATTCTCGCTCAACGTGCCAGAACAACCGCTGGCCGAGTGTCCCGCAATACTCGACCTGATCGGCGTCGGTGTGGTAGATGGCGGTGTGGAGTATTCTTGGGGAGCCAGGACTCTCAACGAGGTACCCACGAGTCCGACTGGTGTCCTTCTGACTATGGTGGGAAGAGAAATGCCTTGTGGTGAGCTCGTCGATATTCCAGTCCCGGAACCACCCGGTTGTAATTTTGAACAGAGGTGGAATCTCAACCCCGACAGAGTATGTGTGGACGAGATGTCTCCGGTTGTAACGGATACGTGCCGTGCCGACGGAGAATCTACCGTGACGGCTATGTCAACGACTGTCTTCGGCAACGGAGATGCTAATGCACTCCATGCTGCCCCTCCCGGTTCGTGTTCGGCTGATGCAGACTGCGGAAGTTGGAATCAAGGGGCGTATATCGCACGTTTTGTTGGTTGCTGTGAGAATTGTTCTATAAGTATAGGTTCTCATGCGAATGTCCGAGTGCTTGCCTTCGCGGGAGGCACCAATTCCTTTACGGTTGATGCCAAGGCGACGGGTAAGATTGATTTACTGGGTTCATGTGGTGATCAGGATATCATTTGGGCCGAGGTTAGACGGCAAGTGCCGCTACACACTCCCGGTCAAGGAAACGATTCGCAATCCGGCGGTACCAGTTGCTCCGAGGATGCATGTGAAGCATGGCTCAAGATCGAAACAAGTGGCCACATTAGGACAAACTGTACTGCAACCGCCACGGCGAATATTTTTGGTCATCCGCAGCGAAGCGACTGTCGAGCGCGGGGCCGCGTTATGTGCGACGGCGTCCGAACGCAGTTGAACGCCTCGGCCAATCCTTGTGATGGTGGCGACCCCCTCATCATCACATCCGGGGAATGAAAGTATGAATCGCATCGGTTTCCTGCGTTGCAGTGTTGCACTGCTCCTGGTGGGCCTCAATATTGTATTTGCACTACCGCTGAGTTTACGATGGACCGGCTTTACTCTGACGACATTCGTTGATGTTGCCGGGTTGGACGTTGAAGTGCGCGAGAGCATCGGAGCGAAGTTCGATAACGCGGCATCTTTTCGGCTCATTGGTACTGCCCGGACTTCTGCATGGCAACTGCCTGAGCAAGCGAGGATTGCCGTCAGGGTGCGAGACAAATACGGTGGGGAATGGATTCTGACCGATGTGGGTGCCTGGGATCATCGCGTGGCCGCGACTGCGCATTTTTCCTTTGATATTCCCCTTGAAGTCGATCTGGAGCCGGGTGCGTATGAACTGGTGGCGATCATTTATGCTGATCCGCCCTTCGGCGCCGGCCTAGACAGTAGTGTTATGGACCGCCCCTGGCCGGCGCGATACACAGGCATATGGGGAAGCCCTTGGTTAGCAACGAAGGAAAGCGATGAGCTCTCGCTCATCATGGAACCGTGATGCCACGAATTGGGACATTCGAGAACGAGTTAGGCAAACCATCGCTTGTCCTGCATTTTGCAGGGCTCGCGTTGGTACCGGCGCTTCTGGCCGGTGCGTTGCCGATCCTGATTCTTTGCAATCGATACATCCGTGTGCAGGAACTCGACATGTTGCATTGGGATGTCGCGCTTGGAAACGCGGGGCGCGACTGGTTGGATGCGATGTCTTCGTTCGGTCCGTTCGGAGTGAGTCTCGTCATCGCTGGGAACTTCGCATCGTTCGGGATATTGACGTCCGTCTGCCTTGTAGCATCACGCTTTTGGAATCCGAAGCGAATCTGGTGCATGATGGGAATCGGCTTGATTGCCGGAGTTTCGAGCGCCAACTTCGAG
>CAZFZT010000034.1:0-6949 GCA_964523675.1 uncultured Isosphaeraceae bacterium
TGCCGCGGTCGGTGACGGGACCCGTCACGCGGGTGGTGTCGCGCACGGCGGGGGGGGGGTTCGGTGTCGGGGTAGGCAGTGGGGCAGGTGCAGCGCCGCCGCCACCACCGCCACCACCGCCACCGCCGCCGCCACCGCCTCGACCACCGCCTCCGCCGCCGCCACCACCGCCCTGTTGCAGCGCCTGATTCAGGTCAAAGTCCGGCGCGTTATCAAAAATCGGAACCTCGAAGAGGAGGTCACGAATGTCGTAGACGATGGTGGCCGTTCGTCGGCGGAGCGCTTCATCGCTTGAGATGATCAACGTGCCGTCCTGTACATCGAAATGCGGCCGATCGCGTTGGTCCCCGAACTGCTCAAGGACGCGAGCCAGTGCCGTATCCACCGGCAACTCCGAAAGTCGCAGCGTAACCCGGTCATCGCGATTGATGCCGACCAGCTCAAGCGCGCGCCAATCAACGTACACGTTAATGCCGGTCACCTGCTGCATGAAGCCGACGATTTCTTCAAACGTGTTGTTGTTGAAGTCAACCGGAATGGTCGCGCTGGACATCTGCTGCCACACACGCCGATCCGTCGGCGTATCGTGATAGCCGCCGTCATACACACGCATCTGGCTGAGCTGTTCCCATTCCTCAGGATAGCTCATCAGGGCCGTGGTTGACTTCATGCCCGGGCCGGTGAAATTGGGCTGCGGCGGGACCATGGCAATCTGGTTGTTCAGGTGAAGGCCGGAGATGCCCTGCTCTTTCTGCCTCTGCACCTCGCGGTATCGGGTGTAGAGCTGGTTCGTCAGCAACACATCGCGTGCAAGAAGGGCTGCGGGATTGTGCTCATCAAGATAAAGGATCTCATCAATGACCTGCAGCGCCTCCGCGTACTTCATCTCCATCTGAAGCTGGCGAACACGGTTGATCAGTTCAACGATTTCGCGCTGGCGCTCCTCATAGGCCTGGCGTTGACGCGCCTGCTCCGCAGCGGCTGCAGCGGCCTGTTGCTGCTGCGCTTCACTGAGCCGAAACGTCTCTCGTGCACTTTCGATTTGATCGCGCAGGCGGTTGGCCTCCTGCTCCATCGTGACATATTCAGTCTCGCGCAGGAAGGCACGTGCGCGATCGAGGCGAATCCTCGCGGTGATCACACTCTGCTCGGCCTGGCCGAAGTCCTCCCGAGCCAGCGCTTCTCGCGCCTGTTGCATTTCCGCCTGGAACTCCGCAATGGCGCGCTGGCGTTGAATCTCGCGCTCCGCCTCGATCTGCTGAATGCCTGAACCGCGGTCAAGCATCGTGAGTGCCTGTTCGAGCCCTTGCCTTGCCTCTTCATTGTCCGGCATGGCGTTGAGTGCAGTGCTGTAAGCGTCGGCCGCAGAGCGCCAGCGTCCCGCCGCTGCGTGTTCACGCGCTTCAGCCAGCGCTGCTTCACCGCGAAGCCGCAATGTGTCATTGCGGTCGTCCTGCGCTGCTGCACCTGTTTCGTCATCATCGGCATCCTGCATTGCCGGCGCTGAGGACGGGAAGGCAACAACCGCAACGCTGAAGAGGGCGGTCGCTGCAATCAACCAAAGACGACGTTCTGCAATCTCCTTCATTCAACTCTCCCAAAGCGAGCCGGCCGGGCGTCGGCCTGTTGCTGATATGGTTCTGGTTTCCTTCAACTTGGGTGGTGTGCGACAGCCGGACCACTCATGGTTCGCGCGGCTCGCCGCACCCCTTCCAACGAGACGAACGAGCAGACTACTCCGGGCTGAAAATCTTCGCAAGTGAGGCAAGTTGCCCAGCGGAGCCGCTTCACTCGGTCACGGGCCGGTGACCGCAGCCGAGTGAAGCCGACCCTCCCTTGCGGACCGGACCATATCCGCATCGAGCGGCCGCGCGGATCGCATCATTTCAAGGAAACAATCGAAGAGGTATCCCGCATCATGAGGCCCGGGCGACGCTTCCGGATGATGCTGCACCGCAAAAATCGGCTTCGACAGATGTCTAAAGCCAGCCACCGTCTCATCATTGAGATGGCGGTGCGTCACCTCGCATCCCGCGTCGCGCAGGGAACGCTCATCGACGCAAAAGCCATGATTCTGACTTGTGATCTCCACCGCACCGGTCAGAAGGTTGCGTACCGGCTGGTTGGCGCCCCGATGCCCGAACTTGAGTTTGTAGGTCTTTGCCCCCAGTGCAAGGGCGAGCAGCTGGTGCCCGAGGCAGATGCCGAAGGTCGGAACTTCACCGGCCGCCTGCCGCAAGGTGGCCACAGTTTCGGCAACAGCGGCGGGGTCGCCCGGACCATTGGAGATGAAGAGACCATCGGGTTTGAGTTCCTGAATCTGCTCCATGCTCGCGTTGTGGGGGAGCAAGACAACCTCACAGCCGCGCTGAGCAAGGTGACGGTAGATGTTGTGCTTGCCGCCACAATCAAGAGCTGCGACTCGGAAGGGTCGCCCCTCAGCCGGTGCGTCTTGAACTGCATCGCCATGCAAATCCTGCCACATCCCCTGCTCGCGCGTGGACACTTGAGCAGCGAGGTTCATCCCGCTCATCGATGGAATCGCTCGCGCTAGTTCAATGAGCTCAGCGTCAGACTTCGAAGAATCGGCGCTGATGAGGCCGTTCATAACGCCGGCCGTGCGAAGCCGCCGCACAATGGCGCGGGTATCCACGCCCTGAATCCCGGGAACGCCATGCTGCGCGAGCCATTGCGGAAGCTCCATGTAGGAGCGAAAATTCGATCGCATCCGTGAGAGTTCCCGCACAACAAAGGCGGCGACCTGCGGCCGATCGCTCTCGACATCCTCACGCGCCACGCCGTAGTTGCCGATCATGGGCGCGGTCATCACCAGGATCTGCCCTGCATATGAAGGATCGGTCAGCGCCTCCTGATACCCGGTCATCGCAGTGTTGAACACCACCTCCCCTGCTGCGCTCGCCTCAACTGCTCCAAAGGCGGACCCACGATAGACCGTTCCGTCCGCTAGCACCAGTCGCGCAGGAGTATGTGTCGACGAGGAGACCATATTCTCGAAGTGTAGGGGATTCGGCGTCGTATTGGCAGCGCGAGCAGACCCGAAGGAGGTGTTTCCCTCACGTCTGAACCGCAGCCCCGAACACCTGCGGGTGTCCGATTCTCGTGCAGCTGAATGAATGGGAACATTGGAAAAAAAACGAAGAAGCCCGCTTGCGCGGCGCTTCTTCTCCTTCTCCATCCCCCATCCTTTCCGTAGGGAGCGATTGGATTCCCTGTGGAAGACGTACTGTGAGGGAAAGCGGCACGATTGTCAAGATCAATGCACTTCCGCAGGACCAGCAAGAGCACTTCTTTCCTTCAAGGGAGACGCTCTCTTTTTACCCAGTTTGGCAGCGTTACCATGTATCAAACATCGCCGGGCTTTCAGCAGGAGACGCACCATGGCACAGACACCATCAACGATGATTCCACTCGGCTCACCCGCACCCGACTTCTACCTACCGGACACGAATCGCAACATGGTGGGCCTTGAGGACTTGGCCGACGCGTCCGCCCTGCTGGTCATGTTTATCTGCAACCATTGCCCCTTCGTGAAGCACATACGCCATGAGCTGGCTGCGATCGGGCGCGAGTTTGAAAAGCGGGGCGTAGCGATCGTCGCCATCAACTCCAACGACGTTGAGAACTATCCAGACGACAGTCCCGAGAGAATGCGGGAGGAGGCCGCCGACGCCGGCTACACGTTTCCCTATCTTTTCGATGAATCGCAGGAGGTTGCCAAGGCCTACAGGGCTGCCTGCACACCCGACTTCTTTGTCTTCGACCAACGCCGGCGGCTTGTCTATCGTGGCCAACTCGATGACAGTCGGCCGGGCAATGATGTACCGGTGACGGGTAAGGATCTGCGATCCGCGCTTGAGGCGGTGCTGAATGGCAAGCCGGTGAGTGATCGCCAGATGCCGTCGATCGGGTGCAACATCAAGTGGAAGCCCGGCCGCGAGCCGGCGTATGCCTGATCTCCTGCCTGAAGGAGCCAGTATGCCCGCATCTGCGACTGATCTCAAGAAGATCGAGCAATTGATCACCGCCCACCACTGTTGCGTTTCGATTGAGACCAGCGAGGAGGATTACGCGCTGGAACTGCTTACAGCCGCCGTCGCGCGCACCGGTGAGCCGATGTGGGTGTGGTCGGCGGTGCGCGGCATCTATGCCGGCATTTGGGAGAACGCAAAGCCGATTCCGGACACGGATCACCCCGCGGCCGCCCTCTATTACTTCGCGCACAAGCTTGACGGCCGCGCGGTCTGCGTGATGCTCGACATCTGCGACCATCTTGAGGATGCGCGAACGGTTCGCGCGCTGCGCGAGTTGATCCAGCGCTTTCGTCAACGGGAGTCGACGCTCATCCTGCTCGACCATAGCTCGAAACTGCCCCCGGCAATTCGGGCTGATGCGACGTGCATTGAGGTATCTCTTCCGGATGAGAAGGAACTCGAACAGATCGTCCGGCGAGCACTCAACCGCGCCAACCGCAAATCGCCGCAGCAGATCGAAATCTCGCTCAGACGCCGCGAGCTGGCGACCATCATCCGCAACCTGCGCGGCCTGACGCGTCATCAGGCAGAGCAGATTATCTACGACGCGGTCATGGAAGACCAACGTTTCACGGCTGAAGACATCAATCGTGTTCTCGCCAGCAAGCGCCAGCGGCTTCAGCACGGCGGCATTCTCGATTATGTCGAAGCGCCGGTGTCGCTCGATTCCATCGGAGGGCTTGCGCGCCTCAAGCACTGGCTCGATCAGCGCAAGAACGCCATGTCTGAGGACGCGGAGGAGTTCGGCCTGACCCCACCGCGTGGCGTCCTGCTGCTCGGTGTGCAAGGCGCGGGAAAGTCGCTTTCCGCAAAGGCGATCGCCACCGCCTGGCAGCGGCCGTTGTTGCGGCTCGATCCTGGCGGGCTTTACGACAAGTTCATCGGGGAATCCGAGCGCCGCTTGCGCGAGGCGCTGCACCAGGCGGAACTCATGTCGCCGATCATCCTCTGGATCGATGAGATCGAGAAGGGGTTCGCATCCGCAGCAACGCACTCCAATGACGGCGGGTTGTCGCAGCGCATGTTCGGCACGCTGCTCACGTGGATGCAGGAACATTCCGCACCGGTGTTCCTCGTCGCCACGGCGAACAATATCGATGCCCTTCCGCCTGAGCTGCTGCGCAAGGGACGCTTCGACGAAATCTTCTTCGTTGACCTTCCGAGCAAAGCGACACGAGCGAAGATCTTCGAGATCCACCTCGCCAAGCGCCATCGCAAGCCGGACGATTTCGATCTGGAGCAACTCGCCGCCGAAAGCGAGGGCTATAGTGGTGCGGAGATAGAGCAGGCAATCATCTCTGCACTCCATGAGGCATTTTCGAAGCGCCGCAAGTTGACAACGGTGAAACTTCTCGACGCGGTGCGACTCTCGCCGCCTCTCTCTGTGACGGCATCCGAACGGATCGCAGCACTGCGTCGCTGGGCACAAGGGCGATGCGTGCCAGCGGAGTAGCGCGAGAAGCCGTTCAGGAGAGTCGAACCCTCTTGCAGCGCATGAGCCCGCTTGATACATAGCGGTTCTTAGAATCTCTCCAAAACGCTGCAAATATAGGTATTTTGCTACGTGGGAAGAATTCTACAGGCGGCGCACCTATGATCCTCTGAACACGCGCACTCCGGCGGGGCGACTTTCACGCCCTGTCCATTGGAGGTCTCCGTTTGACGACGATCAACGAATGTACCGCACGTTTCTTCCGGGCTGCCGAGCAGGGCTATTTCCACGTTGCGAAAATGCTGCTGGATGCCGGTGCGGATATCTCGGCTCGCGGCGAATGTGGTGAAAGCGTGTTGCACACCGCAGCTGGTGACGGTCAGGAGGAAATGGTCGAATATCTCCTTCCGCTGGTTGGCAAAGTTGACGTGGCAGACGATGATGGCTGCACCCCCCTGCACTGGGCGGCAAGACGCCATCAGGTTTCCGTCGCCAGAATGCTGCTCAATCACGGCGCCAGTCCCAAGAAACTCGACAAAACGAAAAGAACTCCTTTGCATGCGTGCATCGGTCCCTCCGAATCCGCACCGCAGGAGCATCGCAGCGATTGTGATGTGGCGGAATTGCTCCTCGAATGCAAGGCCAATGTCAATGCCAAAGACGCCGAGAATCAAACACCGCTACACATTGCGGCGGAGCATGGCCATGTTGAGATGGCGGCTGTGCTCTTGGAAGCAGGCGCGAAGGTCGACGCAATCAACAAGAATGGCGAAACTCCACTGCACCTGGCCGCCGTCGGCGTGAAGAAGGACCTCCTCAAGACCCTGCTTGAAGCAGGCGCGGACGTCAATGCTGTTGATGATCTCGGGCGCACGCCCATCCATCACCATCTGGCCGCCAGGCCAAGACGCAAGGAGATTCTTCAGTTCCTGCTCAATAATGGCGCGAACGCTTGTGCGACGGATCATGACGGTCGCACATGTCTTGATGAAGCAACCGATCGCAACCCGCGCGACCCACTTGCCGAGTTGCTGCGCGCACATGGCGCCAGCTAGACGCGTCCTCTTGCGGCGCATCGACGCGCTACGATGAGCGCATGATAAAGAACATGTTTGGCGCGACC
Organism: uncultured Isosphaeraceae bacterium; assembly: GCA_964523675.1. GTDB lineage: Bacteria > Planctomycetota > Phycisphaerae > Phycisphaerales > SM1A02 > CAZFZT01. The sequence continues at coordinate 6,608 of CAZFZT010000034.1, forward strand.
GGCCTGCACATAAGCCCGCTCGGCTTCGGGGCTGCGCCCGTCGGCTATCTGGAGACGCCGCAGGAGCAAACGACTGAGTTGCTCAATGCGCTGCTCGATAACGGCCTCAACTTGATCGACACAGCCGCCGGCTATCGCGGCTCCGAGGAAGCCATCGGCATCGCCATCTCGCACAGGCGCGATGAGTTCGTGCTCGTTTCAAAGTGCGGTTACGCACTGCCGGATCTCTCAGGAGCCGACTGGTCGCACGACCTCATCATGCGCACAATCGATCAATCGCTGCGGCGACTGCGCACTGACATCATCGATCCCGCCGCGGCGCTCGATTCGTATCGCATCGTG
>CAZFZT010000034.1:6959-34846 GCA_964523675.1 uncultured Isosphaeraceae bacterium
CGATGTCATGCTGCTGCATTCATGTCCACTTGATGTGCTGGAACGTGGAGAAGCGATTGGCGCGCTGGTTGAAGCGAAGCAAGCGGGCAAGATCCGCTTTGCGGGGTACTCCGGCGACAACGAAGCCGCCGCCTTCGCCGCATCACACCCCGACATCAGCGTGCTGCAAACCTCGATCAACATCTGCGATCAGCGCAACATCGATCATGTCCTGCCGATCGCGCGCCAGCGCAACGTCGGAGTCATGGCCAAGCGGCCGATCGCCAACGCCGCGTGGAAGCCGCTGCAGCAGCAGCCGGGCATGTACGCCGATTACGCGCGCACCTACACCGAGCGTCTCACTGCGATGAATATCACACCGCAAACGGCCGGCATCGACCTTGACTGGCCATCGTTCGCGCTGCGATTCGTCCTTTCCCAAGAGGGCGTTCACACTGCGATCATCGGCACGACACGCATGGAGCATGCCCAGGCGAACATCAAGGCAGTGGAAGAAGGCCCGCTGCCGGACTCCGTCGTGGATAAGGTGCGCGCTGCCTTCAGGAACGCAGAGCAGGCCGCAGGCGAGACGTGGCTCGGCCAGACATAAGCCGATGACCTGCGCGGCTGCGTCTGCTACGATCAACCTGACAAAGGAGTAAAGCCCATGAGCACCATCACCGCGCCACGTGCCGAATCTTCAACCGATACGCTCAAGTCAATCAACCCTGCGACCGGCGAGGTCGTCGGCAAGGTGCCGATCACACCGCCGGGCGAGATTCCGGCGATCGTCGCGCGGGCGCGGGCTGCGCAGAAGCAGTGGCGACGGATGTCGTTCGATGAACGGGCGGCTGCAATTCTTCCCGCAGGGGACCGGCTGCTGTCGCAACTTGATGAACTGGCACTGCTGCTGACGCGCGAGATGGGCAAACCGCTTCCCGACGCGACGGGCGAGATCAAGGGCTGCGCTTCAACGCTGAAAGAAACGCTGGACGACATTGCCGCTGCACTTGAACCGGAAACGCTTGAGGATGCTGCCACGCGAACCGTGATGCACTTTGATCCGCTGGGAGTGGCTGCAGTCATTTCACCGTGGAACTTCCCCCTTGCAATGCCGCACTGGATGGTGATTCCGGCGCTCGTGGCAGGGAACACCGTCGTGCTCAAGCCCTCCGAAGAGACGCCGCTCATTGCGCAGGCGTATGCGGAATCCTTGATTGCGTCGCTCCCAACCGATGTGCTTCAGATCATTCATGGCGCGGATCAGCAGGGCCGAGCGCTCGTTGATGCCGATGTTGATCTCGTTGCCTTCACCGGCTCGCGCGAGACTGGGATGAAGATCATGGAAGCGGCTGGGCGCGGCCTCAAGCGGCTGGTGCTGGAACTGGGCGGTAAGGATCCGCTCATCGTGCTGCGCGACGCTGATGTCGAGAAAGCCGCGGAGTTCGCAGCACGCAACAGCTTTCGCAATGCCGGTCAAGTGTGCGTCTCGACCGAGCGCATCTACGTTGATGAAGCGATCGCCGATCAGTTTGAAGAGGCGTTCATTCGATTCACGAAGGACTTGACGGTCGGCGATGGCACGCAGCCGGATGTGAAGATCGGGCCGATGATCAATCAGCGTCAGCATGATCACGTGGTGCGGCAGGTCGATGAAGCGATCGCACAGGGCGCACGGATTATCTTCGGCGGAGAGGGTCATCACGGCAACTTCTTCATGCCGACGATCCTCACCGACGTGACCCACGACGTGCCGATCATGCGCGATGAGACGTTCGGTCCAGTGACGTGCGTGATGCGCGTCAGGAGCGACGAGGAAGCGGCTGATCTCGCCAACGACACGCCGTTCGGCCTTGGCGCGGTGGTGTTCGGCGAGGCGGGCCATGCCGGCGAAGTAGCGCGGCAGCTCGAAGCGGGCATGGTCGGCATCAACAAATCATGCGGCGGGGCGGCCGGCTCACCTTGGGTCGGCGCCAAGCACAGCGGGTTCGGCTATCACAGCGGCAAGTCGGGACATCGCCAATTCTCGCAGACGCGCATCGTCAGCGCGCCCAAAGGGTAAAGCGCTGAGCGTCGCAACAATGCACGCGATACATGTCGCTGTGCGCTCATATTGACCGCTCCTCTCCAAAAACACTGCATTCGGAAGTCTGGGTGACTTCCGAATGCAGTAACCAGGTGGGAGATTCGAGTGATACCGGTCGAGCTGTTGCTCGGGCTTCTTACTCGGTGAAGTAAGGTTGCAGCAACTTGATGATCGCAGCCGCATGCTGATCCGAGCGGCCCTTGGCATAATCCATTGCCGACATACCGCGAGGATCAGTGGCGCGAACATCTGCGCCTGCGTCAATCAGTGCCTGGATGACCGCTGCATCAGCGGCGCTATGGTCCGCCGCAAACAGCAACACAGTCCGGCCGCGATTGTCTTTCGCTTCAAGATCAACGCCGTGCTCGAGCAGCAATTTAAGGTTATCGACGCGGCCGGTCTGGGCGGCGTACATTGCTGGCGTTGCGCCCTGAATCTGGCACGCCCGATTCGGATCGCCGCCCGCTTCGAGGAGCAATTTGACAGCTCCCTCTTCACCAAACCCGGCAGCTGCGAGCAGCGGTGTCCATCCGGTTCCGTTCACGATGGAGGCGTCAGCACCCGCTTCAAGAAGCAGTTCGACAGTTTCGGCGGTTCCGCTGAGAGCGGCCCACCAGAGCGCGGAGTTGCTCAGCGTTGTGTCCCGAGCATTGACATCGGCGCCCGCATCGATCAGGATGCGAACGGCTTCGGCGTTCTTCGATTGAGCAGCGTTCATCAGCGGGGTAACGCCATTGTTGCTTGCCGGGAAATCAACGTCCGCGCCCGCTTCGATGAGAGCTTTCATCAGGTCGGTGTGGCCGTGACGGGCGGCAATACCCAGCAGTGACGTGCCGCTGCGTGGATCAGCGCTGTCGACATCTGCGCCGCCTTTGATTTTCTCAAGAAGTGCATCGCTCTCGCCGCGCTGTGCAAGCTCATGGAGCGGTGCAGCTGCAGGCTTTCGGGAGGTGATCGAATCTCGCTCCCTTGACACAGGGCGAATGTGTGCTGCGCTTCGAACCGAAGCCGTTACCTTCTGCGTCTTCGGGTGGTCAAGAGATATTTCAAGCCGCCGCGGCTGACGAAGTTCATCCCATCGCTCCCAGTCAACAACCACGGCATGTTCGGTTGCTTCACCTGCAGGCACCTCCGTCACCACGTTCTCAGGAGCAACGCCGGTGATGTTAAACGGCACTCCATCGTGCGAGCGAATCACGATTCGACCATCCGGATTTGATTCGCGATCAAGGATGCGTGGCTCAAAGCTCACGTAGGCGATGACGTTGCCGGTTACGGAAACTGCGACGTTCGGGTGATCCTCGAAGACGAAGCTGACTGATTTGGTTGTCCGCGTCTGGACGGCTCCGCCGGACAAGGCGATCTCGGCCTCGATTGTCTCACCCGGCTGAATGTCATAATTCTTGGGCACGTTCGCAACGGTGCAGCCGCATGACGACCGCGCATCGAGAATCCGAATGACGGAATCTGAAGTGTTCGTCAGCTTGACCACGCCTGTACGGCGTTCACCTGTGGCCATGTCGCCCATATCTACTGTCGCCGGTTCTGCGAGGATGACCGGTTCCTGGTGTGCGACGCCCGAGGCCGCGCCGATATCTGCCGCTGACCTGCGGCTGGCCTCGCGGGACGCCAGTGACTTCGCGTCGGACTCGCGCCTCGTCCGATCGTTCCCGCTGGCCAACTTGGCGTCGCGCGCCTCACGCGCCTCTCGCGCTCTGGCTTCACGAGCGGCGAGAGCTGCTGCTTCGCGCTCCGAACGGTCTGTTGCGCGAGCCGGCCGCTCCTCGGTGGCTGCTTCCTTCCGTTGCGGAGCCGCTTCGGCGCGTTCAGACTTGGTCGGCGCCGCGGCTGCCGGTTCAAGTGTCGGTGACGGATCGCTTTGAACTTCCGCGGCTGTGGTGCTTGCCTGCTGAGCAGTCGTGGAGACTTCAGACTTGTCACAGGCGGAAAGCCCGATTGCGCTGAACACGCACAGAGCGGGCACGAACAGATTCATTGTCTTGCTCATTCCTGGTATCTCCCACCAAAGGAACTCAAAAGAGATTCGGTACATTCATGCCGACCGGTCTTCGGGCCGAGTCGGCCTTTCCAAAAAGAACACGGCAAAACCACCGCGCCAGCAGTCCCAACGAATCGGCTCCTGAATCTATTGCCCGGCCGTCAAAAACTTTCCCTCGCGTCCCGCCTTCGTTTGCCGGATCGTGTTTTCGGACCCGAATCGGGGCGTGCAATGCTCTATCATCCCCTCCATGGCAACCGAATCCCTGCCCGAACACATCCTTAAACCCCACCTCAGACCGATCCAGCCCATGCAGGTCGCCAAGGATGGCCGTCAATTCGTGGCCTTGTGCGACCCGGCGCGAGTGTGTGAGCAGACGATGGTTGTCCCACCTCAAGTGCTGGGCGTTCTGCACTACTTTCGCGGCGAGCGGTCACTCAACGAGATCGCAGATCAATTGGGCGCCCCCCTGCCTCAGTTCGTGGAACTTGCCAAGGGGCTCGACAGTGTCGGGCTGCTGTGGGGGCCAACCTTCGAGCGGCTGGAGGAGGAATTGAAGGCCAAGATCGCGGAGCGGGGCTCCTTTCCTGCCCATGCCGCTGCCACCCTCGGCCAGGATGACGCTGCCTGCCGCCGACAAATCGAAGAGTACTTCGATCAAACGGAGGATCCGGAGATAGAGGAGGATGTTCTGGGGATCGTGTCGCCTCACCTCGACTATCAGCGCGGCTGGCCCAACTACGCTGCCGCTTACCATCCATGGAGGGCAGCCGCACGTTCCGCAGGCCTCACTCCGGATCGGGTGGTCATTCTCGGGACGAATCACTTCGGCTTGGGTGACGGCGTGGTCTTCACTGAGTATGGCTTCGAGTCGCCTCTTGGAACGTGCCCCGCAGATACGGTCGTGGCGGAGAAGTTGGTTGAAGCCCTCGGCAGGCCGCTCGTCATCGATCAGCTCGATCATGCCCCGGAACATTCGATTCAGTTGCAACTGCCCTGGCTGCAGTACTGCTTCGGAAATGTTCCGCTCGTTGCTGCACTCATCCCGGACCCGCTTGTTCCAATGCTCGATGATGACCCGCAAGCCGAGTCGGAAGAGCATGCGTCAGGTCGCGTCACGCTCAATCAGTTTGCCGAAACATTGCGAACCATCCTGAATGAAGTGGGTGGCCATACGTTGTTCGTCGCATCAAGCGATCTCAGTCATGTCGGGCCCCAGTTTGGCGAACCACGTCCCGTTGATGAGAGGCGCCGAATTGATGTTGAACAGCACGATCGCGACATGATGGGCAAGTATCTCCTTGGCGACCCGGAGGAATTTCTCTCAGCGATGCGCTGGAACAACAATCCGACCAGATGGTGCAGCATCGGCAACATGACTGCGCTGTTGATGCTCGCTCAGCCGCGGCAGGTTGAATTGATCGACTATCGCCAGGCCTACGACGACAATGGCCATGCACTCGTCAGCAGCGCTGCGATGGCCCTGCTGTGAAACCGTAACTGAGCGTCCGGCTCGCTCCGCCACCCAGACTCCTTCACCGGATACCCTTCACCTGATGATCGCCGTTCTCCAGCGCGTGACGCGCGCCTCGGTCACTGTCGAGTCAGAGAAATACACCGCGACCATTGGTCCGGGGCTGTGCGTATTGCTTGGCGTCGAGCAGGGCGACACTGACGATGATGCGTCGTGGATGGCAGGCAAGATCGCCCGGCTTCGCATCTTTCGCGACGATGAGAACAAGATGAATCGTTCGGTCATTGATGTCGCTGGCGAGGTCCTGATCGTCTCGCAGTTCACTCTGGCGGGCGAATGTGGCAAGGGAAATCGGCCAAGTTTCGTGCGCGCCGCGGAGCCGGAAGCGGGACGCCGACTCTATCAACGCGTCGCGCAATTGCTCGAAACAGAACACAGCATTCCGGTCAAGACCGGCGTCTTCGGAGCAATGATGTTGGTCGATATCGCAAACGACGGCCCGGTCACGCTCATCTTGCAGAGATAAAGTTCGACTGCATTTTTGGCAGAGCTGCGAACTGCTTCCGCCCGGTGCTTTCTCCGGATACAGTGTCCGCATGCGATCTCCACTGGCCTTCGGCCGGACTCTTCGCAATGCACGCCGCACGCGCGAGATTCTCGGCGTGTTCATGCGCTACGGCTTTCAGCACGTCATTGAGGAACTCAACCTCGACACCATCGCGCAGCGAAGTAAGAACCTGTTTCGCAAACGGCCGCTCGACCAGGTCGATGCGCGCCTCGCGCGGCTGCCGCAACCGGTGCGCTTGCGGAAAGCGCTCGAGGAACTCGGCCCGACCTTTGTGAAGATGGGGCAGGTTCTGTCGCTGCGTCCGGACCTCATTCCGCCGGAATGGGCTGACGAGTTTCGCAAGCTTCACGACACCGTACACCCCGTGCCGAGCGACGAGATTCGAGCCCGACTCGAACAGGAGTTCCCCGGTGGCAGACTCGAGCAACTCTTCAAGTGGATTGACGAAAAACCGCTTGCCGCCGCTTCTGTTGCGCAGGTTCACCGCGCGATCACACACGACGGTGATGAAATCGTTCTCAAGATACTTCGGCCGGGCATCGAGGAGGTGCTCCAGACCGACATGAGCATTCTTCATTTCCTGGCGGAGTTTGCTGAAGAGCACTTCCAGAACCTCGGCTACAGCCCGACGCAAGTCGTTCGCCAGTTCGCGCGCGAACTTGAACGTGAAGTTGATCTCGCGCAGGAAGGCAGATCCACTGACCGCTTTCGCAAGGACTTTGATGCACATCCCAACATCTGCTTTCCCAAGGTCTATTGGAAATACACCACTGAAAAAGTGCTCGCACTTGAAGAGATCAAAGGCACGCTGCTCTCGAAGTTAAAGAAGGACGACGTGTCGCCCGAGGAACTGCGCAGCGTCGTCGCCAACGGCACCGATGCAGTCTTCCGCCAGTGCCTCGAAATCGGCTTTTTTCATGCCGACCCGCACCCCGGCAATCTCTTCATCCTGCCCGGCGGAAAAATCTGCTTCATTGACTGCGGCATGACGGGACACATCGATCCCAATACCGCCGGCCAGCTCGCGGACCTTGTCCAAAGCGTTCTCGCAGGCGATCTCGATCGCGTCATGGAGATTGCCATTGCGATCGGCGACACCGACCCCGCAATTGGCGAGAACCGCGCGGTGCGCGCCGATGTCTGGGAGTTCATCGCCAAGTTCGAGAATGTGACGCTCGCCTCGCTTGATGTCGGCGCGCTGCTGCGCGAGTTTTTCGAGAAGATTCGTCGCAACAACCTGCGCTGCCCCAGCGACATCGTCTTTCTCATCAAGGCCCTCACCACCATACAGAGCGTCGGCAAGGATCTCGTGCCCGACTTCGATATCGTCGGCCATGTCCAGCCCTATGTCGAGCGCCTGGTCAAGCGCCGCTACGGCTTCCGCGCCCTGCGCCGGCGATTGATAGACAGCACGCTCGCCTATGCCGAGTTCCTCGAAACACTGCCGGTTCAGGTCCGCGCGATCCTTTACGGCCTTCGACGCAATCGCCTCACCGTTAATCTCGAGCATCGCGGTCTTGATCGCCTGACCGAAACCATCGACCGCGCCAGCGGTCACATCGCGCACGCGGTGTTCGTGGCTGCGCTCATCATGGGTTCTGCCATCCTGATTCTTGCCGACGCCGCTGCGCGCGAGCGGGGCACGATGACGGTGATCGCAGGCATCACGTTCGTCATCGCCGTCGTCCTCGCCGCCAGCCGCGCCATCTATGCCTGGTTCAAGCACCACTGAACCACGACACAAGGCGCAGGACGCATCTCAACACGTCTGCATCCCCGAAGCCGAAGCGCAGGCGAGGCATCGTTATCCCCAATTCGCCAGAAGCAAGAGCAGGTCAGCAACACCAACCGCGCAGTTTCCATCAAGGTCAGCAACGCACTCTCCCGGGGCGCAGTCGTTGCACTGGCCCCACATGCCCAGAAGCAGCAACAAATCCGGCACGCCGACCGCGCCATCACCATCCAGATCACCTGGAAGGTCGACCTTCACCACCGGAATGTCGATGATCTGGTCCGCGCTGCCGACGAGCGTGCCGTAGTAGATACTGAGGCCGTTTCGGTTGAGAACGCCCTCCCCATCTGCGAACTCAAGAACATCCACGTAAAGGGCCTCTGGAATCTCGCTGCCCAAGCCGGGCATCCGATTGCCGTTGTCGATGGCGTCTTCGAGATAGACGTGTGCGCCTTCGCCGATGCGAAGGATGGAGAGATCGAAGTTGTTGTCGTAGCCGTCGGGCGTATCACCGCTGTCCGCTCCGCCGACTTCAAGGCGTCCCCAACTCTCCCATTCGCCGACATCGGCAGCGACGCCGCCGATCATCGCAAGGACAGAATCATCCCCCCAGAACCAGTTCGCTTCGTCTGTCATCGCAAAGATGAATGCTTCCTCGATGTTAATGACGCTGAACTCGCCATCGCCGCCGGCAAGGTTCAAGTCGGCATCCACCTCGAGTTCTGCCGACTCCGCTGCCTCAAGTCGCTTCAACACGGCATTGATGCGCCGCAACTCGGCTCGACCTTGAACTTCAAGGCCGACGAACAAAACCGCCAGAATGTCTTCAAGCGTCAACGCCTGGTGCGTGGCTACGAACACGCGATCAGCAGTGATGTCCTCTTCGAAGATCAGCGTTCCGAACCCGATCGCGTCAATGTTGCCGCTGGTCGTGGTCGGCACATTCACCATCGCATCGCCATCTGCGAACACAAAGTCAATATCGGGATCGGCCTGCCATACCGACCCTTCACTGCCCGCCGTGACATTCGAACTCTCCACATGCATTGTCGCGCCGGAGTCCGTCTTGATCTGCGTTTGCCCGTCGATCGCCAGCGTCAGATTCTCCAGCGTCACCGGCCCGTTGGCGGCCATGATGAACGGCTCGCCCGTAAGAATGAGATCAAGCGCATCGAACGTGCCATTGTCAATCCGCGCCTGCGCCTGCATCTTCAGAATCGCCTCCACGCCGCCCGTGAATGTCGTCGTGTTGAAGAAGACGTTGTTGATGGTGAGGGTTGAGTGGTCAGCAACCTCGCCGCTCACATCGATGAGCAGGGTGTCGGAGACAATCCATTCGCCCTCAGCCACAAGCTGCGGCTGCGGCGCGTTCGGATTGCCTTGAACCGTGACGTGCTCAACGGTCGTGTCAGACACCGTCAGCGTCGCGTCCTGCTCGAGCAACTTCACATCGCCCCAGCGGAACACCACCTGTTGACAGTTCACATTCCCCGCAATGGTGAGGGCATCATCATCCGAGTCAGCATCACCTTCAATCGTCGAGTCCGAAAGCAATGTATTCGAAAGAACAATTGTGGCATCCGAAGCAAGATTGACCTGCGCTCCGCTCAGCGAGCCGCCGGTTATCGTGTTCTCGCCTTCGAGATGAAGCGTCCACGTCTGGCCGGCGTCGGTTGACTTGAAGACACCATTGGATTCGACAGACGCATAAATGACATTGGTGGCCGGCTCGACCACCATTTGAAGATCTTCAAGCGTTGTATTGGTGAGCGCAGCCGTGTTCTTGAGTTCAACACTTCCGCTGTTGTTGCCGTTGATGGTGATCGAGTCCGCAATGACGTCGTCAAGCGTCGCTGTCGCGCTGAGATCGATCTGCACCAGACCCGACTCTAACGAGACATCGAAGAAACTCGAATCCGTGAACACATCAACGTTGCCGCGCACCGTGAGACCGTCCGCCCCGTCGAACGTTGCATTCTGCATGCCGATGATGTTCGATCCCGTGTTCTCAATCAAGCCCGAACCCGAGATGCTGCTGTTCGTAAAGGAAACATCACCGCCGCATGCCTCGATCAGCGCATCAACCTCGACCGTGACGAAGAAGAAGACGAGGTCAACGGCGTCAATGTCGGCGACAATGCGTTCGAGGACCTTGAACGAACTGCCGGAAGCGCCCTGCAGCACGCCGCCGCCGCGCAACACGGTGTCGTTGCTGGCAAGCGCACCATCACCAAGCGTCACATGCACGCCGCCACCTGCCTGAATGAGACAGTTGCCCGGCCCGCCGAGCATGTGAATCTCACCGATGCCCGTGACGTGCGCATCCTGCTCGACGAAGAACAGCCGTGCGAGGCCGACACCCTTCGGGTTGACCTGAAGCGTGCCATCAAGCGCAAGCAACCCGCCGCGGATGAACAGCGAGCCTGGCGCGTCCATCGTGAGTGTGTTGCCCTCTTTGATGGTGAGCGTCTGGATGTTGATCGGTGCGGTGTCGATGAGAACCTGCACATCTTCATCGGGGCCGCCTTCAATGATGACGTGGTACGTGGTGTCGCCGCTGTTGTTTGGAACGCCGACGGGGTTCCAGTTGGCTGGTTCCGCCCAGCGGTTCGTAACGCCGTTGCCTGTCCACGTGGCGGTGATCTCCGCTGCGTGAGCGCGGCCGGCGCTCACGAGCATCATGGCGCAGCCGAGTGTTCCGATCATCTTGATTGCCGTGTGCATGAGTTCCTCCTACGTTGTGTACGGTGCCGCGGCCGCGGCGTCTCGCATGTCCCTCCACATATTGCGACCCTACAGGCCGATCTCTGTCACGGCCTGCTTCTTTTTTTGCGTGTTCCTTCCGGCTCTGCAGTAGAATGGGCGTCATTGGGATGCCACATGGAATGGCTCACGACATCCACGATCCTGCGCGACCTGGGCGCAAGCGATGACAGCGACGCGTGGACGCGCCTGGTGCAGCGTTTTCATGGACCGATCGTTGCGTTTGCGCTTCGTATGGGTCACAGCGCTCAGGATGCTGAAGATGTCGCGCAGGAGACGCTTGCAGTGTTCGTGCACTCATTTCGCAGGGGAAAGTACGATCGAAAGCGCGGCAGATTGAGCAAGTGGCTCTTCGGGATCGCCTATCGCGTCTCATGCAAACTGCGAACGGCGCGGTCCCGCAAGCCGGAGACCGCCGCACTTGATGAACAGGCCATCAGCGACGATCACCGCCTGCCTCGTCAGAGCGCGAACGAGGTGTGGGACAGGGAGTGGGAACAGGCGATGATGGCCGAAGTCCTTCGGCAGGTTCGTGCTGAGGTCGAGCCGCAGACGTTTCGCATCTTTGAGATGGTCGTTCTTGAAGGGCGATCGGCTGCGGAGGTGGCGCGCGAGCTGCGTCTTCCGAGCACAGTGGTGTACAACTCGAAGCACCGCGTGATCACGCGCTGCCGCCGGTGGCGGGCGATGCTGGAGCAGGTGCGGGAGCGGGATGTGTGACGGTGATCGGCGGCGGCTGGCAGAGATTGCGGCCGGGCGAGGCAATACAAGCAGGAGTACACGCACCATGCAAAACAAATGCGTGACAACAATACAGGCGGAGGAACTCCTCAGCGGTTCGCTCGACGATGAGCGCAGCAGCGTGATCATGGCGCATGTGACCGGCTGTGCGCCGTGCCGCCGTCGAGTGGACCGGGTGCGGCGGAATCTGGCGTTCGCGGATCGGCTGAGAGGAAATCTCAGCCGCGACCATTCGGGCGACGTTGCGCTTTCGCCGCCCCCGCCGCTGCACTGGCCGCAGGTCTCAAGCCGGTATGAAGTGCTCGATGAACTTGGGCGCGGCGGCATGGCGGTGGTGTACCGCGCGAAGCAGCTCAATCCGCCGCGACTCGTTGCGCTGAAGGTGCTGAGCGTGGCGCAGACGTTCGATGCGCGGCATACGAAGCTTCTTGAGCGAGAAGCGCGGGTGCTGGCGCTGCTCAATCATCCCAACCTTGCCGCGATCTACGATGCCGGCCGAACCGACGACGGCCGGCCGTTCCTCGCGATGGAACTCATCGACGGCCTGCCGCTGAACACGTATGCGCAGCAAAACGCGCTTCCGCTGCGGCAGCGGCTTGCACTGTTTCTGGAAGTGTGCGCCGCCGTCGAGCATGCCCACCAGCGCGGCGTCATTCATCGTGATCTCAAGCCGTCCAACGTCCTCGTGGCCGGCGAAGGTCATGTGAAGGTGCTTGATTTTGGCCTGGCGCGGCTGCTGGAATCGAGCGATGCGTTCCGCGAAGGGTCGATTGACCTTGAAGCCGGCTCCATTGCGGGCACCCTGCCGTACATGAGCCCCGAGCAGGTGCGCGCGGAGCATGATCGAATCGACTTGCGTAGCGATGTGTATGCGCTGGGCGTCCTGCTTTATGAACTGCTCACCGGATCGCTGCCGTACGCGGTCGATCGGATGAATGTCGCAGCGTCGGCGAGGGTGATCTGCGAGCAGGCACCCCTCAAGCCGGGCCTGCGCGTCGCGGCATTGCGAGGTGACCTTGAAACGATCATGCTCAAGGCGATCGAGAAGGAGCCGCCTGCGCGCTATGCATCGGTCTCGGCCATGGCGGATGACCTTCGGCGATACATGCACGGCGAGCCGATCTCGGCCCGGCCGGCCACGCTGCGTTACCAGTTGGGCAAGTTGATCGCGCGGCACACGGCGTTCTTTACGGCGGCGGCCGGGGCGGCGCTGCTGCTGACGGGACTTGTCGCTGCGCTGACGCTGCAAACGCTACGGCTGGATATGCAGCGCCTGGAGGCGATCGAAGCGCAGTGGGATGAGCAGGCAGCCCGGATCGAGGCGCAGCGGCAATCGCGCATCGCCGGCGCGGTCAATGCGTTCCTCTTCGACATGCTCGGCTCGGCCGATCCCGAATCAGGCAGCGGTGGAACCAGCCCCGACGAGCTGCGCGTCGTCGATGCCCTTGCCGGTGCGGTGAAGCGCGCGGAAGAGGGCTTCGCAAGCCAGCCAGATGTCGAAGCAGGCGTGCGCTTTACGATCGGGAACACGCTTCGCGCGCTGGGGCGGCTGACTGAAGCGGCGGAGCAACTCGAAGCTGCGCTCAACATTCAGCGCGCCATCTACCCCGGCGATCACGCGGACACAGCATTGACGCTCAACAAGCTCGGCCGGTGCCGACATGAAATGGGGCAGCACGACCTTGCGGAGGAGGCGTACCGGCAGTCGCTCGACATGCGAAAGCGGCTGCATGGCGACGTTCATGCGGAAGTGGCGGATGTCATCAACAATCTTGCGGAGCTTGCGTCCGGCAGGGGGCGCTTTGACGAAGCCGAAACGCTGCATCGGCAGGCGCTTGCGATTCGGCAGCGCGTCTTCGGCGAGCGTGATGTGTCGATTGCCACGAGCATGAACAACCTTGGCGGCGTGCTGTATCGCAAGGGTGATCTGGCCGGCGCGGAGCGCTGTTTTCGCGAGTCGCTGGAGATGGATACGCCCTTGCGGGGCAGGGACCATCCGAACATCATTGCGACGCTCGGCAACCTTGCGGTGATCGTGATGAGCCGTGATCCGGCCGAGGCCGAGCCGCTGTTGCGTGATGTGCTGGAGCGGCGCAGGCGTACGCTGGGCGAGCATCATCCGCTGGTGGGGCTTGACTCCTTCAATCTGGCGATGTGCGCGTTTCGCCAGCACAATCTGGCTGATGCCCGATCGCATCTGCATGAAGCGCTTGCGGTGTACAGCGCAGCGCATGGCGAAGCGCATCCGGATATCGCGCGCGTGCTGCATAACCTTGCGATGCTGGAGGATCAGTTGGGCGAGGCCACGGCCGAGGAGACGTTGCGGCGAGCGCTTGCGATGCGCGAGGCGTTGCTGGGGCCGGAGCATCCTGATGCGATTTCATCGCAGTTCGCGCTGGGCAGGATGCTGGCGAAGCCCGCCGATCGGACGGGCAGGCAGGATCGGTGGGCCGAGGCCGAGCAGTTGATGCGCGGCGGGCTTGAGCGGGCCGAGCGCGCGTTGCCCGCCGAGCACCCCATGCTTGCCATGTACCGGAGGATGTATGAGGAGATGACGGCTCAAGAGAAGCCGTGAGTTCGAGTGCCGGGGAAGGGCTGTCGGCTGTCGGCTGTCGGCTGTTGGCTGTTGGCTGTTGGCTGTTGGCTCTCTTTCGACGCCCGCCTGCCGGACGGGCAGGTTTCGACGTTTCGACGTTTCGACCTTTCGACGTTTCGACCTTTCGACGTTTCGACGTTTCGACGTTTCGACGTTTCGACTTGTCGACGTTTCGACGTTTCGAGGTTTCGGTCTTGGCGCTCATTCGGCCTCATCCCCACGAGGAAATCATGATCAACACATCGGCGACGCCAACGGCGCAGTTGCCGTCGAGATCAGCGGGGCACGTTCCGGTTCCGGTTCCGGTTCCGGGGGAGCAGTCGCTGCAGGCTCCCCACGAACTGAGCAGGATGATCAGGTCCGGCACGCCGACGCTGCCATCGCCATTCAGATCAGGCGTCAGGCCGACGGGTCCGATCACCATGTCCATCGGCATGCCGCCGAGTGCGATGGGCGTCTTCGTCAATTGCTCGTCATTGGCTGTATCGACCACGTACATGCCGCCGGCGCTGGCGGGCATGTACAGAAGGCCGGTGAGCGGATCGATGAGCAGCGCATCGAGATAGTTGCCCCAGTCAAAGACGATCTCCAGACCGGTGTCCGGCCCGTGCGTGATGGTGAACGGCTTGAGATGGTTGGACGCGACGATGTCCGTATGAAAGAGAAAGTAGCCGCGCTCATCATCGACCATAACGAAGCCGCCGATCGCAGCAAGCTCACTTTCGGCAGCGATGAATCCCTCGGAGGTGAGGGTGTTGAGGTTGATGTACTCGATGCCGCCACTGAGGTCGAGATGATTCTCGGCGGTCGCGCTGACAAGAAGAAACGAAGCGTCGCTTGCCACATGCATGCGCAGCCGCGCCGATGGGCCGTCGAGTTCGATGCCGTCAATCTTCAGCGTTTTCGGGTCCGCATCGAGAAGCGTCTCGGTCGCAAGATCGATGACGGCGAGCGCAGCCGGGCCGGCAAGCCACGGCTTCTCTGCATCAACGCGCCGAATCTGCACGAACAGCCGCTCGCCGTCGCTCGCCATGCGCACCATGTCAGGATTGCCATCTTCATCGGCGAGGACGCTCAAATCGATGGCGTCACTGCCTTCGCCGGTCATCGGATTGACGCGGTACAGATGCGAGGCGCCGAATCGCGAGACATACGCAAGGTTCGGCGCGACGACGTAAATGTCGCGCGGCTGGGTGCCCACGCCGACGCTGAATGAGTTCAGTTCTTTGCCCTCGCCATCGAAGACGCGCACCAGGTCCGACTCCGGCTCGACGACAAAGACTCTGCCGAATGCCGACTGCACCGCCGCATCTGCAGAATCAAGGTCGGCGATGTGCACATGTTTCCATGGTTCCACGCGCTCCACGGCAATGAGCGCGCCGCCCCCGCCCGTCGCAGTCGTCATGAAAATGCGCGACCCACCCCCGCCGCCATCATCGGCTGCGCTTGCAGTGCCATGCCCGAGCACGAGCGAGACAAACAGCGCTGCGCCCATCAAACGGCCGCCAATCCTCCTCACGATCTTCTCTGCCATGTCCATATCGTACCGGAGGCGCGAGCGGCAAAGAACCGTCACGATCAGGCCACTCAGCCCCAATCGGCCAGAAGCAGAATGAGGTCCGGTACGCCGATAGTGCAGTCGTCGTTCAAATCCGCAGCGCAATCGCCGCACGCCTTGCACTGACCCCACATTTCGAGGAGTTCAATCAGATCAGGAACACCTACTGTGCAGTCGCTCGTCAGATCGGCGGGCTTGGGCGTGTTCACGATGAACGAATACGAACCGGTCGCGCCCTGATTGCCATACACGACGATCTGATAGTCACCCGATTCATCGAAGAACACATTGCCGGGCTCCTGGCCGCACCATGTTGCATTCTCAAGCAGCGGTTCTCCAAGGGGCGTGAGGACATCCATGCTGAAGCCGCACGACCCGCTGAGCGTCTCGATGCACGCGCTCGTCTGCGCCTCTGCGGCCAGCGTGTACACATCCCATTCGCCCGGCTCGGCGATAAAACCCGCGCCCTTGCCGGGAACATTCTCTTCGACGACTTCATCAAGCGCGATCACGTACTCGCCTGGCTCGCTCACCTCCCAGATCGTGAATGAATACGTACCGACCGCGCTCTGACTGCCGGTCACGCTGCAGGTGTAGTCACCTGGTTCATCGAGCAGGATCAGGCCGGGATCAGTGGTGCACATCGCGATGTCGTTGAAGGTCACTACCCCGCTTGGGCTCTCGCAAGTCCAGTGGATGCTGCATGAACCCGCCAGTTCATCAAAGTACACGAGCGTGGGTTGTGCGAGGGTGAACGAGTACTGATCGACGGAGCCCGGCTGCTCGATGTTTCCCGCGCCCGGCCCCGGGTTACCGTCAGCAACCACCTGCTCAAGGTCGATCACAAATGCATCGACCGGCGCGACGGTGACAACCTCAAATGAATAGGTTCCGGTGGTACTCTGATTGCCCCACACGCGAATGACATATTCGCCAACCTGATCGAGCAGAACCTCTCCCGGGTCGGTGATGCACATGGCGGCGTCGTTGAAGAGCGAAGTGCCATCGGGCGCTTCGCACGTCCAGTGAATGCTGCATCCGCCCGCCAGTTCATCGAAGTACACCAGAACCGGCGCATCAACCTCAAGAATGTACACATCCTCAACGCCCGGCTGCTCGATCTCGCCCGCGCCGGGGCCAGGCGAACCCTGCGAAACAACTTCATCCAGGCCGATCTCGAACACATCCGAAGGCGGCACGCTCCAGACCTGGAATGAATAGGTGCCGACCGCGCTCTGGTTGCCATCCACGCGAATCTCATAGGTGCCGGTGAGCCCAATCTCAAAGAGCCCGGGATCGGTGATGCAACTGGTGTTGTTGCTGAAGAGCATCGTGCCGTCCGGGGCTTCGCAACTCCAGCGAAGACTGCAACCGCCGCTGATCTCATCGAAGTACACGAGATCGCCCGCAACCAGATCAAGCAGATACACATCCACGCTGCCCGGCTGCTCGATCTCACCCGCGCCCGGCCCCGGGACGCCCGGCGCAACAAGATCGTTGAGTGCGATCTCGAACATATCCGGCTCCGCGACTTCCCACACCTTGAACGAGTACGTTCCCAGCGCGTTGTTGTGACCCCAGAAGCGAATCTCATACTCACCCGGCTGGTCGAGCAGCATCTCTCCGGGGTCGGTCACACACACCGTGTTGTTGTCGAAGAGCATCGCGCCATCGGGCGCTTTGCAGCTCCACCGCAGGCCGCAGCCGCCGCTAATTTCTTCAAAGTACACGAGCATTTCACTGGCCGGCTTGATGCTGAAGTGGTAGACATCAACCTCGCCGCTCCGCGCAATCTCACCTGCGCCCGGCGCGGGTGAACTGAGTCCGACAAGGTCGCCGACGTTGATGTTGAAGAACTCCTCGCCGCCGTCAGCGTGCGCTGCCGAAACAGCAACTCCAGCCAGGAGCGCACAGATGAAGCCAGCAATGTGGGCGCGGACGATCACGTTCATTTCTTCTCCTCTTCGATGAATCAAAGCATAACGGAACGAGCGAAGCAGCAGAGCATCGCCATTCCACATCAAGCCAATAGCCGAGCGGCGGAGCTTCCTGGCATCATCCAACCTTCGGCGAATCACCCCCAGTTCGCCAGCAACACAAGTAGATCCGAAACGCCAACAGCGCAGTTGCCATCAAGATCAGCAGGACAGTCTTCGCAGTCGCCGCAGTTGCCCCACGCTGCGAGCAGCAGGAGCAGATCCGGCACGCCGACGGTTCCGCTGCAATCCAGATCACCTGGCGTACACGGCGGCACTTCCGTCTCGCCATTCGCAACCAGGTTTGCTTCAACATCGAGTGACAACATCACAGACTGCACCGTTCCCGAGAGCAGCAGATGAACCGTCTCTCCTGAGATTGGGCCGGGGATATCCATTGGAATGTCCTCGAACGACTCGAGCGGCCCGGGTTCATTCTCATCAAGCGACACCGACACGCTGATCTCGAACTGCGCATCGGCTCCGTCAAGCGTCAGCGTTCCCGCAACGATGACGGTCAACGGAATCACGCCGGGCGAAATCGGCTCGCCGTTAAACTCCGCTGCGAGCATGACTTCGACATCGACGGGAACGCTCACCGTGTACTGATCCGCTCCGATCGGCACGAGCGTCCCCGCAGCCGGGCCGCCGACCTGCGTCATGCTGAGCGCGGTCACCGTTACCTCGCCGATGGGCAGCGTGATATCGAACCCGCCGGGAAAGAAGTCACTTGGATTGGAGGTGTAGAACGTCTGATAGTTGATGGTGAGCGACGCCTCCACGCCGGGCGCCGCGCCGCCAAGCGCATCGATCGAAAGGCCATCGACAACGACCTGTCCGCCGACGACATCAACATTCATTGCGAACTGGCCGGTCGGCTGCGTGGCCAATCCCTGCTCGCCGGTATCACCTTCAAGCGTCGAGGTAAACGGGATCGGATGGTTGCCGCTGCCGAAGAGGTTCGGCCGGGTCTGCGTGCCGCCGGGATTCGTCACCGGGTCATAGTTGCCGATCAGCGTGCCGTTGATCGGTGCGGTGAGCGCGATGTCCGCCTGCAGCGCGCCCTGCGCGGCCTTGAGTTCAAAGTCATAGGACTGACCTGATGCGATTGAAGCGCACATGGCGCACGCGCTCAGCACGGCAAAGGCAATCACGCCGCGGCGCGGCTTCGCTGAGGGATTCGACTGCATTTCACTCCTCCTTATCTCGCCGCTCCGCGCATCGGAGCCGCTGGTCCAAAGCCATCATAACGGCGGCCACTCAAGTTCTTAGTGCTTGTTCGTCATTCGTCAAGAAGATTTTGCACGAATGGCTCCTGTCGTGGCCTCCATGGCTTTCCGCGATTCAATTCCCGACCGGGGCGACTTTGCGGTACAATACGTACAGCTGCGGCCAGGCCGCGGCGGCTCAGCGGGTTGACTTCCCGGCTCGCAGCCATGTCCCCCCAATCTGGCAGGCCACATCGGCCGACCCCCTACAATTGACGGCACCCGCCTCCCGGGTACCGGACCGCACGCCCGGCTCTCTTTCTCATTACAACCGCCCGGCAATCGCTCGGCCCGACGCACTGAGATTCCCAATGTCACAGACGAACGCCAAACCGGACCTCTCCAAGCAGCTCAAGAACGTCTCCGAAAAGGACCGCCGCCAGATCGAACAGGCGCAGGAGATGCTCGGCCCCGACCCATCCACCATGGGCTTCATCAAGAACCTCTTTTGGGGAAACCTGCGCGAAGAGTTGCTCCTGCCTTATCCGGAAGTCTCCGCAGAGGAAACCGCTCGCTGCGATCAACTGCTCGCTGCGCTCGACGACTACCTGCGCAACGAGCACCCGCACCACGAGATCGACGAAAAACAGTACATCCCCGACTGGTGCATCAAGCGGCTCTTCGACATGGGCGTGCTCGGCATGATCATCCCGAAGAAGTATGGCGGAGGAGGATTCGGGATCACCTCGTACAACCGTGTGCTTTCGCGCATCGGCGAGTCGTGCGGCTCAACCGCCGTCATGGTTTCAGCCCACCAGTCGATCGGCTGCGGCGCGATCAATCTCTTCGGCACTGAAGAACAGAAGCAGAAATACCTGCCGCGCATGGCGACCGACACCCTCAGCGCCTTCTGTCTCAGTGAACCCAACGTCGGCTGCGATGCCGGCGGTCAGGAATCGCGATGCGAACTCACAGAAGACGGCTCGCACTACATTTTGAACGGCGAGAAGAAGTGGGCGACATCCGCTGCCATGGCGGGGCTCTTCACCGTCATGGCCAAGCAGAAGATGGCTGACGGCAAGGAGCGCGTCACCGCGCTCATCTGCACACCCGACATGGAAGGCATCGACATCTTCAGCCGCAACCGCGCCAAGTGCGGCATCCGCGGGACATGGCAGGCGAAGATCCGCTTCACCAACGTCAAAGTGCCGCGAGAAAACCTCCTTCACAAGGAGGGCAAGGGACTCAATGTCGCGCTCACCTGCCTGAATTACGGCCGATGCACGCTCAGCGCGGGAATGGTCGGTGCGGGCAAAGCCGCGTTCGAGCAGGCCACCAAGTGGGCACAGTACCGATACCAGTTCGAGCGGCCAATCGCCGAGTTCGAGCAGATTCAGGAGAAGATCGCCTCCATGGCTGCGTATGTCTATGCCATGGAGGCCATGCTCTACATGACGACCGGCATCGTTGATCGAGGCGATGAGGACATCATGCTCGAGACCGCCATCTGCAAGGTCTTCTGCTCCGACATCGGCTTCCGCACCACCGATCACGCGCTGCAGATCATGGGCGGCGAAGGGTACATGACCGAGAATGTCGTCGAGCGCATGTGGCGCGATTCGCGCATCAACATGATCGTCGAAGGCGCCAACGAAGTCATGCACTCGTTCGTCTTCGCCTACGGCTCCAAGCAGCTCGGCGAGTACATGCTCGGCATTAAGGACAAGCCGATGGCCAACATCAGCGCAGCCCTGCGCATCGCGGCTGAACTCTACGCCGGCGTGCGCCGACCGGCCCCGCAGTTCACGAAGCTGCACCCGCGACTTGCCGGGCAAGGCCGACAACTTGAGCAGCGCATTCGTGAGTTTTCCCATCAGGTCAAGATGATGTTCAAGGAGCAGGAGGAGAAACTGATCACGCGGCAGATGATCCAGGCCCGGCTCTCATGGTCCGTGATCTGGATTCATGCCATGGCCTGCTCGCTTTCCCGGCTCGATAAGTCGCTGCGCAACGGCGCGGATGAGCAGCAGATCGAACATGACACCGCGCTTGTCAGGCACATTGTCGCACTCGGCTGCAAGCATGTCGATGATCAACTGCGCGACCTGCGCGTCAACACAGATGCGACGATGCTCGAAGCCGCCAAGGCCGCCCTCAAGAGAAGCGACACGCTCCCCAACGCTGACTTCGTCCTCCCCGACAAGACGCCCGACATGAACGCCCGAGGCACCGGCCGCACGCCCGATCAAACGCACATCCCGCAGTTCGGCTCCGGCTCAACGGTGGAGACAGCGGATGTGCCGAGTTGAGGTGGGAGATTAGGAGGCAGGAGGTAGGAGTTAGGAGTTAGCAGTCGTTGTGTCCATGAGCGACGTTTGAGATGCCGAAGGCCGAATCCGTCAACTCGTATACCGACCTCATTGCCTGGCAGAAGGCGAT
The DNA here is from genome assembly GCA_964523675.1 of uncultured Isosphaeraceae bacterium. GTDB lineage: Bacteria > Planctomycetota > Phycisphaerae > Phycisphaerales > SM1A02 > CAZFZT01. Next base: position 28,079 of record CAZFZT010000034.1, read on the forward strand.
GGATCTTGTCTGCATGACCTATGAGATGACGCAAGCGCTCCCGCAGGATGAGCGCTTCGGCCTAGTCATTCAAATGCGGCGCTGTTCTGTCAGTATCCCGTCGAACATCGCTGAGGGTTGGGGTCGGCGATCTTCGATTGACTACCTTCGATTCCTTCGAATTGCGTGTGGCTCCGCCCACGAACTCGCGACGCAGGCAGAAGTCTGCCGCCGATTGAACATGCACGGGGATTGGGACTGTGTGATTGATCATTGTTGCGAAGTCGGCCGTATTATCAACGGCCTCGCCTCCTCGATCCGCCGCAAGAACAACATCGCAGAGCCACCCTTCAAACGCCGCTCCCCTAATCCCTAACTCCTAACTCCCAATTCCTAACTCCTCTCATCCCCCATGAACATCTTCGACCAACTCATCGAGCGCGGCCACGAGCGTGTCTGCTTCCACTATGACCCGGAAACACAGCTCAAGGCCATCGTCGCCATTCATTCGACGCGACTGGGTAACGCGCTGGGCGGAACCCGCAGATGGCACTACGCCACTGAGGCCGATGCGCTCTATGACGTGCTCCGGCTCTCTGAAGGCATGACCTACAAGGCCGCCGCCGCCGGCCTGCCCATGGGGGGCGGCAAGTCGGTCATCCTGCTGCCCAAGCCCCGCGAAGAGATGTCCGAAGCACGCGCACGCGCCATGGGCCGCTTCGTCAACACCTTCGGCGGTGATTACATCGCAGCCGAGGATGTCGGCGTCAACACGCAGTTCGTTGATTGGATGGCGCTTGAGACCAAGCATGTCATGGGCGGTGAAAAAGTGTCGCGCGGCGGCGACCCCTCCCCCTACACCGCCCAAGGCGTCGTCAACGCCATGAAGGCGTGCCTCGCGCATGTCGGCAAACCCATCGATTTCAGCGGTGTCAAGGTCGCGATCCAAGGTGTCGGCTCCGTCGGTTACAACGTCGCCAGAATTCTCCATGCCGCCGGCGCAACACTCACCGTCGCGGACATCAGACAGGACAACGTCGAACGCGTCGTCGAAGAGTTCAGCGCAACAGCCGTCACCGTGGAGGAAATCCTCACCATTGAGTGCGACGTCCTCGCGCCGTGTGCGCTTGGCGGCGTCATCAACACGAATCTTGCCCGCAAACTCAACTGCAAGATCCTCTGCGGCGCAGCCAACAACGTGCTCGATGATCCCGATGAAGATTCAGCCGTACTCAAGACCGCCGGCATCGTGTACGCGCCGGACTTCGTCGCCAATGCGGGTGGTTTGATCCGCCTTGCCGGCTTGTATCTGGGCATGAGCGAAAAGGAAATCGATCAGAAGGTGGCTGACATCGAAACGACCACGAAGCAGATCCTCGCTGATGCCGACAAGCCCGGCCTGACGCCCGGCTCCACCCACGCGGCTGCGATCGCCTACGCCAACGCCCGCATCGAAGCCGGCCCCACGAAGAACGCGCCGAGGAAAGAAGCCATCAGCGCAGGTTGACAAGGAAGCGCCAAACCCCCAAGCCGGGGCAAAGTGCAGAAGCCGCGAAGCGGCGCCCAAGCGGCGCCCCGGGTCCCAAGCCGGCTCGTCAAAGCGCAGGTCCGGGACCTGTCGCGCTGCGCCGACGTGGTTCGCCGACCTGCGTTGCCGGTACGATGCACCATCATGGCCAAGATCATCATCGCATTGCTGCTCGCGCTATCGATCGGCGCGGCCTGCCGCTACTTCAACGTGCCTGTCCCCGCTCCGCCCAAGCTGCTCGGCGCGCTGCTCATCCTCGCGATCACGGTCGGCTACCTCGGCGCTGATGCCATTCTTGCGCCTGACAGGGCGCCCGCCCCCACTGCCGCTGGTGCCAAAGACGCATTGGAGCCCGAGTCGCACCGCGCACATGAGCAGCGGTAATCAGTCTGGCGATACCCGCACCCCCGCCTGTACGAGCAGTTCGCCCAGGTGGTGCTCCCCGTCCGGCAGGTCCGTGTCCTGAAGATACACGACGCCTTTACCGCTGATGCGCGATTCGACTTCGCTCTTCGTCATGCGGCCGGCAATCGCGACCTTCGCGTCCCGCAGCGCAATGTCGCCTGTCACGCTTCCCAGCACATACACCATGGCGCGGCTGTTGAGATCGAGAGAACCGCTCACATCTCCCTCCACGACCATCGCGAAGTAACTGCTCGATGAAAGTTCACCGCTGAGGTTTCCCGCGATCAATGCCGTGGCATAACTGCGCACATCAACTGATCCTGCCATGTCGCCTTGGCAGAAGAACGTTGCGTAACTGTTGAGGCGCAGCCGGGCATCTTCACCTACGCCGTCCATGCACAGCAGCGTCGCATAATTGTCGATCGCCGCCCGTACCAAGACCGGCGAAGTGAACGCGAGCCGCCCGCTTGAATTGGCGACGACTCCGGTTTCCACATCCCCGGGCACCAGCGTGAACGACGCGGGGTCACTTGCCACGTGGCCCAGCACCTGCGGCCACTGACCTTCACCAACCATCTCGATCGCCGACGCATCCGGCTTCCGATAGGGAGCTGTCGGCAAAACCGAGTCGAAGCCAAGGTCAAATGTCAGCACCGCCCGCCGCGCATCCTCGAGCAGCCGCGCCGCCTTGGCGCGCGGTTCATCCGAATCAACTTCAGCGGCCGCGGCGGTGCGCCACGCTTTGGGCAGCGCAACCTCGCGTGTGCTCGGGAACATCACATCCGTATGGAAGACCGCATCAAAGTGATGGCTCCAGTTCACGCGCGGCGTCATCGACGTGTAGCCGAGCGGCCTCGCCACGATCGGCTTTGCAAAGGGATGATCCGCTTCAAGAGTTCGCAAATCGATGAACACAAACGGCTCACCTCGTTCGTGCAGTAGTCCCTCAAGACTGCCCTCCGGCGCAGCCGGCAGCGGATGTGCGCCGTGGAACGGATTGCCTGCTTCACCTTCATACGCGGTGAACATGACGGCGTACCAGTCGTCGGCCAGCAGTTCACGCGCAACGTGCCCCATCGGCACGGTGCTTTCATAGGAGAGCCCCGGCCGGGCTATCGCAAGGTCATTGGCGTTGCGCAGCAGGTGAAAACTCGCTGCCCAGACGATGATCTTGCGATCCGGATAACGCTCCTGCGCAAGCCATGCGATGTTCCGTCCCATCTGCTGATCGCGAATGTTCGTATCAGCAGCAGTGTTCGTCTTCGTTTGACGACGTGAGCGGTCGAACTCAATCAGATTCTCCAGCACCCGCCGGGCGAAGGCGATCTCGCGCCGGCTGTGACTTCTCTTCATTGCATCAATATGTGTGTCGAAACTCTTGAGAAGCGCTTCGACCTGTGCCCGCGCCGCATCGAGGCGCTCCTCGAGTTCATCGCCGCCTTCCTGCATTGAGCCGACGACAAGCAACTGAATCGCCGCCATCGCATCCGGATGTGCCTCAGCCAGGATCGCGGGATCGGCGCGGTCGAAGAACTCACGTCCATATCCAGGCATGCGTTCCATGCCGGCCATATTCGAGAACTGGCAATCAAAGCCGGCCAGTTCCATCGGCCGCTCCGAGCCCTGTGTCGAGGCAACGTACTCCAGCACGTCGCGCACCTGCGCGCTTTCGCCGAAGATTGGGAACAACCCCAGACGCCACGCCTCATCGACCGCCTTTCCCCCGGCAAGTGCTTCGTGCATCAGCCGGCAGTCGAACATGCCGCTCTCCCACGCCAGCACATCAAACCCCATTTCCTGGTGAAGGAACCGCACCAGCCGGTGCTTTGCGGCAAAGCACGCGCCGTCACCATGACTTTGTTCGCCCAGCGCAATGACCCGGGCATCGCCGATCAGTTCGCGCAGTGGCATCAGATCGCTGAAATCCTCATCATCCGGATCAATCGTGCGAACGGTGACGAGGGAGTCTTCTCCAGCGGAAGACGCCTCGGGCGATTCGTAGGCGGCTACAGCGGCTGAACAGGTCAGTACGCCGGTGGCAAGTGAGCTCGAAAGTATCAACGGCATGGCGGCCTCCAGAGACGTGCGTTGTCGTACATGAGCGCTTCTCCCGCAGCATCATTATTGGGATTGATCTGTCGCAATTGCAACGACGTCTTTCCGGCCGCATTGCCCGCAGCCCGCTGGGCCAGTATGATGCGGGGCCTGGCTGAGGGCCGTCCGAGCACGCGCTTGGCTGCGAACCGGCCGCACCGGGACGGGATCACGCTTCCGGTTTGCCGTCTCGCCTCCTTCAGCCGCGCTGCCCGACATTCCTGCCGACGCCCGTTCTCTCGACGCTCCACAGCCGCCACCCGAAATCGAACCCGCCATGACGACCGCACAAGCCAATCTCAACTTTGACAAGGGGCTCGCCAACACGATTGCCGCCGAATCCGAGATGTCATTCATCGACGGTCAGCGCGGCGTGCTGGAGTACGTCGGCATCGACATCGATGCGCTGGCGCGGCATTCCACATTCGAAGAAACGGTGTACCTGCTGTGGAACCGCCGCCTCCCCACCCGCGCTGAACTCGACGCCTTCACTGCGCAGCTTCGCAAAGAGTATGACCTGCCGCCACAACTTTGGGAGATGGTGCGCAACCTTCCCAAAGATGCCAAACCCATGCACGCGCTGCGCACGCTCGTCTCCGCGCTCTCCCTTGTTGATCCGGAAGCCGATGACGACTCTGAGGAAGCCAACGAGCGCAAGTCGGTGCGTCTGCTCGCCAAGACGCCCGCGCTTATCGCCGCCTTCGATCGGCATCGCAAGGGCAAGGAGTTCGTCAGGCCCGATGCGAATCTTTCCATCGCAGCGAACTTCCTCAACATGCTCAACGGCCAGGCGCCCACCGACGCCATGACCCGCGCGCTTGACATCTGCCTCATTCTTCACGCCGACCACGGCCTCAATGCATCGACGTTCGCAGGCCGCGTCACCATCTCCACGCTCTCCGACATGTACTCGGCCATCACCACCGCCATCGGCACCCTCAAGGGGCCGCTGCACGGCGGTGCGAACGAAGCCGTCATGTACATGCTTGATGAAATCGGCGACCTCGCGAAGGTTGACGAATACATCAAGGGCAAACTCGAGCGCAAGGAAAAGATCATGGGCTTTGGGCACCGCGTGTACAAGGCCTATGACCCGCGCGCAACCTACCTCAAAACCTTCGCCAAGCAGATCGCCGAGGACACCGGCAACCTCAAGCTTTACGAAATGAGCAGCCGCATTGAGGAAATCATGAACGAAGCCGTCGCCGCGCGCGGCATTCATCCCAACGTCGACTTCTATTCCGCGACGACGTACTACTCCATCGGCCTCGACATCGACCTCTTCACGCCGATGTTCGCCATGAGCCGCATCGCCGGCTGGGCAGGACACTGCATCGAACAGCTCTCCGACAATCGCCTGATTCGTCCCCGCGCCGCCTACATCGGCCCGCATGAGCAGCCCTACGTGCCGATCGACCAGCGCTGAACGACCACATCTATAGCCCCGGCCTTGGCCCGGGGGTACGCGCTCCTGTCAAGGCGGCGGCCTGGTCCTCAAACGGCGCGACGTGCCGTCGTTTGCTGAACTCGCCGCATGCGCCGGCAAGCGCCCGCCGCACTCCGTGCAGACGTGACTGCGCCCGATGGGGTAACCGCACGCCGGGCAGCAGTTGCGGCGAAGGCGCAGGTGCCTGCGGATGCGCGGCGGCACATGCCACAACACCAGCAGCAGCGCAGCGCATAAAGACCAGTTGCCAAGCATCCCCAGCCAGGCGACATCGAACCGAAAAAGAGCAGCAGCGCTGACCGCAGGCGGACCCGGCATTTCTGCTGATGTCGCCGTCATTGCGGTCAGCGGCCAACCGATGTCGTGTCGAAATCGCCGCAGCGCGACCGTTTCATAGTACGGAATTCCTTCGTCGTTGACGCTGGTCCGGCCGAAGTGATATCGCACGATGCGCGAGCCGAACGACGTTGCCAGCGATCCTTCGAATGCATTCCATGTCGCCTCATCAGCCGGCCGCTCGATCTCGCCGACGCGCTGCGCGAACTCCGCATCATCTCTCGCGAAATAGCTGAGCGTGCTCACATCGCGGAACAAGTACGCCGCCCACGCCATCGCCACCGCCACCCATAGCCCGGCTGCGATGCAAACAAGAACCGCAGGCGCAGCCGAACGCCGCCGAATCGGGCCGATCCACACAAGCAAGACCAGCCATGGCGCAGCAAAGAACATCGTATTGAACGCAAATCCGCTCGGCAGAATCTGCCAGCCGTCCTCGCCGACGAACGGCCCTTGCTTCTGGGAATACGAGGGAAGAAACCGTCTGCCAACATCCGGCGCCTCCGTCTTGAGAGCCGCCACCGGCCATCCGAGCTCCGTCACCAGACGTCGCCGCAAGCGCGGCGGGTGAAGCATCGTCTCAAACTCCTCCGCCGCGACATAACTCAGATCAATCACATGTACGCCCACGCTCGTCCCCGTCAGAATCGCCATGCGCTCCGAGTCGGGGCGATCCCGAAAGAATTCCTCATACCCGAGCGCGAACTTGCGCGTGTGTTCATTGCGAAAGATCCACGAATCCGGCGGCGGCGCATAGCGCGCGATCCCCTGCGCCACGCCGAACGCAGTAACCGCGCCAGCAACGACTGCGCCGCACACCACCGCCAACGCAATCAAGCCACGGCCAAGGACCATGCCTTTATCCTACGCGATACGAATGATCGCGCCGATGCGCGGTTTCTTCGAAGATACTGTCCTACGCCATGGGTCGATCGTGTCTCCCCCATTGGCTTCGCTCGCATCTGCTCGTTGCTCCACG
>CAZFZT010000035.1:0-32506 GCA_964523675.1 uncultured Isosphaeraceae bacterium
TGCTTGCCGGCACATGACAGAACCCGAGAAGCCCCTTGAGATCGGGCCCGCAGAGGCCGCCGCACTTTTGCAAGGATCCCCCGCCGGCGGCCGACCGCTCTTGCTTGATTGCCGCACGCCATCGGAGCGTACGCTCGCGCGGATCGACGGCTCCCGGTTCATCCCGATGAACGAAATGGCCGACCGTCTCAATGAGGTTGAAGACCATCGCGATCGTGCGATCATCGTGTATTGTCATGGCGGCGTTCGTTCGCTTGCCGTGGCTCGTTTCCTGCGCGAGAGCGGTTTCAAGGGCGCGCGATCGCTGGCCGGCGGGATCGATCGCTGGTCACACGAGGTTGACCCAACCGTCCCGCGCTATTGATTCGAGCGAATTCACAACAGAGGCGCAGCCAGCACAGAGAAGCGAAACGACGTGATGAGCATGACGAAGAGCGCAGAGAAGACCTCCTCAACCGTTGAGCCGCGATGCGCAGCGGAGCGCGGCCGGCCGCTCATGTCATGAACGCTTCGCTGCGCGTCGCGGCTCAACAACACCGGGGGAAGTAAGGTTCTTGCTCAAGAATGCTCAAACTGCGTCTCATCACTGGTCCGCTCCTGATCGTGCTGCTGCTGGGCATCGTCGCGCTTGATGAGTACGTGGACACGATCGCGCTGCCGGAGTCATGGCAGCAGTTCTTCAACATGTCGCATGCACCGCGCGGGATCGTGCTGTTCGGCGTCTCGCTCATCATTGCGCCGCTGGCGGGAGTGGAACTTTCGCGAGTGATCGCAGCCAACAACATTCTGAGCCGGCCGTGGCTCACTGCGTTCGCTGCGATCATCGGTCTCCTCGTCAGCTACACGATCCCGCTGGCGCTATCTGTCATTGACGCGGTGGCGGTTGTTTCAACGGGCCTCATCGTCGTACTTGTCGCTGCGCTGCTGACGTTCAGCCGGCAGAAGAATGTGCAGGGCGTTCTTGCCGCGGCCGGCGCGGTGGTTGTGGCGTTCGTGTACATCGGGTTGATGCTCGGCTTCTTCCTGGCGATACGGCGCGAGCATTCGGCGTGGTTGATTGTGGGTATTGTTCTGACGACGAAGTCATCGGACATCGGCGCGTACTTCACCGGCCGGGCGATCGGCCGCCATAAGTTGATTCCCTGGCTCAGCCCCGGCAAGACCTGGGAAGGGCTCTTCGGCGGCGTTGCGTTTGCGACGTTGATCGGTTTGCTCATGGCTGCGCTGAGCGCGCGGCTGCCTGCGCATGACGATCAGGTGCCGCTGCTTGCCGGAGCAATCTTCGGCGCCCTGTTCGCGCTTGTGGGGCAGTTCGGCGATCTGACGATGTCGCTGCTGAAGCGCGGCGGCGGATTGAAGGATTCATCGAACATCCTGCCCGGCATGGGCGGCGTGCTCGATGTACTGGACTCGCCTTTGATGGTGGCGCCGGCGGCGTACTGGCTGCTCGCACTTCTGAGTTGATCAGAGATCCTTCGTGCGATGCTGCATCTGCGCTTTGAGTCGCGCGAGGATTGAGGAGTGCATCTGGCTGACGCGCGATTCGGAAAGGTCGAGCGTGGTGCCGATCTCCTTCATGGTCATCTCCTCGAAGTAGTAGAGGATGACGATCAATCGTTCAGCCCGGGAAAGCCCCTTGGTAATGAGAACCTTGAGGTCCTGTTTTTGCACTTCCGTCAGCGGATTCTCCTGGCGACGATCCTGGATCACGTCGATCTCGCGCACGTCCCGACTCGAATCGGTCTCGAACCACTTTCGATTCAGCGACACCACGCCGACCGGCTTGGAATCCTTGGAAAGTTTCTCGAACTCACTCGAGGTCACGCTCATGCGGTCGCAGATTTCCCGGTCGGTGGGCTTGCGGCCGAGTTCCATTTCGAGCGCTTTGCGTGCCTTTTCAACCTTGGCGGTGCGTGAACGCACCAGTCTGGGCACCCAGTCCATGGCGCGCAGTTCATCGAAGATCGCACCGCGAATGCGCTGCGCGCAGTAGGTTTCAAACTTCACGCCGCGATCAAGGTCGAAGGCGTCGATCGCGTCCATAAGGCCGAAGAGCCCGGCGGACATAAGGTCTTCGACATCGACCTCACCGGGCAGGCGCATGTGGAGGCGCTCGGCAGTGAACTTGACGATGTCGAGGTAGTGTTCGATGAGGCGGTTGCGCAGATCATCGGAGCCGGTCTTCTTGAACTCGTTCCACACTTCACCGATGGTGCGCCTGGCGGCATCGCGTGCGGCAGCGCTTGCCGTCGCATCTTTGAGTGACTTCGTTTTTACAGGGGTCGGCATCGGTCTCTCCTTGACCTGATTGCTTGTGCGTGTCCACCCATCCGTGGCGGATTCAGTGGACACTATATCACGGAATCCGTTCAGCACAAGTCAATTAATCAGACTTCGATCACTTCTTGCATCTCGGCGTCATCGTGTTCGCGATGCACTGCGGGCGCGCCGCCTTCCGTTTGATAATGCGCATCATCGGCGACATCAGGAACTGGATGGTCCAGTTCATGCTGCGCGACGCGCTCATTCACCACGCGCTCGCAGATCATTCCGGCGATCATTCCCACCGGGTAACACAGGACCATGGCAATGAGCGCGCGACTGAGGATGTCGGCGGCGCTGCCGTATCCCGCCATGCCTGCGACGATCGCCACCGCAAACGCCGAAAGCGCGAAACATCCCGCCATTACTCGCGTTAGCGTGCCGGCCGTCATGTCAACATAACCTTGCTTTGACACCGCATGGTGTTATCGACCGAAGTTCTCGCCTCCACCACCATTTCCTAACCAGTTTGCAAGTCGAGCAAAGAAACCGCGCTGATTGGCTGATTTGTTCGCGCTTTGATCGGATGATTCAACACCTTCGAGGCCGGCCAATCGCCGCGCCATCGCCCACACCGCCCTGGTTGCATCCGACTCGGGGGCATACAGCGCAAAAGGAACGCGCTGCCGGACCGAGGCGGGAACGGCCGGATCGTTGGGAATCGCGCCGCCATAGGAGAGCGGTCGATGCAGGAATGTGCGGCTGACGCGGTCGATTCTTGCGAAGACGCCGGCCGCTTCCTGCTCGCTCGTAGCCATGTTCACCACCAGTTCGATTCGCGCCTGCGGCTCACGGGCCACGAGCGTCTTGATCGTGCCGTAGCCATCCGTGATGGAGGTCGGCTCGGGTGTGGTCGTGAGCACCACACTGTGGGCCGCGGCCGCGAAGGACAGCACGTTCGGATGGATTCCCGCGCCGGTGTCGATGATGATGACATCAGCGATGCGCTCAAGCAACGCAAGCTGCTCGAGAACGCCGCGCCTGTGCGCTTCTGAAAGATCAGCCATCTTGGCGACGCCTGACGCCCCCGGGATCAACCGGAAGCCGCCGGGTCCGAGCACCATTGCTTCCCACAACCGGCACTCGCCGGCGACGACATGTTCGAGCGTCATCTTCGGCGTGATGTTGCACAAGACATCCGCATTGGCAAGACCAAGATCAGCGTCAAGCAGGCAGACCTTGAGTTTCATCCTGCTCATGGCCACGGCCAGGTTGACCGCAAGATTGCTCTTACCCACGCCGCCCTTGCCGGACGAGACGGCGATCGCCTTGGCCAGGGAGATTCGCGACGGCGCTGGGGGAGCGGCCCGGCGCGACCTGAGCCGCGCCGGCGCATGCGGCGCGGGTCCGAAACTGATGGCGCCGATCGCGCGGCTGGCGGGCACGTGCTCGTCAATCACCGGCGCCCCTGCCGCGCTGCGCATGGCCTGCCTGAGCTGAGCCGCCTGATCGTTCATGATCGCAGCGTCCCTCCGAGGATGAGATCGGCGAGTTTGTGAGGCCGCCCCGCTTCGATGTGGTCCGGCACTTCCTGGCCGGTCGTGACGAAGCTCAGTTCCTTGCCGACGGTGCGCATGACGTTGATGAGCATACCGAAGCTGACCGCTTCATCAAGCTTCGTGAGGACGATCTTGTGAACGCCGACGCGGCTGAACGCTTCGGCTTCGCGCAGCAGCACCTTCTCACTGGCTGTGCTTGAGAGGACAAGATGCACTTCATGCGCGCCGCTTGCGTCGATGAACTGCCGCAGTTCATCAATGCGCAGTTCGTCGTTCTGGCTGCGGCCGGCGGTATCGACGAGAATCACATCGCACCCGCTGAGTTGATCAACAGCGCGCTGCATCTGGGCAGGCGTGAGCGCGACATGCAGCGGCAAGCCGATGATGTTTGCGTACGTTCGCAGTTGATCGACGGCTGCGATCCGGTAGGTGTCGGACGTGATGAGTCCCACCTTCTTTCGATGCTGCAACTTGAACGTTGCGGCCAGTTTCGCAAGCGTGGTCGTCTTGCCTACCCCGGTAGGGCCGACGAGCGCGATCGTCAACGGCCGGGTGTCCGGACTGTGCGCCGGCACGGGTTCAGCCGAGCAGGGAATCAGCGATGCCAACCGCTGCGCCACCGCCTCGCGGACGCGCGCTGCATCCTCAAGCTCATCTCCTGAAAGCGCATCGCGCACTTCGTTGACGATCTGTTCCGCAAGTTCCTCCGAGATGTCCTGGGCAACGAGGTTGAGGTAGTGCTCGAACAGATTCGCAGGCAGAGCCGGCGCGGCCTTGGAGCCCGATCTTGATTGCTGAGCGAGAACCTGGCCGACCATGGCTTTGATGGCGGCCAACTCATCATTCATTGAATCGCCTCCAGCTGAATGAGGCATTGCTGGCTGAGCATCGGCATGATGTGGAGGCGCGGCCGGCGGAGCTGCGCCGACTGATGCCGCGACGTGCCGGGCATGGCCGTTTTCATCTGAAGGCACGAGCACGAACCGCCGCGATGGCGTCTCATCCGGTTCATTGCGCGCCGGAGGCGCCGGCGCAGCGGCGGTCTGCGGAGCCGGAGGCGCGGGCGTGGGCTGCGCCGCTTGCGCTTGCGCATCAACTGCTTTCGCTGCGGCGTGCTCCTTTCTGTCGAACTGGGCAGCCATCGCCATCGCAAGGCGGCGCGTCCGCTCCCGGTCTTCATCGGTGACGATGTGTCCGTCGGTTGATTGCGCGGCAGTCGGCTTCTCACCTGCCGCACTGGTGTAAGCGCGCTTCGCAGCGGCGTGATTGGGCGATGCGGGCATGCGCCGCGTGGGCGCGGCGGCCCGCCGCGGCCTGGCTTCGTCGGCCGGCGTGGCGGTCACTTCAACGATCATCCTTCGCCGCAGCCCAAGCAAGGTGCGCCGCACGAAGGAGCGCGTATTGAGGATGACGGCATCCGTACCAAGGTCTCGCTTCACCGCAGCGAGCGCTTCTGCCATCGTGTATGCCTGGTAGGTTCTGAATTTCACCGACGTGCCCTCCGTGGCAATTCAAGGGTGACGGAGCATGCATGCCCGGTTCCATCCGGGCGAAAGACATCATACTGCACTCACGCTGCGCCGACTGTCTCGCGCGGTTGGGCAGCGGCCGAACCAGCGGCGGACGCGCGCCCTGCATGGGCTTCGCCTGCGCCGCTGAGTGGGCCGTCGGATTGTACCAAACCCATCGATTCCACGTCCAGCCCCTTCACGATCTCGTTGTACGCAAGCACCGCTGCCTGGGGCATGTGCGGGTCCAGAATCTGCTTCACCTGCGCGCGAACGCTCGGCGATGCAAGCACCACGAGTTGATGACCTGAAGCAAGAAGCGTCTCGGCTGCGGATTGCACCGCTTTGACGATGCGATTGGCCATGTGCGGCGGCATGCTCATCGAAGTCCCCGCAGGGCCACGATCAATATACCCGCCGATCAACTCCTCAAGCGCCGGGTCCATCGTGATGCAGTACATGCGCATGGCGCCCGTTTCATCCGGCTCAGCGTACTGCGCGGAGATGGTGCGGCGCAGCGCATGCCGGGCGTATTCCGTCAACACATCAAGGTCTTTCGTATGCGCAGCCCAGTCGCCGATCGCTTCAAGAATGGTCGCAAGGTCGCGGATCGGCACGCGCTCCCGCAGGAGATTCTGCATCACCTTCTGAAGCTCGCCGGGCTTGATGATCGTGGGCACGGTTTCCTCGACGAGTTTCGGTGAGATCTTCTTGAGCTGCTCGAGCAGGTGATTCACTTCCTCGCGCGAGAGCAGTTCATCCGCATGCGTCTTGACGAGTTCGGTGAGGTGGGTGGCGAGGACGCTTGTCGCGTCAACGACGGTGTAGTTGAGGGCTTCGGCGCGCTGCTTCATCCCGGGCTCGATCCAGATGGCGTCGAGACCGAACGCCGGTTCCTTGCCTTTGATACCGTCAAGCGGCTCACCGGTCGCCAGGCCGGAGTCCATCGCCATCAGGCGATCGGCGTAAACGGTTCCCTCGCCGATGGCAGCGCCGCGCAGCTTCACGCGATAATCGTTTGGCTCCATCTGCATGTTGTCGCGAATGCGCACTGGCGGAACGACGATGCCAATTTCCACCGCGAGTTGCCTGCGAATCATGGAGATACGGTCGAGCAGATTGCCGCCCCGCGCGGAATCGACGAGTTGCACGAGACCGTAGCCGATCTCGATCTCGAGGGTATCGACATTGAGCAGATCCTCCACCGGGGCCGGTTCGGGCGCGGTGGCTGCGGCCTCGGCCCTTGCGGACGCTTCTTCTCGCACCTTCATCTGCCGCGCGATATACCGAAGCGACCATGCGAGCGAGCCGATGATCGCAGCTGCGGCAAGAAGCGGAATCGTCGGCAGCGGCGTCATGGCGAGGACCAGCAGGAAGCCGGAGATCAACCCCAGCGCCATCGGCTGTGAGGAAAGCTGTTTCGGAATCTCATTGCCGATGCTTTGCTCGCCTCCCGTGCGCGCGACGATCAAGCCGGCTGCGATCGAGATGATGAATGACGGCACCTGTGAGACAAGTCCGTCGCCGATCGTCAACCGGGTAAAGACCGACAGCGACTCGCTCATGGACCAGCCCTTCTCGAAGGCGCCGATGGCGAAACCGCCGGCGATATTCACCAGGGTAATGATGATGCCGGCAATGGCGTCGCCTCGCACGAACTTGCTGGCACCGTCCATGGCGCCGTAGAAGTCGGCTTCCTCGGTGATTTCCTTCCGCCTTGCTTTGGCTTCCTTCTCGTCAATCAATCCGGCGGAGAGGTCGGCGTCAATCGCCATTTGCTTGCCGGGCATGGCATCGAGCGTGAACCGGGCAGCGACTTCGCTCATTCGCGTCGCGCCCTTGGTAATGACGACGAACTGCACGACGACCAGAATGGTGAAGATAATCAGCCCGACAATGATGGATTCGCCTGCGACGAAGTTCCCGAAGGCCTCGACCACAAGTCCTGCAACCGCCGTCGCTTCGGCCGGGGTGGCGGCATCCGCCGTCAGGATCAGCCGGGTCGTCGCCACGTTGAGCACGAGTCGAAACAGCGTCGTCGCAAGGAGCAGCGCGGGAAAGACGCTGAAGTCGAGCGGCTTGTTCATGTAGATCGTGTTGACCAGAATGACCGCGCCAATCGAAATGTTGGCGGAGAGCAGCACGTCCATCAGCGCGGGCGGCAGCGGAACAACAAGCACGATAAGCAGCAGCAGGAAGGACACCGGCACCATGAGATGCCGATGCCTGCCGACCCAGTCGAACATGCCGTTCATGCCCAGCGAGTTTGGCGCTGCCTTGGCCATAAATGAGTTCACTGCATCATGGAGCGTTCATTGTGTTGAAACAGTTCCGGCGGCGCGGGCGACTTGCTTGCAAGTCTCCTGCGCACAGGCGAGACGCCTGTGTCACCGTATCTGAGATTGATTTGCCAGAGTTTCTTCATCTCTTCGTGGGCACTCATCCCGCCTTGCGGCCGCTCAATCGATAGACGTATGCAAGAATTTCCGCAATGGCCTGATAGAACTCAGGCGGGATTTCCTGGCCGACCTCCACACTTCGATAGAGCGCTTGCGCGAGCGGTTTGCGCTGGATGATCGGGATGCCGTGTTGCATGGCGATCTGACGGATGCGCAGGGCGATGTAATCAGCGCCCTTGGCGACGACGCGCGGCGCGTTCATGTTGTCCGCGTCATATTGAATCGCAATCGAAAGGTGCTCCGGGTTCGTGACGATGACATCGGCCTTGGGCACGGCCGACGACAGCCGCTGCATCGCCATCTGCTGCTGAATACGCTGGCGGCGGCGCTTGACTTCGGGATCACCCTCGGTCTGCTTGAATTCATCCTTGACCTGCTGCTTGGTCATGCGCAAATCCCTGGCGTGCTTCCAACGTTGATATAGAAAGTCCATCACACCAAGAACCAACAACACCGCCAGCACGCGCATCGCCAGATCGAACATCAGCCAGCCGACGCGCAGCGTCGCAACAAGTATGTCGAGGTACGGCAGGACCACCATCTCCTCCGCGTATTGCAACGTCGTCAGCGTGGCCACGACGACCACAATGAGAACCTTCAACGAGTCGAGCGTCACCTTGACCAGCCCGGAGATGCCGAAGATGCGCTGGAATCCCTTGATCGGATTGAGTTTCGAGAACTTCGGCTGGATGGATTTCACCGTAAAGAGCCAGCCGACCTGGAGGAAGGTCGCAAGATAGGACGCCAACCATGCCAGGAGCAGGATCGGCAGAGCGATGCGCACGGCGGCGTCGCCGATAAGCATTGCAATCTGATAGAGACTCGACACTTCGACTGAAATGCTGGCGCTTCCGTCGAGGATCGATTCGAGCATCGCCTTGCCTCTCCCGAGACTTGGAAGCGTCGCCATCCAGAGAATCAAAGTAATGACGGTGAGCAGCAGCGCAGCGGAAAGATCCTGGCTCCTGGAGATGTTTCCCTCTTCCCTTGCCTCCTGCCTGCGCTTGGGCGTGGCCTCTTCTGTCTTTTCACCTAGATCATCAGCCATTGCGTTTTAGAGCACGAAACAGATTGAAACACTGAGGTCCATAGAGGGCCACGGAGAATGGCCTTTTCTACGATGGAAGGGAGTTGCTGGAGTTCTTATGATGGAGCGGTGGGTGCGGATTCGATCCAGGCAAAGATGGCATTCATCGCATGATCGATGGCATCCATGATGACATCGTCGATGACGATCAAACCAACACCGATGATGAGAAGTCCAGCAAGAATGCGAATGGGAAAACCGAGACTGAGAATGTTGAACTGCGGGATGGTTTTGGAGATGAACCCCATGGCGACGGATTGCAGAAAGATCAGGGCGAGCAGCGGCGCAGCCACACGAAGCGCCAGCTCGAACGCTGCAAGCAGGAGTCCCGCAAGGAGCGCGAGAACACTTGCATTTGGCTCGAAGCCGCCAAGCGGCACGTGCGCGAAGCTGTGCAGCAGGGCCAACACCATGGCATCGTGACCGCCGACGAGCAGAAAACCGGCAAGAGCCATGAAGAAGAGAATCTGCCCCACAACGTCGCCCTCGTCGTCGATGGCGGGGTTGTAGAACTGCGCGAATCCCAGCCCCATCTGCTGACCCATGATGAGACCGCCGGCCTGCGCGCCGACAAGGGGCAGACTCGCCGCCAGTCCGATGGCGATGCCGATGAGCACTTCCATTGCAATGAGCGGGGCAAGCGTCAGCAGCTCGAGCTCGACCTCCACGCCATCGAAATGCCTGCTTGCAAGAACCGGATACACCGCCAGCCCGATCGTCAATGCAAGAAACACACGCACACGCACCGGGATGACGGATGAACCCAGCGCGGGAGCGAGCACCATCAAGCCGCCAATGCGAAAGACCACCAGCATGGCCGGCGGCAGGTGTCTGAGCATGGTTTCGAGGTCGCTCATCCAATGGTAAACATCTCACCTGCAAACTCGATCATGCGAGCTGCGATCCAACTGAGCAGAAACGCGCTCACCACGACCATGACGATGATCTTCGGGACGAACGTCAACGTCTGCTCCTGAATCTGCGTCACCGCCTGGAACAGACTGATCAGCAGGCCGATCAACAATCCCGCGCCGAGGATCGGCACGGAGATCACCAGCGCTTCGAAGAGCGCGACGCGAACGACATCGACAGCATCAAACATCGCGTCTTCCCTCCGAATCAAAGACGCCGTGGCGATGCGGCGGCGATATCTGCATGTCCGGGTATGACTCAGCCATATGCATTACGGTCCTGCGCCCAGTGCGCCAGGTTGCACAACACTTGTCATCAGTGAACCGACCACCAGTTGCCAGCCGTCCACCAGCACGAACAGCAGCAGTTTGAACGGCAGTGAGATCAGCACGGGCGGCAGCATCAACATGCCCATTGAAATCAACATGCTTGCGATCACAATGTCAATGACGAGAAATGGAAGATAGATTTTGAAGCCGATGAGAAACGCCACCTTCAATTCACTGAGGATGTAAGCCGGAACGAGCGAAAGCATGTCCACGTCCGCGCGCGTCAGGGAAGCGGGGTCGGACGTGTCGATGCCGCGATAATTGAGCATCATAAAAACGCTGGACCAGTTCCCCGCGGCCTCGATCTGCGCGAACATGAAGTCGCGCAGCGGCTGCCGCGTCAACTCCCAGGCGGTTTCATAATCCTGAACCTGACCTTCCGAATAAGGACGAATCCCCTCCTCATACATGCGCTGCGCTGTCGGCGCCATGACGACGAATGTAATGAAAAGACTCAGGCCCACGATCACCTGGCTCGGCGGCAGCCCCTGCGTTCCCAGCGCCTGCCGCAGCAATCCAAGCACAATGACAATCCGCGTGAAACACGTGCACAAAATCAGGAGCGCGGGCGCGAGCGTGAGTACCGTGAGGATCAACAGAATGTTGAGCGACGCGCTCAAGCCGCCCTCCATGCCCGGCACGGTTTCGGCTGCGTCCTCCATCATCTTGATGGGATTGATCGACGCGAGATCGGCTGCGGCGTCCGCCTGTCCAAACGCCGCCGCCGCAGGCACAAGAGCACACCCAATGATGAGCAGAGCGGTGCGCTTCATGCTCTGCCACCCTCCGGGCGCGAGAACAATCCGCTGCGGCGAGTTCGGCGTGTGAGGTCCACCACCTCGCCATCATTCCATGCGTCCTTGATTTCATCTCCGGACTTCGACACCCTTTCATGTTCGCGCGTGAACTGGCCGAGCATGGCGCGAAAGCGTGACGCTTCACGCTGCGAGGACGCTCCCGCTTCGACTCTGGCGAGCAGCGCTGCGACCTCATCAGGGTCCGTCATTTCGCTGAGCGTCTTCATCTCCTGACCGCTCTGGTGAACGAGCAGGATTCGCCGCGCGATCTTGAGGAGGACAAGATGCTGGCCGCGCGCGACGGGATATCGCGCGAGGATCTCCAGAACGCCTGAAGGTCTTCCGCCACCGGCGATTGATTTTGAGCCGCGCAGGAGGACTGTCCGCAAGGTAACGATCAGGCCGAGTACCACGGCGAGCGCGCTGATGACCTGCAAGGCGTCGCCACCGATGGTGTCGAAGGCGCTTTGGGCATCGGGTCCAGTGTTCGCCGCCTCCGCGTTCGGCTGGCCTCCCGGTTGAGGCGACTCTCGCCGATCGGCCGGCTCTCCAAGCGGTCGCCGCTCCTGTGAGGCCCGTGACGTCTCGCCGTCGTTGACGGCTTCATCGACGTTTGCACTTTGAAGAAGCGGCGGCTGCTCGCCCGGATCGGGCTGCTCCTGGCCGCTGAGCGCGAGCGGCCTGCCGAGCTGCAACTGCTGCGCGGAAGCCGTTGCCGGCAGGCAGGCGCAGAGCGCTGCGCACAGCGTAAATGAAGTGAGAACCTGCATGTCGCCAATCCTTGGCTTGAAGCCGCTGAATCCTTCAGCAGCATGAACTACGAAATCTCAAAGCGTCCTGCACATTACGCCGCTTCACTGGCCGCCTCAGCCGATTGCACGTTGCCCCTTCTCTCCACGATGGGTTCATCTTCATCGACCTGATGCTTGATTATCTCGCTGATGCGCACGCAGAAGCTTTCGTTGAGCACGAGCACCTCGCCGCGCGCCACATGTCGGTCGTTGACGAAGATATCCACGGGATCGCCGGCCGCCTTGTCGAGTTCCACAACCGAGTTCTCGTTCAATCGCAGCACGTCTTCGACATACATCAGCGTCCTGCCGAGCTCGACGCGGACGTTGAGGTCAATGTCATCGAGCAGGTTCAAACCGGCTGCGAGTTCCTCGATGGTCTGCTTCGGAACCAGATCATCAAGTTGAAGCGGTTGCGGTTCCTCGGACTGCGGCTGGCTTCCCCTGGGGAGCGTTTCATTCTTGATCTGCTCCGCTGCCTTGTGCGCAGTGTCAATGGCCTGCTCAGCCATGGCCTCGGGGCTTTCTGCGGGCGCGCCATCAGTGGGGTTCGCTTGCGGCGAATCACCGGCTGCTTCAGGTTGGGAGGGTTGTTCAGCCATCCTTGGCTTCCTTCATGAATGCTGCCGCGCTTTGCTTGAGCGCAACATCAACGCGATCTGTACGAGCAGCCGCGCCATCCATGGCCATCGGCATGATGCCCGCTTGACCTATAACGTGCGCGAAAAATAAGCATTTGTCAAGTGCGCCGGGTTGAACGCGATGTTGCGACACTGCCGGCACGGACGCATGGAGGTTCGCGCCCAAGCGCAATTCATGCGCCCTCGGCGTCCTTGCACGGTCGCGCTTCAATTGTCAATGCGGAACCCAGTGCCCATGACGATCACGCACTTGCTGACGATGGGGTCACCAGATTCGGGATCAACGCCGAGGCGGCTGTTGAGCAGCGCGTGAACCTTGCGGGTGAGGTTCTCGAGCCGTGCCTCCTGGAAGTGCTGTGGATCACTGGTGCGCCAGATGGCGGTGATCTCGGCGCGAATCTCATTGGCGAACTGATCGAGTTCCTTCTGAATCAGCTCGGTGTGCTTCTGCCGGCTCTGCACGTAGATCTCGGTATCGTAGAGATAGGTGATCCCAGAGCGGGCGTTCGGCAGCTTCGCATCGAGAATCAAGGTCTCGACCACGCGTTCATCGGCTGCGATATCAAGCGATTCAGGCATGTTGGCGGCATCGACCTCGGCCGGCCCGCTGACGAACATCAACAGCCCGACGATCGCCACCGCTTCAAAGAGCAGAATCGCTCCGACGATGAGAATCATCTTCTTCGCTGAGGGTGTGCTCCCAGCCGACGCTTCCGCTACGGGTTGTTCCTTTGCCATGGCCATGTATCAACCTCCTCGAGCGAGGTCCGGATCGGTGCCGAGCCAGTCCCTGTTCAACTCTTCGACCAACTGTTCAGTCAAAATCACCTCGACCCGGCGGTTTTCAGCGGCATCGGCTTGATCAACCGCCCGAGGCCGCACGGGTTCTCGATCCCCCACCGCTTCCAGCCGAAAGACGCGATCGTCGATGCCCTCGGCCGCAAGAATCTCCATGGCGTTTCTCGCCCGCTGATAACTCAGCGCATCGAGGTCCTGCCATGGGGAATCGTCGGGCACGTATTTCGTCGCTGCATGTCCTCGCACAATGATTTTGTTGTTGCGCCCTTTGAGCAGCGTCGCCAGCTTGGCAAGCTGCTGCCGCGCCTCGTCGCTGACTTCGGCTGAGAATTCCTCGAAGGTGCTCGGCCCTCCGATGGCGAAGATGATGCCGTCGCGCACCTTGGTGACGCGCATCTGGGGCCCGTCCATGCCGGGCACATCGTTCTGCGAGATGCGCGAGTCCTTCAGGTTGCGCATCGCAGCGGTTTCGAGTTGTTCAATGATGGACTTGAGCGGCGGGTCGTCGATGGGCAGCACGCCGATGCCGCCGGAGTAGCCGAACGCCTCTTTGACCGCCGTGATGACGCGCTGATACTCGCGCTCCTGCTTCAACTCGGAGAACATTTGAAGCAGAATGAAGAACACCAGCAGCAGCGCCATCATGTCGCCGAAGGTGACCATCCACTCGGGCACACCCGGTTGTTCGCGCTTCTTCTTTTTCATAGCCATCAGGCGGCCTTCTCCTTGACGGCCCGCATCGCAGGTGGAAGGAACGTCTGAAGCTTTGCGTCCACATTGCGCGGGTTGTCGCCGGACTGGATCGCCATGACGCCCTGAATGATGATCGTCTTGTTGAGCACCTCTTCGGATGATCGAGCTGCAAGTTTGTCCGCCATCGGAAGGAACGCCATGTTGGCGAGCATCGCGCCATACAGCGTCGTGATCAACGCCGCCGCCATGCCCGCGCCGATCTTCGACGGATCATCCATGTTGGCGAGCATGGCCACGAGACCGATGAGCGTTCCGATCATGCCGAACGCCGGCGCGTATTTCCCCATGGCTTCGAGCATGCCACGGCCGGAGTCATGGCGTTCGATGAGGTTCTCGAGTTCGGTCTCCATAATGGCTTGAATGACCTCCGGATCGGTGCCATCGACAGCCATGCGCAGACCGCTGACGAGGAACGGCTCCTCCATTTCCTCGGTCATGTTCTCCAGTGCCAGAATGCCGTCACGCCGGGCCACCTCAGCGAGTTCCACGAGCTGCCCGATCAGTTCCGAGGGGTCCATGGGCTTGGTGAAGATCGCCTTCAGGACGACGCTGGGCATCTTGAGGAATCGCGCCAGCGGAAAGGCGGTCAATGTGGCTGCGGTGGCGCCGCCGATCACGATCAGCGCCGAGGGCGCATCCACATACGCCAGGAACGAACCGCCGATGAGCAGTGCGATCAGGATGCACGCCAGTCCCAGAAGCTGACCGATAATCGTGGCAATATCCAAGCGCAACCTCCAAAGAGCGACGAATCTTCCGAGCCGTGGCGGTACCGCGACCGCGACCACACATCCACACCATCGGTGCAGAACGGGTGGCCCGGTAATACATCGGTGAGGTGCGCGGCCGACTTAAGAGGCGTACCCAACAGATTGAATCGCGCACTCCGTGGCCCATCTCTTTCCGTCAGCCGCACCCAACAGATTGAAGCGCGGAGGGCCACAGAGGACCACGGAGACGGGCTTGTGCCTTCGAAGGATCAACGGTGGGTTGTGCGTGTCGGCACATTCACTTCTCTATCTCTTGCTCTGCTCCGTGGCGCTCCGTGGCCCTCCGTGTTGAATCTCTCTTTGCATGTCCCGGCCAATGCTCAAGCCCGCTCTTGATCGCGCCGAACAAGTTCTCGGTAGCGGCGGCGGGGATCTGCCCTACCCGATATCGTTTCGAGGGCGTCAATCCGAAAGCCAGGTTGACGGATGTTGTTATGCCAGGATTACTGAATCTACCACCGGTATCGTCGGACCTCCCCGTCCTCATTGTCGAAGATGACGCCGATTCACGGCACATGCTCTGCCAGTGCATGGCTCTTGGTGGCATCCGCGCCACCGAAGCGGTCGGGGCGGAGCAGGCCATCGATATTCTCGCCGCCGAGCATCATCCCGTGGTCATTCTGGACCTTTCACTTCCGGGAATATCCGGCCTGGAGCTTTGCGCCAAGATTCGCGAAGATCGCCGCATTCCCTTCGCCTACATCATCATCGTGACCGGGCGATGCGATCAGCAGATTCGCTTCGACGCCATGGCCAGCGGAGCAGATGACTTCCTCACCAAGCCCCTCAACATTGATGAAGTCCTCACCAGAGTCCGCGTCGGGCAGCGGCTGCATCTCGCGCATGCGGAAGAGGTCCGGCGGGCATTGATCGATAGTGAGCGCGAAACGCTCAAAGGCGTCATTTCCAACATGGAAGAAGCGCTCAGCGTCATCGTGCATGACCTGCGCACGCCGCTCACCGGCTTTCACATGATGCTCGAACTCCTCGAAAACAACCACGCACGAAGTGAGGAGGAATCCCAGTACCTCGGGATCATGGCCACCGAAACGCACCGGATGTCCCGGCTGGTCGATCGCCTCCTCACCGTCGCCCGGTGTCAGTCCGGGTGCATTGTTCGCGACTTCACCAGGATAGACCTGTGCGAGGTGTGCAAATCCGCAGCCACGGTTCTGCGCGGCCCTGCGGCTGAGCGAGGCATCAGCATCGAACTCGACCTGCCGCCTTCGTTGCCGATGAACGGCGACCCGGACACGCTCTCGCAGATGCTCGTCAACCTCCTCAACAACGCGCTCACCCATTCCAAAGTCGGCTCCATCACCATCGAACTCAAGCCGGAAATCTCCCCCAAAGGCAGCGCCGTTGAACTCGTCGTTTCGGATACGGGCGGAGGCATCGATCGCAAGACGCTCGGCCGGCTCTGCGCCGCGCTTGAAAGCGGAAAGAGCGTGATCGAAGTCGCTCGGGAAACTCGGGCCGGCTTCGGCCTCGCCATCTGCCGCGACATCGCAGTCGCCCACCGTGGCACGCTCACCATTGAATCCGCGCCAGGTGAAGGGACGACCGTTCGTGTCCGGCTGCGCACCGATGCAAGTGAATCCACGAAGCGCAAGCCGAAGCAGGCCAGACAGTCCGCCGCCTGAAGCGCGGGGCGACAGCATCCCCGGCCCGCTGCTTCGCCATGCTTCGCATCCTCACAGGGCGCGAGCGTGGCGGCAACGTGATCTGTTAGAACGGCATTTCCAAAGTGAAACTCAGTGGCTGGGTTTCGTCGCCGTCTTGTTTCATGATGGGAACGGCGAAGTCGATGGCGATGGGGACCGGGCCGAATTGCGGGATGTATAGCCGCACGCCGGCGCCGATGGAGACGCGGTACTCATCGAAGCCGGGACTGTCGGTGACGGTGCCTGTGTCGGTAAAGATGACTGCTGTTACAGCATCGGCGAAGATGGGGAACTCATACTGCGCGCCGAAGAAGATCATCCATTCACCGCCGATCGGATCATCCGCAACCATGCCGCCGGGCGTCAACCCCTTCGGGCTGACTTCTCTGAAGCGGAAGCCGCGAAATGATCGACCGCCACGGAAGAAGCGTTCGTAGATGGGCGGCCGATCACCGCCGAAGAGATAGCCGACTTCGGTGGCAAGTCGGAGCGTCGATTTGCGGCCGAGGAAATCTTCGTTGACCGTCAGGATGATCACATGCTCGGCATTGATGCGGTTGAAGGAGAAGTCACCGCCGAGCGCGCCGATGCGATCATACGAAAGCGTGAGGCGGCTGCCGTTGCCCGGCCTCGCGATGGTTGAGAAGGTGTTGCGCGTCAGTGCGATGCCCAGCGCGGTCACCATGTCGGGGCCGGCTGCATCAAAGACATCAACAGGCGCTTCAGGATCAATGCGTGAGAGGCGCACCTGTTCGGCCCGTGCCCGCAGCGCAACTTCCCAGACATCGCCAAGACGCCGGCCGAGGGCAAGATTGCCGGACATACGCTCCTCGTCATACCTGCGATAGAAGCGACGGAAGTATGAGCCGGCGATGGTGAGAGAGAAATCGGTCTCAAAGAGGTGCGGCTCGGTCACGCTTGCCGCGTATTCGAAGATTTCATTGCCCGGCCGAAACACCATATTGAACCGCTGCCCAGCGCCGCGGAAGGCGCGGCCTGTAAAGAGCTCGCTGAAGGAATCGGGGAAGTCAAAGAGGTCGAAGTTGGATTGCGAGAGAGAAATCTCGCCGAACACGCCGGTGTCAGTTCCATAGGCCACGCCGAAGTTGATCGACCCGGTGTTGCGCTCCTTCACTTCGACAAGGATGTCATGCACAGCAAGCGCGTCTGACTCCGGATCGCGCGGCAGCGCCGGCTGAATGGTCATGCGCACATCGTTGAAGAGGCGCGTGTCTCGGATGCGACGTGTCGTGCGGTCGATCTCGGTGAAGTCGAGCGGCCGGCCGGGCTGGAGCCGAATGTGCCGGCGAATGACGCGATCCTGCGTGAGGAAATTGCCTTGAATGTCGATCAGTCCCACCGTCGCAGGTGAACCCTCTTCAATGACGAGCACAAGATCAACCTGTGCGGATTCATCAAATCGAAACGGTTCGCTTGCGACAACGCTGGCGCCGACCCGGCCGAGGCGACCGTATGACTCGCGGATGATGTCGATGGACTGTCGAATGCGATCACCGCTGTACACATCGCCGGGGCGAATGGCGATCAATTCAGCGAGTTGCTCCGGCGCGAACACTTCAAGCGGTTGCCCGTCGCGCCGTTCGGTGCGCACCGAACGAAAGCGATACTGCCTGCCTTCAGAGATCAGGAAGATGACCTTCGCTTCGCGCTCGTCGGGAGAAAGCTCGATCTGCCGATCGACGCGCACATCAAGGTAACCGCGATCTCGGTAGAAACGGTTGAGCGCAGCAACGTCATCGCTGAGGCGATCTTCATCGAGTTCTCCTCGACGAAAGAGGATGAGCGAGGTTCGCGTTTCGATCTCAGGCATGAGTTCCTTGGGGGAGTACGCCTCGTTGCCGACGAACTCAATGGCGCGGATGCGCAGCCGCGGCCCCTCGACGATGCGGAAGAGCAGGATTCCGGTCTGTTCGAGTTCAGCTTCATCCACTGAAACGGACGCAAGGAAGTGGCCGCGCGTTCGATACACGTGCTCGATCTGCCGCTGCGCGTTCTCGATCTGAAACTCATCACGAGGCGAGCCGCGCAGAATGGCGACCGCCGCTCGCAGGTCCTGATCCGTCACCAGGGTGTTGCCGACGAACTGCACCTCAAGGATCAAGGGCTGTTCCGTCAACTGGTAGATGACGCGCACGGTTCCGTCATTCTGAAGCTGAGCGGCTGCGGTCACGAAACGGAACTGCCCCAGCAGCGACAGCCGGGCGACATCATCGCGCACGACGTGTGGGTCATAAGGATCACCCGGCGCGATGCGAATGTTGTTGCGAACAAGCTGTTCATCCACGCGCTCAAGGCCGGAAATCACGACATCGCTGACGAGCCGATCGACCAGGTCGCCGGTGTCCTGAGCCGGAGGTTGCGCAGCGATCGCGGCACGGGTGATGGCCTGCCATGGCGGAATCGGTGAGCCGAGACCGGCCCCGGTCAGACAGCCGACGCTGACGATCACGAGTAGTCCGCACAGCAGCCCGGAGGCGTTGATTCTGAATGAGAGCGCACGTTGCGCCGCCGCAGCGTGCAGACCATGGGCGTGGAGGAGGTCCATAGGGATTGCGGAGGATACTGGCGGCAGCGGCAATCCACAAGTAAGACTGGTTCATTGCCGGTCCGCTCGAACTCTGCCACCCCTGGCCGGCTCGGCGGTAGTACAATAATGCCGATGATGGATCGAGCTGACGAGCATGTCCTGATCCGCAAGGCCAAGGCCGGCGACGGCTCCGCCATCGAATCGCTCATCCGCGCACATCAGGAAGCGCTGTATGCGTTCATGCTTCGGCTGAGCGGGCGGCCTGATGTTGCGGAGGACATCGCGCAGGACGCCTTTGTGCGCGTCCTGAAGAACCTCGACCGGTTCGACACGCAGTTTCGATTCAGCACGTGGCTGTTCACCATTGCGAAGCGACTGTATGTGAATGCGTCGCAGAAGCAGAAGCCGGTGTATGACTCGGAGCACCTGTGCTTCCTCTCGGAGCAGGGATCGCAACGTCATGCACCATCGCCGGGCGATCTTCACGAAGCGCCGGGCGTGACAACAGCCCGCGCCGAAACCCTCGACAATGCCCGATGCGTGATTGATGCTGCGCTCGCAGACCTCTCGATGCAGCAGCGCGAGATCGTGCTGCTGTTTCACCAACAGAACTGGCCGATCAGCGAGATTGCGACGTATCTGAACATGCCTGAGGGCACGGTGAAGAGTCATCTCCATCGGGCGCGCAAGCGCATGCGCGAGTTCATTGAGAAGGATGAGATGTACAGCGCGCATGCGCATGAGGTGTGGACATGATGCATGCTCATCAAGGCGATCAGCAGCGTCCGCGCAGTGAGGTCGATCCGATCATCGCAGATCGACTTCGCGTAACGCAATCACCCGATCTGACGCGGCGCGTCATGGGCCGGCTGGGCTATATGCGCGTGCCGGCACGAGTGGCCCGGCGGCGGCGCATCATGCGATGGACCAGCCGGTGCAGTTGCCTCGCCCTTGCAGCTCTGGCCGCTGCGCTGGGACTCAAGGCATTCCAATCATCACCCGAAGCGCGGCGACCTGCCGAGCTCACCATTCCCGCTGCCGTCGGCCGTGATTTTCAGCAGCAGCAGGAGCGCGTCGGCTCGTTCATTCGGCTGCTTCAGCAGAACCCGGCGGGCGCGGTTGAGCGTGCTGCGGAGCCGGCCTCGACGACGGATGTGCTCGATAATCCGCACGATCCGCACGAGATTGACGAGGAACTGAATCGCTCGGCCATCGCGCCGGTACGATGGGTGTGAGTCGCCTCTGCCGCTCCAACTTGAGATTGATATGCGCTGTGCTGCCACTGGCAGCCGCAGCGTTGCAGCTTCATGCGCAGGAGAATGCCGCCCCAACCGCGCCCCGGGCCGCTGCCGATCCCGCGCCTGCCGCCCGTGCGGCACGCCGGGTTCCTGCGGATGTGAACATGTTTCTTCACATCGAGGATGCGGCGGGCATTCGACGTGAACTTGCGCAACGTCCGATCGCGGTGTGGCTTCACCGTGCGGTAACCAACGGCGAAGCCGGCCGGGTGTGGTCGGACGTGGCGGGGCAGGCGGCGGTCGAGCCTGGCGCGCTTTTCGATGCGCTGCTCGGCCGGCGCATGACGTTTGTGTTGCGGAGCGCGGCTGAAAACAAGGATGAAGTCGAATGGGCTTTGTTCACGAGAGTGGACAGTCAGATCGCAGAGAAAGCGCTCGCTGCGCTCAAGCCGATCGCGCTCGGGCCGAAGTCGCGGATGGCGATGCTCGAACTTCCCGAACATCAACTCGTTCTCGCGCGGCGGGATGACCTGCTTCTCATCGGACCCATGAACCGCAAGCGACTCTTCGAGCAGTTGCTCGACAGCGCCGGTGATGGCGGGCCGGAAAAGGAAGCACATCTGGCGGAAGTGCTGGAGCGGGCGGGCGCGCTGCGGCTTCATCGGAGCACGGCGAAACCGGCTCACGAGAATGAACTGCCGCGCATCACGCTTTATCTCCGGCACGAGGCGCCTCTGGGCGGGCATTCCCTGGCCGTTGCGGAGTTCAGTCATGCGGCACATCGCGCAGCGACGGGAAACGACACGGAGGTCTGGCGCGACAACGAACACGAGCCGCATGTGGTCGTTCGGCACTGTGGTTCGTTCGAGACAAGCCCGTTCTCGCGAGGAATGGCGAAGTCTTCGATTGATTGTTCGGTGCTCAAACAGTTCGACGCTGCGACCGCGCTCGTCATGGTTGAACCGGTCGACGGCGGCCGCGGCCAACTTGAACTGTTCCTTGAAGTCATGGCAGGCAGGCCGCTCCTTTCGCCGCGGATGCGCGCGGGTCTTGGTGAGCGGCGGCTGCTTGTTGTGGGCACCGGCGTTGAGGAAGCGCAACCGGATGAGGAATCGGCTCTGCCGGCGCTTGCCGTTTGCTTCGAAACGGCCGAAGGTGAGGCGGACGCCATGGAACTCGATCGACATATGCGGTCGTTGTCGAAGCATCTGCGGGAGCAGTTCAATGACGATCAACTCGATCACGTGTCATTTCAATGGAGTGTCGCAGGCGGCGCGCACGGCCAGTGGTACGTCATCGCATCACATCCGGACCACATGGACGATGTTGTCTCTGCGTTGAGCCGGCCGGCGTTTGCGGCGTGCAATGCCGATAGCGCTCAGCCGCATTCAAGCGCAGGCCAAGCCGCGCCTGCGCGCAACGTCGCCGGTCTGTACTCGGCCGGCGCGATTGGCGGACGGGCGTTTGCGGCAACGCTTCAGCAGCTGCGCGAGCATGTTGAGCGGCTGAGTTCCGACGCGCGCGAGCAGGCGGAGCTGCGCGAGATGATGCGCCTTCTCTCGGAACTCGCAGCGGGCCTCGATCGAGCGCAGTGGCGCCTGCTGCGCCCCAGCGAGACCGAAATCGATCTCGAAGTGGAACTACACCTCGCGCGCTGAGAAGCAAGCGGCCGCTCTACTCACACGCGCCCCATGCGGCGAGCAGCTCCAGCAGGTCCGGCACGCCGATGCTGCCGTCATTGGTGATATCGGCGTCCTCGCATCCCGGCGAGAGAGTGCCCCAGCACGAGAGCAGCGCGAGCAGGTCCGGCACGCCGACGCTGCCGGTGTCATCCAGGTCGCCGGGGCATTGCTCGGGCTTTGGATCGCCTTGCAGGTTCGGATGAATGCCGAGCATGCTCTCGCCGCCGCCTGCGATGCCGCCGTGTGCCAGACCGCCGCCCACTTCGTCTTAGGGGCACTCGAGGTCACAGAGGCCGAGATGGTTGCATGCACATTCGATGAAGCCCTGGCAGATGCCGATATAGAACGTGCCATCGCAAACGACCTCCAGACCCCACTCGCAGTTGCTGCCGTTGCCGCACATTCCCCACGCGCAGGCATCTGGTGTGCAAACTGCTCCAGGTTGGAAGTAACTCGTGGAGTCTGCATTCATCAAAGCGCATGTGGATTGATTGACGACGACACAATTCATGGGAAAGTCTGGCGTCAGCGGTCCGGTCGGCGTGCAGCAAGCGCCTTCCGGGCCGCATGGACATGCCATAGAAGCAGCGAGCGTGCCGAGGTAGCCGGGAACCTGCCAGGTTGCGAGAGCACAAGAACTGATCAGAGCACCACATGGGATCGAGAGGCCGCCAATGGTTGCGAAAGAACCGAGCGCGCACGATCCGGTGAGCGCGGTACAGGTCAGCGCGCCGCCGACTACGAATGCGGCCTCAACCATCCAGCCGGTGTTCCGGCAGATCCAATTCGGCTTGCATGTGTCGTCACCCGCGAGTCCGCCAGAGTTGAAAACGCTCTTGTTGACAGCGACGTTGTTTTCCCACGCACTGGTCGCGCCCAGCGCGGAGTTCGCCAGCACGGCCTGTGTCGAAGGACTGTAGGACGCAGGCAGACCTCCGGATGTGAGATCAGCCAGCATTGCAGCACGAACCTCGTCGACCGACACAAACTGACCATCAACGAGAAGACCGGCAGGTCCAACAGGCGGGAATGCGACTGTCTTGCCGTCAGCGATCGTGACATGCATGGCAGAGTCATCATCGGCAGACTTCGCAACGCTCAAGGTAACGATCGTGCGATCACTGAATTGCACTGTGAGCGATCCTTCGCCCTGCCCCGAAGGCGCGATAGTGATTTGACCCGTGACGCTGGCCGACAACCGTGCGCCGCCGTCTCCAAGATCGATCTCGAGCGGTTCCTCGTCGAATTCGAGATCCTGCCACGTCGGCGCCGGGCATTCGCCCCACGAGGTCAAAAGCAAGAGCAAATCCGGGACCGAAATGTGGCCGTCCTCGTTGAGATCAGCCGGGTGACCGCCGGCGTTCTCACCCCAAGCACCAAGCAGTTCGATCAGATCGGGGACCGCGACAGTGCCATCACCGTTGATGTCACCAGGGCAGGGCGGCAATCCGGCGTTGACCACGGTCGCAGTGATAATGGATGCGGCTGTCGCGAAGAGGATGTGCGTTTGATCGATTCGGGTAACTGTCATGGTTGGTCTCCAGTATACCGACAGGCGTTGCACATGGCCGCCAGAAAAAAAGGAAGGAATGGAAGATGGTCCGCATGTCGGTCGCCACGGCGACATGGCACATCTCCGCCTACTCACACGCGCCCCATGCGGCGAGCAGCTCCAGCAGGTCCGGCACGCCGATGCTGCCGTCATTGGTGATATCGGCGTCCTCGCATCCCGGCGAGAGAGTGCCCCAGCACGAGAGCAGCGCGAGCAGGTCCGGCACGCCGACGCTGCCGGTGTCATCCAGGTCGCCGGGGCAGGATGGTTCTGAACCAAACAGATTGTTGCGAATCGTGACCGAGCCCGTGGCAGATGGATCGCCGCCTGCGATTCCGCCTTCGCCACCACTTCCGGGGGCGCCGCTTCCGGGGCCACCATTTCCGGGGCCACCTTTTCCGGGGCCGCCACTTCCGGGGGCGCCACTTCCGGGGGCGCCACTACTTCCGGGGGCGAAGTTCACCGTGACGAGATCGTCCGCCTGATCGCCGGTCACATCGGCGCCGCGCACCAGTTGCGGATGTTCACCTTCCGCAATTGCAGGCATGAGCGTGAAGATCAATTGCGAGGATGTTGAATCGTTGCGCAGCAGGCGCACGATCTCGCCAAGCTGGTCATCATCCACCACCACTGCGATATCAAGATCATCATCGCCATCCATGTCCCACGCATCGACCGAGTTGGGCAGCCCCTCGATCGGCAGCGTGAGCGGCGGCGCGAGCGTGCCGTTGCCCGCGTTGCGCAGGATCGCAACATACCCCTGATCCGCGCCGGCCGGCCCGTGGCCGATCACGATGACATCGTTGTCCTTGGTGTTGTCAACATCTTCAACACTCAGCGCGACGGGATTGAGGCCGACGCCGACGGTCTGACTCTGCGTGAAGTTGCCCGCGCCGTCGTTGAGGAACACCTGCACCTGATTCGCAGCCCCAGCCAGAACAATAATGTCGTTGTCCTTGGTATTGTCGATGTCCTCGACCGAGATCGCAACCGGGCCGCTGCCTTGCGTGAGGTTCAATGTGGCGTGCAGCGCAAAGCCGCGCTTGCCGTCGTTGGCGAGGATGGTGATGGTGTCGTCGTTTTGATTCGCAGTGGCAATGTCGCTTACGCCCCCACCGAGCAGATCACCTGCTGCGACGCCGGTCGGTCCTTCGCCGACTGCTACATTCATTGTGGTGAACGAGCCATCGCCTTCATTGAAGATGACTGTGACGGTGTCATCGCTGCGGTTGGCGACGACGAGATCATCATCTCCCCGATTCGTAAATCCGCCGCGGGCAGTATCGATGCCGCGCGGGTCCGCACCAACCGGCACGATCGCAAAGTCAAAGTCCTCGCCAGTGCCGTCGTTGAGCAGAATCAGCGCAATGCCCGGCTCACTCGGCGACTCGTTCGCCAGGGCGACCGCAACATCTGCAACGCCAGCGCTCTGCACCAAGCGCGGCGTCGTCACCGCAGTCGGAATGCCTTCCACAACATACGCATCCGGATCGTCATAGTCAGGCGATGCGCCCGGCGGGACGATGATGATATTGATCTGCTCTCCACCCCCGGAACCACCGCCGCCCCCGGAACCACCGCCGCCTGCGAGACCGCCGTCACTTCCGGGGGCGCCTGCGGTGCCGCCCTCGCCACCGATCATTTCCAGCGTCATCATGCGATCTTCCGCAATGTATGGAAACAGAGCGGCGCTGAATTGACCTTCGATCGCGTCGGCGACGAGGACGGAAAAAGATTGGCCAAGGTGCAGCGAATCCGGGCTGGTAAATGGAGAATCGATTTCAAGAACACCAGCAAGCGAAGCACTTCCGGCAACTTCCAGTTGGCCGTGCAGATCAAAGAAGAATCCAATACTGAATGTTCCCGAGGGCCACTGTGTGAAATCCCCGCCGATACTTCCGGTAGCCGTTGGGGAAACCCGAATGCCACCCATGTTCGTGACATCGCCAACAATTGTCGAAGCAAGCTCCAAGACGCCGAGCGGCTCAACATCAATGCGCGGCGAGATCAGCGTGCCGCCGGTCAAGGTCAACACGCCCACCTGATCTTCACCGATTGAAACATAGTTGGTGGCGGTGTAGGTGTGCTCGCCCAGCGCGAAGAAGGGCCGCTGCTTGGTGATGCGCAGCCCCTGGCTTGTAACATCATGGTTGAAGTTGACCACACATGGCGAGTCGTCTGCATTCTGCGCGTTCTGCCCAAACAGCACTAGATTCCC
The DNA here is from genome assembly GCA_964523675.1 of uncultured Isosphaeraceae bacterium. Lineage (GTDB taxonomy): Bacteria > Planctomycetota > Phycisphaerae > Phycisphaerales > SM1A02 > CAZFZT01. Next base: position 25,569 of record CAZFZT010000035.1, read on the forward strand.
TTCACCGGGCACGCGGCCGTTCGACCACTTGGCGGGATCGTCAAAGTCGCCGCTCACTGGATTCACCCATTGATCGGGGCAGCCGGTCCAGCGCGCGATGTTCTGCGCCGGCTGCAGCCCCGCATGGCTGAATGCGCCGCCGATGTAGAGCGCCGGGCCGTCGATTGAGCCGTCGTCGTAGACGGTCATCGTCTCGACGAACGGATTTGCGCCGCTGCCGACGCCCGCGCCGAGGGCCGAGTACATCGAGCCGTCCCACTTTGCGAGACGTCCGGCCGGCACACCGCCCGCGCTTGAGAATAAGCCGCCGATGTACAGAGCCGGGCCGTCGCCGTCGTCATAGACCGCGAGCGCCGTTGCCAAATTGTTCGGCCCGCCGCCGCCGACGCTTGAGAAAGCGATCCCATTCCACTGCGCGATGTTCTGCGCCGGCAAGCCGCCCGCCGTCGTGAAGTTGCCCAGTGCAAAGAGCGCGGCTCCGTCGTCATCTCCCGGCGCGTCGTACACCGCAAGCGCGTGCACCGTTTCGCTCTGGCCTGAAACGCCGCACACGCTCGACGGTCCGGGGCAGTCGCCGAGACCTGTAAAGGTTGCGCCATCCCATCGCGCAATTCGGTTGAGCGTTTGACCGCCAGCAACGGGAAACGATCCGCCTATGTACAGTGCTGGCCCGCCGCCGAGGCCGTCGTCATACACCGTCAGCGCTTCGACCGTTGCGCTGACGCCGCAGCCGTCGGCCGCTGTCCCGGGGCAATTGCCCAGACCCGACCATTGCGCACCGTCCCATTTCGCGATGTGATTCACGCCGCTGCTGCCGGCGTTGAAGAAATCTCCGCCAGCGAACAGTGCCGGGCCGCTGCCGTCGTCGTACACCGCCATCGCCTTGATGCGCACCGGGCTTCCGCCGGTGACGCCTGAGCCGAGCGGGGCCCATTGGGCGCCATCCCACTTTGCGATGCCGTTGACTTGAACACTTCCGCCTTCATTTCCCGCATGGGTGAACCATCCACCCACATACAGCGCAGGCCCCGAGCCGTCATCGAATACAGCCAGCGCATGCACTGGCCCGTTGACGCCGCCGCCAAGAGCCGACCAGTTTGAGCCGTCCCAGCGCGTAATGTTGAAGTGCGCGAGACCTGCGACATCGTTGAACTGGCCGCCGAGATACAGTCCCGGGCCGTTGCCGTCGTCAAACACGGCTGACGCATAGATGACTCCGGCTCCCGCGTTGTTGAGGATCCCCGGCTGGCCGATCGCATTGTCCCACTGCGGCACACACGCATCGCCCGCACCGGCCGGCCGACACGCAAGCACGACGCCCGCCAGCGCGATCGGCCCCCACCGCAACCATGATTGACTCCTGCACCAAGCCATGCATGTCCTCCTGAGTCGGATCGCTCCGCCAAGTAAGAGTAACGATCTCGACCCCGAAAGGCCGCCACTTTTTTCGGAAGTTCGCGGCTGCGAGAACGGCGTGAACATCTGGAGATTTGGACGTTTTGACGTTTCGACGTTTCGACGTTTCGACGTTTTGAAGTTTCAACGCACATCGCCGCCATGAAATCAGGAGATGGCGCGAAGGGCCGGCTTCAAACGACCAGCGGCGGAAGAGCGTCCAATAAAAAGCCCCCGAAGAACGGGGGCTGGAGTGCATGGGATGGAGAGGCGAATCAGTCGCCGTCGCCGGGCACGTCGCCGACGTTGACGATACCGATTTCAACCAGATCGAGTCGGAAGTCGAAGACATCGCTGGTTCCGGTTCCGAAACCACCGCCGGGATTGGGCGGCGCGCCGAAGCCGTAGGCCCATGTGCGGACGAGGAACACGCCATCAGCATTGAAGAAGCGCTGCGGATTGAAGGTCGCAAACTCGAGCGTGCCCATGTCGTTCGGCGCTCCCGCCGGGACGAACTGCGTCGCGCCCCATTGCCAGCGACCGGCTGCCCAGTCATAGAGTTCGATGGTCTGAATCGTCGGAACCGTCGTTCCGGCGGCGACCATTCGAATGCCGTACTGGTTGATGATCGAAGGATCGTCGATGATGCCGATGGTAAAGACGTCGGCAACCTGACCGGTGGTGCGATAGGTCAGGTCAGAGACGGGTCCGGCGAAACCGGGCGGCACGAAGGATGGATTTGATGACGCGCTGGTTCCCTCAGAGCGGACGGTGAAGAACAAACCGTCTTCACTGCAGAGAACGGGCACCGTACCTGAGAGATGGGTACCGCGGATGGCGAATGCTTGCTCAAGTTCCTCGCAATCGTCGAACGTTCCGCCGATCAAGAGCCACTCCGCGGCGCTTCGCGCATTGGTGAAGACGACCGTGGCTGGCAGGTTTTCGCCGGTGAGCGGATCGGGCCAGTTGTGTGAACCGACCAGCAGCGGGTCGTTGGAGATGAACGAACCAAAGCACTGCCATGGTGCGCCTGACGCCAATCCGGGCTGGCCCGAACCATTGCTTGCGATTTCGCCACGAATCTGAAGCGGCGAGAGCGGGAAGCCATAGAACTGCTTGGTCAGACCCGAAAGGTTGGCTGCGATGCCGGCCACCATTGCTGAAGCAGCAGGAGTGCCGCCAAACCGGTTCGTGTATGAACGCTCCCAAGGTGAGAGTGGATCGGCTGGATCACCGAGGTACAAGGTGCCGAATCCTGGCGCGCCGACGCTGTCTCCCCAACCGGAGACGTGAATGGCATCGCCAAAGCGAGACCTTGCCGGGCCGAAATCGCCGGGCGTTCCAAAGGAGACGCCGCCCCCGGAGGCAGTAACGTTGTGACCTCCACGGTGATACGAGCCGATATCGCCGGCGAAGTTCAACGGGTTCGGGGGGAGAACGCCCATACCGGGGCTGACCGCACCGACGATGATCGCGCCGCTGTCGCCGCCATCGAACTGCGGCAGCACCTCGACGGCCGTGCCATCGCCATTGCAGCCATCACCTGCCGCAACAACAACGTTGATTCCGAGGACAGTCGCGAGATTGGCCAGGTCGAACGCAATCGCAAACGACGTGAACTGCGCGTTGGGCGGACGGGGAACGAATGGGATGTTGATGACGTCGCCGGGATCAAGGTCAGCGATGGCAGCGGCAAGCGAGTTCAGGAAGACGCCACCGAGCGCGCCGGCGTCTCCGGGCAATTGCTCGACGGATGACGTCGGATAGAACCGCAGATCACTTTCCGGCGAGACGCCGACCATGCCACCCTCGCCGCTGAACATGTTGGCGTTGGGCACCGTGCCGCCGCCGATGATGCCCAACACGGCAGTTCCGACGTGACCATCGAGCAGGCCGGTCGTTGAGTTCGTCAGCAGCAATTGCTGTTGATCCGGCAGCGCATAGGTGACGCGCTCTCGAAGCGCTTCATGCGTGAACGGATGCGGGACATCATCGACAGGATCTTCACTGTTCGCCACATTGGTCTGGTGTACGAACGCCGTGGGGAACAAGACCGCCACCTTGACGCTTCGGCCACGCGAGAGACTGATCATGGGCGGTCCGCCGCCGGGGTCCGGCCCGAGACCGAAGCCGCCGGGTGGCAACCCGGTCCCTGGCGCAGCGGCCAATTCATCGCCCAGCGCCCAGAGCTGATCCAGGTTATACCCCTGGCCCCAGTAACCAGAGAATGGCGTGAATGAGTCGCTGAAGAAGAAGGGTGCGATTGCGGAGACAACAAGATCAGGCAAGTAAGGATTGCCGGTCACGGTGGAGACCCGTCCGGGTTCACCGTTTGCGTCCGCAATCAACGCATCGACGAAGTAGTTGTTCGCAGTGAGGTAACCCTGCGCGGGACGCAAGTCCGGTGTCGGCAGCGAAGGATCAGCGAAATCCGGATTGAACGCGCTGCACGTCTCCAGCGCCTGATCTGCGCATGCCTGCGTCCACTCAGTGTCGCAGCATGAGGGGTCGGCATTGCAGACGGCGACGCAGCATGAGTAGTTGTCACAGCCGGGGTCGCCGTTGGCCACATCGCAACCGCCATTGCCGGGGCACGGTGGAGGCAGTGGCGGCAAGGTCACGCCGTCCCACCAAGGCGGACTGGGCGGACCGGGACATGGGCAGCCGGAAAGCGCAGCGAGATAGACGCACACCTCGGTCCATGCTCCAAAGTCTTCATCGCAGCAAATCTCATGCTGTTCGCAAACGCATTCGCAGCACAGCGCATCGTCACATGAGGGTGTGCCATGTGCCCAGAAACAAGGTTCGGTGTCCTCTCCGCCACACGAGAAATCTAGATCACCTCCACCAGCCACGCCGCCCGGCGCGGGCTCGTCCACTGGTGATTCGGGAAGCAAGTTGTGGGCCAGCACCGTACGTTGTGAGAGGCGATCACTGGCATCGACTCGCCGCAACACTGCAGGAATGTCGCCTGGCTTCTGAACCGCATCGCGCATCCAGGACATGTCCGCCGGTTCATACACTTCTTCGAAGTCAACATATTCCACAACGTCGAGCGCCTGCATGGCGTGCGCAGCTGCTCGAACTTGTCCGACCTCGCCGCGAAATCGCATCAAGCCGGCAAGATCGGGCCCGGGCTGTCCGGTTCGCTCAGCCACTCGCTGTTGAAGTTTCTCAAGCCCATCGGTCGTCACGACGGAGATCAGTGGCGATGGCTCGAGATCGTATTCGACGACCAGTCGCTGAACCTCGCGCATCGCGCGTCCGGTTTGCGAGAGAACCCGTTTGCCCTGCACCCGAGCACGTACGTCGTCTTTAAACTTCACAAGCAGCGACTTGGAATCGGCGCCATACTCATCGATGTACCACGCGGGGGTGGAATCGATGCGGACGCGCGGCGCAAGCACCATCGCGGCCGGCACTTCCTTTCCCTTTTTCGACGTGAACGTGGCGGGCACAGTTGTTGGGCGCGCGCGCAGATGACTCGAATCCACCGGCTTGCTCGCACGAACACCAACGTCCTTGCCATACACCCACGCCAGCGGGAGGGCGCCGACGAAGCCGGCGACGGCCAGCGGAACGATCAACTTCTTCAACATCATGTTTCCTTGTCTCCTCGACACCAATTCGAGTGGGCGCGATCTAACGAGTTGCAACATCTATTCTCGAACCTCTCTAACCGGTCGCATTCAACTTGAATTCCAAACCGGCCCGAAAAGAAATGCAGGACAACACAAGCCATGAGGCGAACCTCAAGTGCAGCCCGGCGTCACTGCCGGACCGGACTGGCGCGGCCTTACGGCGGCCGAACCCAAAGCGTACCGGAAGCGTGGCGAATCGTCCACTTGGACGGCGACCGGCCGGCTTCCCGTCAGAAATCAATCTTCCGGTTCCTTTTTGAGCCGTTGCCGCCGCCGGAGCGTCCGGTTTCAACACATGCTACCACATCCGCAGGGGCGAGCATTGCAGTTGCAGCGGAAGAGCTGCGACTTGCCGCCGCGCAGCGCGATGCGCCGTCTCCATGGCGAGGCCGCGTGCGACGCCTTCCCCACTGCGGTGAGGGACATGCTCGGTTACTGCTTCTCGTGAACGAGAAGCGTTAGATCGACGTGTCCTGAACCGGCGTCGATCGCTTCGATCCGGGCCAATCTGCCGTCGGAGAGCGTCACGATCGGCTCCAGCGCAGCGCCGCCACCCATCGCATCACTGAGCAGCACACCCAGTTCACTTTCGATGAGTTCGCTTTGTTGGTCCGGCGGGAGCAGGTGCATCAGCGCATCGGCTGAGGTGATGCGCATCGGTATGCGGCCGAGCGTGATGCCGGTGACGGCCAGGATCAGGCGATCCTGTTCCATGCGCGGCTTCAGATGCGCGACGAGCACTTGCGAGCCGCTCGCCGCGCGCACGCCGCATGCAAGTTCGATCGAGTCTTCGGTCAGGCGCACCTGTGGCGTGCCGAGCGCGTCGGGCCATTTGAGATTGCGGCCAGCAATCCACCGTGGCAACCGCGCAGCAAGCCATGCGTTGGCCTGCTCCTCGCGCAGCCGAAGCGTGAACGGCTCTGAACGTGGCCGATGCACTTCCTCGACGAGACGATATTCGACATCATCTGCCAGTTGCGAGATTGCAGGATCGTGCGCATCGGGCGGGTGATACCACGAAGGCGCGCTCAATGCGATGCGCCACGCGATCAGTCCCGCAATCAGAATGATCACGAGCGCAGCGGCACAGTAGCGAAGGCGCGATCGTCGCACTTCGGGTAGTCAATACGAGAGTCGGCGCGGAGTCAACCGTGTGGGTGGCCTGATCCGGCGCGCGGCTTGGGCGTGGCAGCGCCGCTTCTGCGCTTTGCCCCGGCTTGTGTTTTAGGCGGAGTGCTTCTTCTTGCGCTGGGGGAGTTCCGCAAGTGAGTAGCCGGCTTCGATCGCATCGCGATCGATCAGGTAGGACACGCCTTCGCTGTTGGATTCGGGCAGTTCGTACATGAGGTCAAGCATGTACTCATCAATCACTGCGCGCAGCGCGCGGGCGCCGGTTTCCCGCTTCATGGCCCGCTCCGCGAGGAGATTCAGCGCTTCATCCGTGAAGTCGAGCGTCGCGCCTTCAAGTGAGAACATGTGCTGATACTGCTTGACGATCGCGTTGCGCGGCTCGGTCAGAATCTGCACCAATGCCTCGCGCGACAGTGGCATGAGCGGCGTGATGATCGGCAATCGACCGACCAGTTCCGGAATCAGGCCGAACGCGAGCACATCCTCCGGCGTGACCTGCGCCAGCAGCGTGGCATTCTGCTCCGCCTTCGTCTCATCGCTCACCGGCTCGGTGGAGAAGCCGATGCGGCGCTTGCCGACGCGGCGGCGGATGATGTCTTCAATGCCCACGAATGAGCCGCCGCAGATTGCTCGTGATGCTCCTCGCCGTGGCCGCCCTCGCGGCGATCCCGTTCCGGTACCAGGTCCAGGCGACCTTCCTGGCCGGATACCCGCAGGCCAGCGCGCTCACGAACCCGTACCAGCAGACGGACGCGCCGACGCGCGCGGCCC
>CAZFZT010000036.1:0-32160 GCA_964523675.1 uncultured Isosphaeraceae bacterium
TTCTTCTTGAGTTCGTGCAGCGAACGCGCCAGCCGACTCTTTCGCCGCGCCGCCGTATTGCGGTGCAGCGTGCTCGTGCATGAGATCTTGTCGAGCAGGCCGCACGCCTTGCGGTATTCCTTTTCTGCGGCTGAAACGTCCTGGGCCTGGACCGCTGCAAGGAACGTCTTGGTCTGATCCTTGATTCGGCGTTTGCGCCACAGGTTGAGAGACCTACGCTTGGCGTTCTGGCGGACGCGCTTCTTGGCTGATGGTGAGTTGGGCACGGTATGAGAAATCCTGAAGCGTCTGAAACAAATCAATCCGCCGATCGGGGCGGGTCAGTGTTGACGGTTGAAGCGGATGGCCGCCGCCACGCGCACGCGCAGTGACGCCCGGAGGGCAGTTCCGCCGAGTCGAGCATTATCGCAGCAACTGCGAAAAAATCAAGCGGAGGGGTCGGGCCCGCGGCGGCGGGCCCTGAGGGAACCGAGGGCCCGGAGTCCGAGCATAGCCCCTCGCTCACCGGCTTGCGCCTCCAGCCGCTTTGCCCTTGTCCTCCTTTGCCCCTTGATGCCACAGGTGCCTAGTATCCATTTACATACAGAACAGCCCCGAGGGGCCCTGCGTACCGATCGACGCAGGCGGCAGAGGACGAAGTATGGCCAGACGCACCTATGAGCGACTTGCTTGGGAGGACCGATTCAACAGGCCTGACACCGACGCATTGAGGGAAGGTCTGCATGGTCAGCCGCGCAAGATTTTTGATGCGCTCCGAAAATACCTCCTCCAGATTGAAGGTGTGCAGGAGTTTCCAGTCTGGTACGGTGAGTCGTGGCGATGGTCAATTGAATTCCGCCTGCCCGGCCTCGGCTCCCGGTCAGGCAGGAACGGAAAGCGCACGGCGGATATCCAGACGGAGTCCCCAAATGATCTGATCGCGGTGTTGATCCCGTCTCCTGAAGACCTTCAACTGGCCATGCAGGTCGAACCCACCCTAGCCGGCTCCCTGCCAACCCGCGCCCTGAAGCGTGCGGTTCGGGACGGCCTCGACCTTGCTGCCGAGCCGTTCGACACGCGCTGGGGCGTGTGGTCAGTTCAGCAGCCCAACTTGGCCGAAGACCTCAAGAACCTCATCAAACGCAAAGCGGAGCACCTTCTCCGCAGCGCAGGGGACTGAACCTTCCCAACTACGCCCTCCACCCGGAGAGCAGCGAGAGGAGGTCGGGGACGCCCACGGTGCAATCATGTGTCAGATCAGCGGGGCATGAACCGGGGGTGGTGGTGCAGTCGGCGCACGGCCCCCTTGCGGCGAGAAGCAAGAGTAAGTCTTGTTCATTGACGATGCCATCGCCGTTGAGGTCGGGATCAGGTGGTACGGGCTTTCCGGGTTCGCCTGTGAACTCATACGCGCCGATGTCCACGATGGCTTTGCCATCACCATCACCATCCACGATGCGCGGTTGACCGTCAAGGTCCGTCTCCGCCCCTGGAAATTCTTTCGGATCAGGCAGCAAAGAATTCTCCCCCGCATCACCCAACTCTGCACCAGCGCACGCCACAAACCGCCAGCGGCATCGGCCTGAATGTGAAATGGCGCCGGTGCGCGCGCTGCGCATCGCCGCTGCTGCAATGGCGGGCGATTGTGGCCGATCCGGGGGGTGCATCATCGGCGCGCGCGAACTAAACCCTTTCATCCAGACTCTTGTGCGCGCGGCCTTCCTTGCCCGTACCAACCGGAAGTCGCAACTGCCCTGTGCTGCGGCGGCGTCCTCCCACCTGCTCTCTCGTGGCTGCTATCATCCCCCACTGCCCATGAAACTGATCCTTGCCAATCCCCGCGGGTTCTGTGCCGGCGTCTATATGGCGATCGATGTTGTCGATCAGCTTCTTCAAATCTGTGAAGGCGAGCCGATTTACGTCTATCACGAGATCGTCCACAACAAGCACGTGGTGAACCGTTTCCGTGAGCGCGGCGTGACCTTTGTGGATCACCTCGAGGAAGTCCCGGAGGGCTCAATTGTCGTGTTCAGCGCCCATGGCGTGAGTCCCGCCATTCGCGATGTCGCCCGCCAGCGCGGTTTGACCGCGATCGATGCGACGTGCCCGCTCGTGACGAAAGTTCACGCAGAAGCGATTCGCTATGCGCGCAAGGGATATCAGATTCTGCTTGTTGGTCACGCTGATCATCAAGAGGTGATCGGTACGCGAGGCGAAGCGCCGAACGCGATACAAGTTGTCGAGTCGCCTGACGACATTCCGCACCTGAAGATCAATGACCCTGACCGGCTGGTGTACCTGACGCAGACGACGCTGAGCATGGACGATGCCAATGTCATCATCTCGGCCTTGCAGAATGCGTTCCCGAACATCAAGGAGCCGCCGAGCGAGGACATTTGTTATGCGACGACGAACCGGCAGTTGGCGGTTCGCGCTCTTGCGCCCGACTGTGATCTGGTGCTGGTGGTGGGCTCGCGCAATAGCTCCAACTCGCTGCGCCTCACAGAAATCGCGGAAGCAGTCGGAACCCGCGCCGTGCTGATCGATGACAAGTCGGAGATCGATACTTCGTGGTTTGAAGGTGTCGAGCGGGTGCTGGTAACCGCCGGAGCAAGTGCCCCGGAAGATCTCGTGCAGGATCTCATTCTCGACCTGATCAATCTTTATGGCGGCGAGGTTGAGCAGCATGACATCTACCGCGAGACGGTCGAGTTCGGCCTGCCCGGCACACTCAAGACCTTCATGCGATCGCAAGGGATCGATCCGACCGGCAAGCGCATCACCATGGACAATTCCGCCACGATCGAATCGTGGCTGACCGAACATGGCATCCCGCATCGGACCGTGGACTTGACCGTTGGCGCGACCGGGTAGAGCGATCGGCGTCATGTGCGGATCAATCGTCGATGGGGCTGAGGAATCGCGGAGCGTGTGGCTGTGCCTACACTCCGTTATGCCCGCTCAACTCGGCGAACCGCAACAGTCCAGCATCTACGAACCATTGCCGCTTGGCGCAAGCGGCATCACGCTCACGAACCGCCTGATCGTCGGCACCGGCAAGTACGCGTCCTACGAGGTGATGCAGCACGCGCTGGATGTTTCCGGTGCGGAGGTCATCACCGTGGCGGTGCGTCGGGAGCGATTGATGGACCAGGACGGCCGGTCGCTGCTCGACTTCATCGACACCGATCGCTACACGATTCTGCCGAACACTGCTGGGTGCTTCAGCGCGGAGGACGCGGTGCGTGTGGCGCGGCTGGGACGTGAGATTCTGGAACAGCTTGGCAACGCCGGCCAAAGCTGGGTCAAGCTTGAAGTGCTCGGCGACAAGAAGACATTACTGCCAGATCCCGTTGGCACACTTGAAGCATGCCGCGAACTGGTCGTCGACGGCTTCAGCGTGATGTGCTATACCAGTGATGACCCGATTATGGCAGCGCGCCTGCGCGATGCGGGTGCGACGAGCGTCATGCCAGCGGGCAGTCCGATCGGCTCGGGACGCGGCATCGCCAACCCCAGTGCGATCACGATCATTCTGCAATTGCTGAAAGATACTGAGCATGGCGGCGACCCGGCGTATCCCGTCATCGTGGATGCGGGTGTCGGAACACCAAGCGACGTAACGCTTGCAATGGAACTTGGCAGCGATGGCGTTCTCCTCAACACCGGCATCGCGCATGCGAAAGACCCTGTCGCAATGGCCCGCGCGATGAGGGCGGCTTGTGAAGCCGGGTATCTCGGCTACCGGGCCGGCCGCATCCCCAAGCGCATGTACGCCACCGCGTCAAGCCCATGGGAGGGCGTGGTCTCGTATATCGCTGGTGAATGATCCTCCTGTCGCCGCTTACTGCGTGAACCACGGGTTATATGGTTCATCGGTCGCGAGGTCCATCCCCAACGGGTTGTCGATCCACCTGCGCATGTCGAAGAGCATCATCATCGTGGGGGAATCGATACTGCCGTCAGCGTTGATAAGCGTGGGCCGGTCGTTGTAACGACCAAGAGGCGCTTCCGTATCGTTGCTGAAGGTTTGGATACGCTCGGTGTAGGCCGCATTGGCCGGCGGCGGGCTTTCCCACTGGGCCTCTTCCGCCATGAAGGGCGGCCTTACGACGAATGAGCCGGGATGATCGTGATCGCGAATGCGATGCATGCCGGTGTTCCGGTACCTGGTGGAGGTGCAAAAGACGATCAACTCACCAGGACGGCGAATGCTTGGGATACTTCGCGAGACAACATCAACAGGCGTGCGGTCTATCCCGGGCAGCTTGGCGTCAAAGAACAGCGGCTGAGGCATAGCGCCACTTCCACCTGGAGGCGGCAGTTCCCGCATTTCCCACCAGCCACCTACATGAAACGCGTTGTAACCAAACGCTGGTTCCTCAGCGATCGCCAGCATCAGCTCATCAACATCATTGATCCCCTGATCCGTCAGACTCCCGCTCCGCGCCATCCCAACGAGCAATGGAAGATTGAGTGACGGCGCATCGCGGTACTTCCAGATCGTTTCTATGTTGTGATCGAAGTACGGTGCGAGCCGCCAGGTCCATGCGGCTGCAATATCCCTCGGGATCATGCGATTGGCAGCATTGCCCGCGTCAGGCGGCACGGGGTATTCAGACATGATCCGCCATGCCTCCTGCACTTCCGGATCGATATAACCGGGTGCGGCAGCATCACGATTCTGATTGCCGTAGGTTTGCCACGCGATGAAGACTTGCCGAATATTGTTGGCTTCCAGCGTCTTCCGGGTTCTGGTTTGCACCCCCTGGAGCGCAGGCACTGTGATCGCCATCAGCAGCGCAATGACGCCAACAACCGTGAGTAGTTCGACGATCGTGAAACCGCCCGACTGGCGTCTCGCTGTGGTCATCCTCGGCGAGGGCACGTGGCTTGCGCCGAACCCATTCAGCCATGAGCGCCTTTCGGCACTCGGCACATCGAGCTTCGCACTGAGAACCATTGAACAGGCGGTATCCATGTCGTTCATCGGCTGGCTCCTTCTGAAGGGCGTCTCAAACCGCCGGAGTAGAGATGGGGGGCATCGATGAGTTCGCCCCAGATGGGGGTTCTGTTCCGGCGGTTCCAGCACTGACCGAACTATAGCAGCTCCTGTCGCGCTGGGGATGCGGCTGTTCACCGCAGCAGCGGGAACCGCTGACCTCCTGGGCCGCAAACGCCGATAACCGCGCTTTGTGCGAATCGGTGAAAATCGGCCTGGCGGTTTGCAGAGTCCTTCTTTTCGGGTCATAATCAGAACTCGACCGTAGTGAGTATCACTTTTCGGGTTTCGAACGGGAGCCGCTTCATGACTTCAAAGACCCTCTCACGTCTTCTGCCGACCTTTGGATTGGCATTGATCGCAACGGCCACGCAATGTACCTCGTTGGCTGCGGCCGATGTGCCGCGGCTGTTTCTGGGCGGCACCGAGGCGATTGCCAATCGTGATTCAGAATCGGTGGTGCGCTCGCGGGATGTCCAAGTTGATGTTTCGACCTTGGTCGCTGCGAGCCGGAATCTCGGAGCACATCCGCAGGTTGAAGTGCCGCTCTTTGACGACTTCACGGTAATCGTTCAGTTTTCCGCGATGAGCGCGAACCACGATGCCGACCGATTCACTTTGAGCGGTACGGTACCGCGGGTATTCGGAAGTCGCGCAACGATCAGCGTAAGTGAAGGAGTTATCCAAGGGGTGGTGTCAGTGCCGCCGATCGGATTCTTCGATATTCGCCCCTCTGCGAACGGACTGCATCGCGTCACACAACTTGACGAGACGCTGATGCCGGGATGCGGCGTCGGACCTGAGCATCACATTGTCGCGGCGAACGGACAAGGCGGAATCGCGGGGGATGAGGGCGGCGAAGTGGAATGGCCTGGGCTTCCAGGCGTCGTTGATGTGATGGTCGTGTATTCCGCTGAAGCGCTCAAGACAGCCGGTGGTGAGGCGGGCATGGCCGCGATGATCGACACCATGATGGAGGAGACCTCGCTGGCCCTGACCAAGAGCGGCGTCAACCAATTGTTTGTCAATCTTGTCCATGTGGCCGAAATCGAATACGAAGAGTCGGGCAACATGAATGTTGATCTCTTTCGTCTGAGCCAGTTTGATGGCAACATTGATGAGATTCATGCATGGCGCGAGGAACATCAGGCCGATCTGGTCGCTCTACTGGTTTCCTATCCAAAAGGAAATCCAGTGTGCGGGATCGGATATGTGATGCAAGCGCCGTCGCCTCTGTTCAAGGATTTTGGCTTTACGGTCACGCGCGCCGACCAAGCTTGTTCGAACTTCGTGTTCGCACATGAATTGGGGCATAATTTCGGATGTCAACATGATCACGTCAATGCCGGGGCTTCCCCTGGCACCTACCCGTACTCACATGGGCACCATCTTTCGGGCGATTCAGGCAACCTCTGGCGCACAGTCATGGCCTATGCCCCCGGCTTTCGCATACCCAACTTTTCCAATCCGGATATTCTCGTCGATGGCCAACCTACTGGTGTGACTCCGGGTGAGGAATTTCAAGCACATAATGCGCTGACCATCAATCAGAACGCGAGCATTCTCGCCAGCTTCTATGGCGCCAGTTGCCTTGACGGGGGCCAGGAGATTCACGTCCCAGAAGATTTTTCAACAATCCAAGCTGCGATCGACACAGCCGCGCCCTGCGACACAATCATTGTCGCGCCCGGCACCTATAACGAGGACATCAATTTCGCAGGTAAGGCGCTCCACCTGCGCAGTAGTGCAGGGCCTGATTCCACGATCATTGATGCCTCTGGGCGAAGCAGCAGCGCCGTTACCTTCGAAAATGGAGAAGGCAGCACTTCGGTACTTGACGGTTTCACGATTACCGGCGGCACAGGCAGCATATTGGTTGGTGAGGATGGCTCGCGTGGCGGTGGCTTGCTTGCGTTCGATAGCAGTCCCATGATCCGAAACTGCACGTTCGTGAGTAATAGCGCTGAACGGGGTGGTGGTGCCGCTGTCATCGGTTTGAGTACGGTCAAGCGGTATCCGCTTTTCATTGACTGCACATTTCTCAATAACTTCGCAAGTGAACAGGGCGGCGGCCTGTACGCAGGCGCTGGAGTTCACGGGACACTCAGCGGCTGTGAGTTCAGCGGCAATGAAAGCGAAGCCGGAGGTGGCGCCTACTTCCACGCACCTGAAAAGGAGGCGCAACTTCATTCGAAATTGCAGGGGTGCAACTTTGTCGGAAATGGCGCCACCGGCGACTCTGGGGGAGGCGCCATTCATGTGGAAGACAACGTTAAGTTGACGGTTGCGCAATCGGCATTCTGTGGCAATGCGCCAGACGACATCAATGGAGCATGGCAGGACCATGGAGGCAACATGTTGGTTTCGTTGGCTCCGCCGCAGCCGATCGTTCTGGATGCGGATTGCGACAGTGCAACCCTCTCTTGGCCCTTGGGGCAGGTGCCGGCGGATGAAGTAGTCTGGTACTGGCAATCCTCTTGTGGCGAAGATACTTCGCTCGGATTCAACTCCACAATGGTTGTGGATGCGGGAGCCACCTATTACCTCCGTGCGTACCACCTGGAGGCAGATTGCTGGAGCAACTCCTGTTCGTCGATCGACATCGCGTTCCCCGATAGTCCCCCCGCGCCTCCTGAACCCGAAATCGATTTTCTGGCTTGCGGCGCAGCGATCCTGCGGTGGCCAAACGATGAGCAGCCGCCTGAGGGAATTGAGTGGTTCTGGCAGAGCGAAGAGTGTGAACAAGAGACGACCCTCGGATCTCAGCCATTTCTCTTTGTTGATTCTTCCGGAGACTGGCTGCTTCGCGCCCGCGAAGTGGAGACCAACTGCTGGAGCGACGGTTGCGGCTCTCTTACGCTCTCACTCAATGAGGCACCACATGGCGATTTCACCGGAGACTGCGCCGTGGGGGTCCCCGATCTCCTGGTGCTCCTCGCGAATTGGGGCCCTTGCGACGACGCGGGCATATGTCCCGCAGACCTGAATCAGGACGGCTCTGTAGGTGTTCCTGACCTACTCGACCTTCTGGCGAATTGGGGTTAGAGCCCTCCTGCGATCCGATTGAGCATCATTCCCCGGGCGGTGGCGGGTGTGGTGTTGGGCCCGTGAAGTGGGCCTCGCTGCGAAGACGTTTGGCGATGTCGGCCAGAATGCGCTCATCTGCGCCGGCCATCGTGTGCGACATGCTGAGTGACTTGTTCGGCACCCACCAGGGATCACTGCCAGCCGGAGCTGCGTTCTCGATACCAACGATCGCGTCGTTTAGCCGTGCGTATGGAATGATCTCGTACCGTGCGTCCTCCATATCCCGATCAAGGCCCGCGAGGAACTTGGATTGCGCTCGCATATCAATCGCGCGCCGATCGAACGGTGCGAGACCGGCCAGCCGGGCGCCGCGATGTGGCGTCCCGATCGTGAAGAGCCGCTTGATGTTCAGCCGCTTGCCGTCCCCCTCCGGCCGCATCGCAGCGGCATGACGAGCGACCAGGCCGCCCATTGAGAAGCCGATCACATCCACCTCCACCGTCAGTTCGGGATCGGTTGACGGGTACTCCTGCTCGACGGCAGCAATCAATCGGTCGCGACAATCATCGAAGGTGAAGCGCCAGAAGAAACTTGTGCTGATGATTGGTGCGTCACCGCTCGTCGCCCTCCTGAGACGCGCTGCAATGTTACGAGAGATGATGCCGGGGTCCAGATAGCCGGCCGCGACAACGACCGGCCGCTCGAG
Organism: uncultured Isosphaeraceae bacterium; assembly: GCA_964523675.1. Taxonomy (GTDB): domain Bacteria; phylum Planctomycetota; class Phycisphaerae; order Phycisphaerales; family SM1A02; genus CAZFZT01. The sequence continues at coordinate 8,715 of CAZFZT010000036.1, forward strand.
TTCCACCGGTCGGCTGCGCATCTCTCGCAGTGCCGCCCGCCCTTCTGCAACAGTGATCGGAAATGCGGGATTCATGGAATGATCTGTCGTACAGCCGGCGGGAGCGGCAGCCAGTGCAAAAACAAGAAATGGAAGGCGTAATGGGCCGGCAAGCACAGGTCCCATGATAACTCCTCACGCGCTTCGCCTTGGAATTCTGTCCACCGGCTCCCAATGATGCTGTGTGGATTGGCTCTTCATCGCCGCTGTACTCTCGTTCGCGCTCCTGGGCGGGGTGTGCGTGCTGCTTGTCGTCCTGAGCGTGCCAGGAACGTGGATGATGCTGGGCCTTGCGCTGGTGATGGAACTGACAGGGGCGTTCACAATGGCAGGTGAACGGGATGCCGTCTTCGGCTGGACCGCAATCATCATCTCGTTCGCTCTTGCATTGGTGGGTGAAGCCATCGAATTCGGAGCAGGTGCGCTCGGGGCGAAGACCGGTGGTGGAACAAAGCGAGGCATGGCAGGCGCGATCATCGGTGGCTTCCTCGGAGCGCTGCTCGTCACGTTTCTGCTGCCCATTCCGCTCGTGGGGACGCTGATCGGAGCGTTGGTTGGCACATTCGCAGGAGCGGTGATCGCGGAGGTCAGCGGCCAATCGCCGATGACGGTCGCTGGTTCAATGAGACCTGCAATTGGAGCGACCCTTGGCCGTGTGTTGGGCACTGTGGGCAAGGTCGCGATCGCTTTCGTAATCTGGGTTCTGCTCGTCGCAGCCATTATCTGGTCGTGGTGAGAAGCGACAGACGACAAGCGGCGAGCAGTCCGATACGCTAGACTTCTCAGGAAATCGCCCAATCTGGATCACGACGATCGCCGATCCTGCTCGCAAGCATCAGCCGAACGATCGACACTTATGACCACTGCAACGCCGTCCACCTCCGCCAACGCCCGGCCGCATATCGACCTCAGATCACTTGCCGCCAACTCCTACATCGATGGGGTGTATTCAATTCTCAATCCGCAGATTGGGACGACACGCGGCGGCAAGCCATACCTCAAGTGCCTCTTGCGGGATGCGACCGGCGAGTGCGCCGCCCGGCAATGGACGTTCGACGAATCGAATCTTGAGGGGCTGAACTCGACTGGTTTCGTCTGGATCGCAGGCCATACGCAACTCTACAACGGGCAGTGCCAGATCATCCTGGAACAGATTCGGCCGGCAGAGGTTACCGATGAGGAAATCGCAGCCCTTCTTCCCACTACGAAATTCGATATCAATGAAATGTTCAACGAGGTGTGCGCCATCCTCGGCACACTGGAACATCCTGCCATGAAGGCGCTGGCTCAGGCGTACCTTGACGATGAGGAGTTGATGGAACGGTTCCGCCGCGCTCCAGCGGCCATGAACCTTCACCATGCATGGATCGGCGGTTTGCTCGAACACACCTTGCAACTTCTGCGCACGGCCGTAGCCATTCTTCCGCTCTACCCGCAACTCAACCGTGACATTGTTCTCATGGGGCTGTTCCTCCACGACCTTGGAAAAACGGTGGAGCTCACGTGGGAACGCGGCTTCAACTACACGGCAGACGGCAACCTCATCGGCCACATTGTCCGAGGCGCGATTATCCTTCAGATAAAGGCAGCCACTGCGGCGCGCAGCGGTGCGAAACTTCCGCCTGCCGCGCTGCGCGTCCTCCAACACATCGTCATCAGCCATCATGGTCAGCCGGAGTTCGGAGCTGCAAAGCCGCCGTCAACACCGGAGGCGGTCTTTATCTCGCAACTCGATAACCTGGATGCGAAAACCGCAATGGCGCTTTCGCATGCGAGGCCGGACGGAGCGCCGCCCATCGAAGGCGCAGCGGACTTCACCGATAAGGTCTGGGCACTTCAGACCCGGCTCTACTGCCCCGATCCCCTCGCAGCAGAAGAGCTATAAGCACATGCAATCGCTGCTCAACAGTTCACAACCGAATGATGAACGATACGTGCAAGGGCTTCGTTGATCCCTTCATCTCCTTCAACAATGAATGCAGCTTCGACAAAGCTCTCGACTCTCCTCGTTCTGGCTGTGATGCTCAGCGCGTGCAAGGTGTCGCCTCAATCGGCGCCGCCATCCGATCTCGAGGCGCCCTCCTATGCCGAGCTCGCGCGATCCCACAACCAGCGAATAGCGCAACTGACCCGCGTGCAGGCACGGGGCGTTATCGAGATTGCCTGGACAGATGAAAGCGGCGTTCGCAGATTCCGTCAGGGCGATGTCGATCTCTATCTGCATCTACCCCGGCGGACCGCCTTGCGGGTCTCGAAACTCGGCAACGTCTATATGTGGCTCGGTTCCGATGCGGATCGGTACTGGCTGTTCGACCTCGTCGATGAGCCCACTTTATACACGGGACGTCATGCCGGGAGTGACCGCGACACACTGCAGACCGTCAAGCCGCTCGTGCTGCTCGACCTTATCGGCATGGGGGCCATGCAGGAGTTTGATGAAGCCAACGATACAGCGCCGCCTCAGGTGACTTACAACAGTGCGACCGACACATGGGTCGCAGAAAGTCCTGGCGAGGGTGGTCCGATGCGCATCTTCTTCGACCGGACGACACTCCTGCCAAAGCACGTTGAAACGCTCAGTGCAAATGGCGAGGTTGCGTACTACAGCGACATTTATATGAGCCGCTACCGCTCGGTCCCTGTGCCGAATGTTTCCGCCGCGGCGCTGCCGCGCATGGCGACTCTAGTTGATATCTTCTCCGCCGGTCCGAACGCTGAGGCACAGGGCGAAGTCAAGCTCGGCCTCGACACCCCTACTGGCCGAATCGATGAACGCGCCTTCGAACGTGTCTTCGACTTCTCCCGCTTGAGGCGATCCATGAGACCGGAACGCATCGAAGGCGAATTGCCGGCTGATTAGGAGAAGGCGCAGAACGTTCATGATGAGCTGCGTTCGGGCATCAATGTGAGGATGAGCAGCCCCAGAGGGGCGATCGCCCCGAACACAATTCCAACCACGACATGGTATCCCTTGGCGACTGCAACCATTGCAGTCCCGATCCAGAAGCACAGGCCCATTGCAGCAAATGAGCCGAAAATGACCGCGGTTGCTGCAGAACCATCAAGTTCGGCGAGACTTCCCGCCACTACGGCGGTCACAAAGATCGCCAGCCCTGCGAGCGCGACGAGGTATCCTCGCTTCATGCAGTACAGGATACATGAATGCGGTCTTTATGCCTCGCGTCAGACTTCGGCCCGATACGCCTCAATGCGATCAAGTTCCTCCTGTTCCATCCACGGCAGTGATGCAAGCTTCTCGCGCATTCGTTTCGGCATTGGTCGGCCCTCACGCTCGTATCTCGGGCGACTCTTCCACCTGCGATGCACCCACAGATACTGCTCCGGAGCCAACCGAATCATCTGCTCGATTGCCCGGTTGTATCGCGCTGTAATGTAGAAAATCGGATCCTCAGCATCGGCCCACTCCGACGGCTCAATCACGTCAGTCGTTGCCAACTCGAACATGAATCTCCCGCCGACCCGTTTGGCATAGCCGGCCACGATCGGCACCTTGTAATGGGCGGCGAGCAATGCGATCGACTTATAGCTTGACGCCAGCCGGCCGAAGAAGGGCACAAAGACGCCGGAATTCCCGGCGTTTTGATCCGCAATGAATGCCACCCGCCCGCCTCGCTCCAGCTCCTGCTGAAGCGCCGGCGTCGCGCCCCACTTCGTGAGAATGCGGGTTCCCGCTGCTTCTCGCATCGACAACAAGTAGCGGTTGATGAGTGGATTGTCGAGCGGCCGCGCCAGCGCGAGAACGGGATATCCCATCAACGCAAGGAAGTGACCGATGATCTCCCAATTCCCGAAATGCCCCGTCAGTAGAATCATCGGCTCGCCGTGAATGAGCCGGTCCATCACACGCCCGATCGACGAATGAATGCGGATATAGCGTGGCCACGATGACGCGGTGATGGCCCGAGTCGTCGCCATGGCATCCACCATGAACAGTTGAAACATGTGCTGCACCGAGCGCAGCGCAATTATCTGTACCTCATCCGGCGGCAGGTGGGGAAAGCTCAGCGCGATGTTGCTCTCAGCCCGGCGACGGCGAGATCGGCCTGCTCGATGAAAGGCGGTGCCGATTGCAGCGGCCGTCCCCAGATTCGCTTCGGTCGGGAACGAATGGAAGAAAGTCGAAAGCGATCGAAAGGCGAAGTACTGCGAGAGATGGGTCAAGCTAGCCATCGGCTGTCGGCTGTGTGCAGTTCCGCCTCGTGTTGGCAACCCTCGGCGACTTGCAGAGCGCATGTTGCACGAGGGCGCTATACCCACTCTGTGACGACTTGCCTTATCGCGGCACGTGACCGGTAAGCACAAAGAAGCGATTGTGGTTGAGCACGGGGATCTGCGCCCGCGTGGCATCATCAAGCAGCCGCTGATACTGATCAAACTCACGACGCTTGCGCAGCCATGCGTCGATCTCATGCACTGAAGCATCATCACGCGGCTGCATGACACGATCCGGCGGAACGCCAAGGACGAGGAAGTCAAGATCACCCGGAATCTCATCGCCTTCGACGACTTCACCCCCCCATTCGCGAATCATACTTCGGATGTAATCCGCCTCAGTCGCAGTGGCCCGAGAATCGCCGTCAACGTCGAACCGGCCGTGGACGAGGAACTTGAACTGATAGTTCGGGTCGTACACCGCATTGGCAATGACATTGTCCTGGATAACCGGGCGGCCCGCGACAGAACGAATAATCTTGCCCGTCGATGTCTCATCGCCCACTCGGATGACCTGTATGCTCGCCTTGCCTCGCGGCAGTTGGCCGCTCGCATCAGGGCGGATCGCGGCAGCGTCGTCGTACACCTCGAATGTCATACCCTGCACGACGCGGTGCTTCCGTCCACGATCGATGAAGACCGTATCCGCCGCTCCACTCACGCCGATGATTCGGCCGTCAACAAGCGTTGCAGGATCCTGTGCCCGAAGCCGATCCGAGCTCAATCGCTGCTGCAATTCTTCGACGCGGGTCTGAAGCGCGACAACCTGTCTGCTGAAGTCATCATTCTCCTGAACGAGTTCATTGATGCGCGTTTCGTACTGGTCCTGCAAGCGATCAACTGACTCGTTCATCGCGAGCTTCGCGTCGTCGAGTTCGCCGCGATAGTTATCTGCCGCCTGACGGTAGCCGGCGATCTGATCCTGCACCGACGCCAGTTCGCGGCTGTGGCTGTCGCGAAGATTGTCCATCGACGCCCGCATCTGTTCGATCTCGCTCTGTAACTGTTGACGCACTGCGTTGAGGTTTTCCATCTCCTCCTTGCTGCGCTGAAGTTCCGTGCGCATGCGTCGCATCGTCTCGCTCACGACGCCATCCGGTTCAACGCCCATCCCTGCAAATCGTGCCTGCACGGCCTCGAGCGAGGCGCCCGGGTTGCCGTCAACATAGCGCGTGAGGGTCTCAAGTCGGTTGTGCAGGAACTGCGCGACGGATTCACGCCGTTCGGTGGCCATGCCTTCATACCGCTGGAAGATGTCCTGATTGCGCTGTTGCGGCAGCACATACCGCTCCAGAGCGTCTTCGGCAGCGGCCTTCTGAGCAAGCGCATCACTCTGCCCCGCATGAAACGCAATGGTAAGCACGAGCAGCGATGCAGAGGCAATGATGAAGATCACCAGTGAAACGATGACGCCGGTGCCGGCTCCTGAGCGAACAGCCATGTGTTATCTTCTCCGAACAGTGAGTGAGAAACCCGATTCGCTCCAGTGAATCGGGCGAATTGACGCGAAGAGACCAGTGTCCACGAAATCGGCCCGCCCGTCAAGCGCCGGACTGCCGCCTTGAACCGATCAAGCAAGGGATACGCAGACGGGGTCTGAAGGGTTGCCGATCGCCTCTAGCGCAGCATTGAACAGCCAAAAAAACGAACGCGCCCCAACCTCGGATGCTGGGACGCGTCGTCTGTCGCAGTTGTGATGTCAAGCAACCGCGACCATGATTCGGCGGACCGGAGTCCGGCCGATCATCCCCAATTCGCGAGCAGAATAAGAAGGTCCGGCACACCCACGGAGCCGTTCTCGTCGAGATCCGCCGGGCAAGTTTCGGGATCGTTGCAATCACCCCACGCCGCGAGGAGCAGGAGAAGGTCGGGCACACCGACCGCGCTGCTGCAGTCAAGATCGCCGGTCTTGCTTTCGGTGAACCGGACCGCCACGGTGCCCTCGCCAGCGTCATAGATGATTCTCAACTTTGAACCGTCGCATGGAAGGAACTGGTCGAACGTGCCCGTGATGCTGCCGGCTTCGAGGAAGACGATTTCCGTGTTCGGCAGCGGGTTGAAGTCCTCACTGATCTGAAGATCGAGAACACCCCCGAGGTTTGCACTACCACTGACGGTGATGAGGTCGTGGTTGAGTTCATCGTCGATCTCGATGACCAGCGTCCCGCTACCGGACTGCATGAGCGTGCCCTGCACATGCAGGGTTCCAAGCGACTCACCTGGCTCGATCGAGCCGCCGGTGTTGTTCAGCGTGCCGGTGATCTGGCCGGTGCCGTTGAGCACACCGCCTTGTAACTGCAGCTGGTTGCCGCCACCGGTAACGGCCATTGTTCCATTCACGGTGGTAATCCCGTCTGTCTGCACAAAGTGGCCGCTGGAGCGAGTGAGCATACTGCCTGCATCGATAAGTACCGTGCCCTGCTGATTCATCATGCCACCAGAGATACCAAGCCCGCCGATGTTCTCGGCGTGAAGCAAGCCGTGGTTGATAAGGCCGATGTCGTTGTCGGGCGCGATGTCGAGGAGGTTTTCGCCATCGGCAATGATCGAACCGTGGTTGATCCATCCGGTGCGCGAGCCGACCCAACTGAGGTTGCCTGCGCCGCGGACGGTGTTGTCATGGTTGATCCAGTAACTGTTCGCATCAGCGCGATACATCCAGTTCGTGGTCGTATCGGAGAGAACGACTGTGCCGCCACCAGTGAGCGTGACCGGGCCATCCGCCGGGCGGAGATAAGTGTTACCACCGGTCGATTCAAGTTCGATTGTGCCGGTGTTGGTGATCGTTCCCGAAGCGAACATCGTGCGACCATTGTTGACAGTCGTGTGACCGGCATGAGTGAGATCGCCGATCAGCGGCGTATTGGCAGTGACGCGGATTCGTCCATCACCCTCGGTGTCAAGCGTACCGCCAGTGATCGTCGCATTGCCGTTGAGATGCACGACCGAGCCAGCATCGGCCTGGATAAGCCCGTCGTTGTTGTCGTAGGTGCCGCCATTGAGTTGGAGCGTCCCGCCGTCCTCAGCGCGCAGGGTGCCTTCGTTGGTGAACAGCGCACTGCCCGGCTGGATAGTCAGCGGGGCGGTTTGATTGGCGATGATCAGGTGTTGATTCGTGATTGGCGTCGGCGAGCCGCTCCAGCTCAGATTCCCAGCGCCTTCAATGACATTATCGACATTGAGCAGCGCGGCGTTGGTCGTGTGGCGGTAAATCCAGTTGTTTGCGCTGTCACTCAGTCGGATCGTGCCGCCGCCGGTAAGCGTCAGGGTGCCTTCCGTCGGGCGCAAGTACGTTGAGCCGCCTGTGGAACCAAGTTCAATCAAACCGGTGTTGTTGATCGTGCCGGAGCCGAGCATGATGCGACTGTTCTCGATGATCGTGTGGCCAGCGTGTGTGAGGTTGTCAACGTGTGGCGTGGCGAAGGTGACAAGAAACAGGCCGTCACCTTGTGTATCGAGCGTGCCGCCGGTGATAAAGGCGTTGCCGCTGAGGTGAATCTGCGAGCCGGCCCTGGCTTCGATCAGCCCGCCTGTGTTGTCGTAGGTACCGGTACCGAGTCGCAATGTGCCGCCGTCGGCAGCGCGAAGGGCGCCTTCATTGGTGAACAGTGCACTGCCCGGTTGAATGGCCAGCGCTTCGGTCTGGTTGGCGATGATCAGATGCTGGTTCGTGATCGGCGTGGGTGTGCCTGTCCAACTCAGTTGTCCTGCGCCCTCAATCGTGTTGTCTACGTTGATGAGCGCCCCATCAGCGCTGTTTCTGAAAATCCAGTTATTGGGATGATTGCCCATGAGGATCGTTCCGCCGCCGGTGAGCGAGACGACGCCGTCCGTCGGGCGGATCCCGGTGGTGCCACCTGCCGAGTCCAGTTCAATCAAACCGGTGTTGTGAATGGCTCCCGAAGCGAGCAACGAGAGGCCGTTGTCAATGATCGTGTGGCCGCCGTGGGTGAGATTGTCGATGTGCGACGTGCCGCTGACAACACGGAACAGTCCATCGCCGTTGGTGTCAAGCGTGCCGCCTGTGATGAACGCATTGCCCTCAAACGTGACCAGGGAATCGGCCAGGGCTTCAATAATGCCTCCCGTATTGTCGTAGGTACCGGTACCGAGTCGCAATGTGCCGCCGTCGGCAGCGCGAAGCGTGCCTTCATTCGTGAACAGCGCACTGCCCGGCTGGATGGTCAGCGCGGTGCTTTGGTTGGCGATGATCAGATGCTGATTCGTGATCGGCGTGGGCGCGCTGTTCCAACTGAGTTGGCCAGCACCCTCGATCGTGTTGTCTACGTTGATCAGTGCCCCATCAGCGCTGTTTCGGTAAATCCAGTTGTTGGCGTTGTTGCCCATGAGGATCGTTCCGCCTCCGGTGAGGGAGACGACGCCGTCTGTCGGGCGAATGGCGGTGGTGCCCCCGGTCGAGCCGAGTTCGATCAGGCCGGCATTGTCGATGACTCCACCTGCCTCATCGAGGGCGGAGACGGTCAAGTGTCGGCTGGGGTTGATGTGCAGATGATCGCCTGTGCCGACGGTCAACCTGCTCACGGTCGTGTTCGAATCCAGATTCACCAGATTCCCGAATCGAGTGCTGATGATGGCGTGGTACTCGTTGCCGCCGCCGTTGTTCGGAACCGTCGCCGGATCCCAATGTAGGGCAGTATGCCAGTTCTCACCGTCAGGCCCGATCCATGTAATGTCAATGAGATCCCCCCAAGCAGGCACAGTGAGCGCCAGCGTAAGCAGGATCGAACCGGTGGAAATCGTGCGTTTCAATTCTCGTCTCCTTTCAGAACTTCTAAAAAAGCGAACGAACTTGGTCATCAAAAGACAACTGATGGTTCTTCCGGGTTCTGCTCACCCCCAGTTGGCGAGCAGAATAAGAAGGTCCGGCACGCCCACGGAGCCGTTCTCGTCGAGATCCGCCGGGCAAGTTTCGGGATCGTTGCAATCACCCCACGCCGCGAGGAGCAGGAGAAGGTCGGGCACACCGACCGCGCTGCTGCAGTCAAGATCGCCGGTCTTGCTTTCGGTGAACCGGACCGCCACGGTGCCCTCGCCAGCGTCATAGATGATTCTCAACTTTGAACCGTCGCATGGAAGGAACTGGTCGAACGTGCCCGTGATGCTGCCGGCTTCGAGGAAGACGATTTCCGTGTTCGGCAGCGGGTTGAAGTCCTCACTGATCTGAAGATCGAGAACACCCCCGAGGTTTGCACTACCACTGACGGTGATGAGGTCGTGGTTGAGTTCATCGTCGATCTCGATGACCAGCGTCCCGCTACCGGACTGCATGAGCGTGCCCTGCACATGCAGGGTTCCAAGCGACTCACCTGGCTCGATCGAGCCGCCGGTGTTATTGAGCGTACCGGTGATCTGGCCGTTGCCGTTGAGCACGCCGCCCTGGAGTTGCAGTTGATTGCCGCTGCCGGTAATGGCGAGTTCACCGTTGACGGTGATGACGCCGCCGGCCTGCGTGAGGTGGGCGGCCCTCGACATCGTGCGATCTTCATGCACGATGATCTGGCCGAGGTTCGTGAACGTGCCGCCGCTGCTGGCCAGCCCGCCAGCGCCGGTCACTTCGATGAGCCCGTCAACGTCGTTCAGGAATCCGTTCTCGCTGTTGCCATAAATGCGCAAGGGATTGACTGCGGCATCGGCGATAATCGTCCCCTGATTCGTGATATCCAACCAGGTGCCGGTCGTGGTCCCACTCAAACTGCCGGCACCGCGAATCGTGTTGTCAACGTTCAGCAGCGATCCGTCGCCGCCACCGTTACGGATGATGTTGTTCAAATTGTCGGAAAGCACCACTGACCCGCCGCCCGTCAGCATTACAACCCCGTTGACCGGCCGAAGCTCCGTTGCGCTTCCTGTCGAGCCGAGTTCAATCACACCGGTGTTCTCGATTGCGCCTTCGAGTTGCAAGATTCGGCTGTTGTTCACCACAAGATGGCCGGAGTGTGTCAGGTCAACCAATCGTGGCGTGCTTCCTGTAACTTGCACTGTGCCGCCCGCCGCGGTGGCGATCTCGCCACCTGTGATCGTTGCGTTGCCGTCAATCGCAACGGTCGAACCCTCCTGCGCCTCGATCAAGCCGCCAATGTTCTCATAGATCCCCGAGTTGAGTTGCAGGGTTGCCCCGTTCTCCGCACGAAGAATGCCTTCATTTGTGAACGGCGGATTCGTCGGCCGGATGTGAAGGGTATTCTCGCCATCCGCGACAATCAGCGATTGATTCGTGATCTCCATCCATGTGCCGCTTGTGGTCCAACTCAAGTTACCGGCACCGCGAATCGTGTTGTCAACATTCACCAGCGACCCCTCGCCATCGCCGTTGTAGATGTAGTTGTTCGAATTGTCGGAAAGCACGACCGTTCCGCCGCCGGTCAGGGTCACGACGCCTTCTACGGGGCGCATGTAGGTGCTTGAGCCGGTTGAATCGAGTTTGATAACGCCGCTGTTCTCAATGACTCCTTCGATTTGAAGAACTCGAGAATTGTCCACGATGAGATCGCCGGAGTTTGTCAGGTTAATGAAGCGTGGCGTGCTGCTGGTCACACGCACGACACCGTCAGCGACGGTGGCGATCTCGCCGCCCGTGATCGTCGCGTTGCCGTCAACCGCAACGGTCGAGCCCTCTAGCGCCTCGATCAAGCCGCCGACGTTCTCATACGTCCCCGCATTGAGTTGCAGTGTCGCGCCATTCTCCGCACGAAGGATGCCTTGGTTTGTGAATGTCGGACTCGTTGGCCGAATGTGAAGCGCATTGACGCCATCCGCGACAATCAGCGATTGATTTGTGATCTCCAGCCACGTGCCGCTGGTGGTCCAACTGAGGTTCCCCGCACCACGAATGGTATTGTCCACGTTCACGAGCGACCCTCCACCGCCGTTGTAGATGTAGTTGTTCGAGTTGTCTGAAAGGACGATCGTTCCACCACCGGTGAGCATCACCTCGCCGTTCACCGGCCGGAGGTAAGTGGCGCTACCGGTGGACCCGATCTCGATTGTGCCGGTGTTCTCAAGCCCGCCCTCGATCTGGAGTATCCGGCTGTTGTCGATGATGAGATCGCCGGAGTTTGTCAGGTTAATGAAGCGTGGCGTGCTGCTGGTCACACGCACGACACCGTCAGCGACGGTGGCGATCTCGCCGCCCGTGATCGTCGCGTTGCCGTCAACCGCAACGGTCGAGCCCTCTAGCGCCTCGATCAAGCCGCCGACGTTCTCATACGTCCCCGCATTGAGTTGCAGTGTCGCGCCATTCTCCGCACGAAGGATGCCTTGGTTTGTGAATGTCGGACTCGTTGGCCGAATGTGAAGCGCATTGACGCCATCCGCGACAATCAGCGATTGATTTGTGATCTCCAGCCACGTGCCGCTGGTGGTCCAACTGAGGTTCCCCGCACCACGAATGGTATTGTCCACGTTCACGAGCGACCCTCCACCGCCGTTGTCGATGTGGTTGTTTGCGTTGTCTGAGAGCAGCACGGTGCCGCCGCCGGTGAGCGAGACGATCCCGTTCTCGGGGCGCAGTCGTGTGGAGGAGCCGGTCGATCCGATCTCAAGGACTCCAGCGTTGTTGATGATGCCGCCTCCCGATCTGCCGTCAGCCGCCGAGATTTCAAGAATGCGGGCGTTATTAATGGACAGATGATCCTCGGAACCGATGGTCAAGGCGCTGACCGTCGCATTGGTGCCCAGATTCACCAGATTGCCGAACCTCGTGTCGATGAGAGCGTGATACTCGTCGGCCCCTGCATTGCTCGGAATCGTACTCGGATCCCAATGCAGCGCGTCGTGCCAGATTCCTCCATCAGGACCGATCCAACCTACCTGGATGAGGTCCGCATGGGCATGGCTGGCAGCGACCAGAAAGGCACTGCAAAGTGTGAACGAAACGGCAGATTTCCGAGTGGCAAGCATTATCTTCTCCCATTGAACGCCTTGGCCGACTTGCGAACCCCATTGGCACGCTTTAACACGCCGGCCCCAACACTGAATCTTCAAAGAATAGTGAATTCCCGACGCCGATCTGAAACGAAACTACACATTTTTCCATAGCAGTACACAGCCGCCTCTGGTAAACTGGGCAAGTGCTCAGTCAGACGACGCACATTTCATTGCTCAAGCGTCTCGGGAAGCGCGGCGACGGCTCGGCTTCAGCCGATCGCGGGGCTGCTTGGAATGAGTTCTGCGATCGCTATGGTGATGTCATTCGAGGATTCGCCCGTCGCCAGGGACTTCAGCCGGCTGATTGCGACGATGTGGTCCAGGATGTCCTGGCCGCGCTGACGCAATCCATGCCTGGCTTTACCTACGACCCGGCCAAGGGCAAGTTTCGCTCCTATCTCAAGACAGTCACATTACACGCCATTTTTGCAAGATCGCGTCAGAAGCGAGGGGAAGTATCACTAGAGCAGGTATGCAGCGCGGCAGAACGCGCTGCGACCGATGATGAAGTCGAAGCTCTTTGGAACGAGCAGTGGAGGCAATACCACCTGACGCGAGCAATGCAGGCGATTGATGTCGAGTTCAATCGAGCCGACCGTGCCGCCTTCGAACGCTACGCCCTTGATGGAGAAAGCGCGGAAGCAGTCGCAAAGGAACTCGGCATGAGTGTGGATCAGGTTTACAAAGCGAAGAGCCGCATCATACGCCGGCTGACTGAACTCATTGAGCGGCAGGTTGCAGAGGAAGGATGATGCAAGTGATCAAGGAGTCAGGACGCAGCGACCATAACGCGCACTACATCACTCGGAAATCACCACACACCGACGAGCTTTTGTATCCGGCCTCAGACAACTAACTACTGCCCCCCCTGTCTCATGCCTCCACCTGTCCGTGACGACTGGTACCTTGATGAGAGTTCACTTCTTGAGGAACTCAAGCGCACGCCGCGCCGGCGCTCCGTCATCCTCACGCCCGCCGACGTTGCGCCGCCCGAGATTCCTGGGTACGGCGATTTCGTTGAGATTCAGCGTGGTGGGCAAGGCATTGTGTACCAGGCGGTGCAACATTCCACTCGTCAGCGCGTCGCCATCAAAGTGATTCACGCTTCGGACCGGGGCAGCGGGAGCAACGGCTCACTGCGACGGTTTGAGCGCGAGATCGACGTCGTCGCGTCGCTGCACCATCCGAACATCGTCCGCATTTATGACAGCGGTGTGACGCCACCGCCGAGCGCCCGGCCGTACTTCGTCATGGAGTTGATCGAAGGGGCTCCGCTTGATGAATTCGTTGCGTCGATTGAAGGACCAACCGCGCTCAAGAACGTGCTCCAATTGTTCGCTGAGATTTGTGATGCGGTGAATTACGCACATCAGCGCGGTGTGCTGCATCGGGACTTGAAACCGGGGAACATTCGTGTGGATACCGAGGGTCGGCCGCATGTGCTTGACTTTGGTCTTGCAAAGGCGTTTGGGGATGATGGACATGTTGCGGGAAGGGCCAGCGTGGTTCGGAGTGGGTTGAGTGTGACGGGTGAGTTTCTTGGTTCGTTGCCATGGTCGTCACCGGAACATGCCGACGGTGAGCCGGCCGCCGTCGATGTTCGTAGTGATGTCTATTCGCTTGGCGTGTGCCTTTACCACGCGCTCACCGGGCGCTTTCCGTATCCAGTGGATGGCGGCGTGCGAGAAGTGCTGGCGAATGTGGCTGACGCCGCGCCGGTCAAGCCGAGCGCGATCCGTGATGTTCGGTTTGTTCTTGACGATGAGGTCGAGACGATCATGCTCAAGTGTCTTGAGAAGCAGCCCGACCGGCGATACCAGTCGGCGGGTGAGTTGGCGCAGGACATTCGCCGCTACTTGGCGGGTGAGCCGATTGAGGCCCGGCGCGAGAGCGCGTGGTACACGATGCGCAGGCGTTTGCGCAGGTACCGCATGGCGGGAGCCGCCGGTGCGATGATGGTTGTGCTTCTTGTCGGCGGGGTGGCTGGGACGTGGCATCAGATGCAACAGGCAAAGCTGGCCACGGCGCAGGCCCTTGAGCAACAGCAGATTGCGGAGCATGAACGAGCACGGGCGGCAGCGGCGTTTGACGATGTGCGCTCGCTGGCTTCGCGGTTTCTTTTTGATGTGCATGATGAGATCAGTCACCTGGCAGGGTCGAGGCCGGCGCGTGAGATGCTGGTGCGGACTGCGCATGAATATCTTGCGCTGCTGGCAGCGGAGGCGGGTGACGATCCTTTGCTGCTGCGTGACCTGGCCATGGCCCATCAGAGGCTGGGGGAGATTCAAGGCAATCCGTACCATGCGAATCTCGGGGACACCACCGGCGCACTTGCAAGTTACAACGAAGCGCTTGCGATCCGGATGCGCGTCCTTGAGATGACGCCTGATGACCTTGATCTGTATCGACTGATAGCGGACACCTATGGCATCATCGGCGACATGCACATGTGGGCGGGTGAGTATGAGCGAGCGTTGGAGTATTTCGAGCAGGCACGGGCGCAATTGGCGTTGCCGATGGAGCGCATGGCGAGTACCGAGGAGCGAGGAGCGAGTACCGAGAAGAGCGCCAGTTCTCAATCACTCGGCACCCCCGGAACACCCGGAACACCCGGAACACCCGGTACTTCCCCCGATGCGGGGACGAAGCGCGTTCTAGTTAGTCTTCTCGCGAAGGAAGGTGATGTGAACGTTTGGCTGGGCCGGTTCGAGGAGGCGCTGGCGCGTTACGATGAAGGTCGGGCGGTGATTGAGCCGTTGGCGGCTGCTGATCCTGACAATCATTTTGATCAGCTGAATCTGGCGGTGTGCCGAAGCAAGATGGGGTTTGCGTTAGGTCGGCTTGAGCGTTTTGATCGCGCGCTGGAGGAGAATCTGGAGGCGCTGCGCATCGTGGAGCAGGTTGCCCAGCGCCGGCCGGATGATGCGATCGTCAAGCGCAGTGTGTCGATCAATGCGAATCAGGTTGGCTCGACTCAATTGGCGCTGGGCGATGCGGAAGCGGCGTTGGAGTTTTTTCATGCTGCGCTGGCAATTGCACAGGAATTGCACGAGGCGGACCCGACCAATGCGCTGGCGATGAGCGATCTGGCGTTCACGCTGAATCGGGTTGGGGATGCGCATGAGCGCGCGGGTCGGCTGGAAGCAGCGGCGGAGTCGTTTGCGGCTGCTCTTGAATTGCGGCGAAGGATTGCGGGGCAGGATCAGGCGAACGCGAGCTTCCAGCGGGATTTTGGCACGTCACTTTCCATGCTCGCGCGAGTGCATGAAACGTTGGCGGAGGAGGATGCACCCTTCTCGGCTCGCGAGTCGCCCGTGGAGACCGCACGCAAGATGCACCTGAAGAAGGCGCTTGGTTACGCAGCCGAAGCGCACGAGGTGATGGCGGGATTGCGCGATCGCGGCGTCCTCAGCGGAATTGATGCGGGATCGCTGGAGGTTCTTGCGGAGCAGATCCGGCGGTGCAAGGATAAGCTGGCTGGGCTGCAGTGATTGCCGACAGAAGTGGCATCAAGACAAATCGAGGCATCGAGGCACAAGTGAGAGCTAAGCGCCAACCGCCAAGAGTCAAAGGTCTGCCCTCGTCCGCTTCCCGCTGAACTTGATATCATGCGCACTGGCATCTCGCTTGCCAGCCATGTGCGGGGGGACTGAGTCGTCGCGGGGCCCTGCCTGAATGGAGACTGTATGGTGCCTTCGATGAACATATTCATGGATGCAATGGAGAAGTGGATCTCGGCGGTGCGCAGCGATGATTTCGCAACCGCACGGTTTCACGCGGAAAACATCGTGCGTAATGGCGAACTGCTGACGCTGCGGCCGGAGTTCAGAGCGTGCTTTGCTCGGCATTATCCGGAGTTGGAGCCAAAGGAAGCGCTGCTGTGCTTCTGCCGCTTCCTCGTCTGCGCGACGGACGGCCGGGCGCACGTGCTCAAGCACTGGGTCGATCGCAATCAGCCAAGCCAAACCGAACGCCCAACGGAACCACCGCCGCTCGGTAGCTCATGAGCCGCGAAGGCGCGAAGGAGCGGAGCGACATCGGCAGAAAGTTGCCACACTTTCACTTGATCCATCCATGCCGTGACGCCATCGCTGTAGCGGCATGAAGACATTGCGGAAGCCAGAAGCAACAGCCACCTATCGCCAATTGGCGAGCAAGTAGAGGAGGTCGGGTACCCCTACTCCTCCATCGTCATCGAAATCAGCGGCGCATGATCCTTCTTTTGGAATGCACGGTCCCCAGTCTGCGAGCAACAGCAGCAAATCCGGCACGCCGACGGAGCCGTCGCAATTGAGGTCGGCCTCCGCGCACGGTTCGTCCACTTCGGCATAGGCGATGAAGATCCCGCTGCCCCATTCGATCTGATTGTTGCCTTCGGGCGTGAGGGCCGCATTGAAAACAATGTCACCATGGTCATTGATGCTGACGCCGCCGCCGAAGGTGACGGAGGAATCATGCTGCGCGATCCATGCGGGGCCGTTGTCGGTGGGAACGACATCCCATTGGCCGACGATGCGCACAAGATCGCTCCCATCGCCGACGAAGATGGCGTAAAAATTGTCGCCGTCGCGAGCGCGGAACGCAACGAGGCCGTTGTTATTGAGCGCCGGTGCGAAAAACTCGATCGTGTTGATGTCCGGATGTGCGGTCGTCGCAATCTCGATTGTTTCCTCACCGTCACTGACAAAGATGCCGCGCCCTCCGCCGACGAGATTGGCAGTGAAGGCGACCTGGCCCTGATCGTTCAGTGAGACGGAGTTGTCAAAACCGGTGTAAGGCGAGAGCGGATCGAGCGCACTGGTCCGCGCGATCAACGTTGATGAGCCGTCGGTCTCGAAGATGCGAATCTCATCCGGCGCTCCGCTGCCGGGCAGCCGCCCCTTACCTGCAATCTGCCGATTGTTGTTGAAGGACGGTGTGAACAGGAAGGTGTAAGGATTCTGCGGATCAACACCTGATTCGGTCGTGTGATACGCACCGGTATTGGTTTCGGGGTCGTACGAGTAGAAGAACTGCCCAGAGCCGGAGAAGTTTCCGCGATAGCCGACCTGGCCGGCGTCGTTCACCTGTGGCGATCCCCATGTGCCGTTGCCTAGCGGACCGCTGGTGAGCAGCCCGCTTGTTTGAGCGAGCGTATCGACGAAATACACGCCGTTTGGCGCGGCGAAGGAACGCGGGAATACGATGTAACCGTGATTGTTGATCGTCGAATCACTGAGGAAGGCGCCGGCGGGGCTGGTGTACACGATGCTGCCCTGTCCGCCGCTGGCGTGGAAGATCCCCTGCTCATCGCCTGCCTCAATGATGTTGAGGCGAAACGTCACTTCGCGATTGTTGTTGATGTCAGCCGTGGCGTTGGCGAAGAACGTGTCCGGCGGCAGGTTGTAGGTGCCCTCGTTCACGTTCACCGACAGATTCGACCGGGCCTGCAACTCAAACTCGCGATACGCCGGAACCTGCGCATTAACGGATAGGGCAGGCAAGAAAGCCGACAAACCGGCGACGCCTGCACACGCGGCAATATGGGAGCGTTGCATCATGAATCTCCTTCTCCGCCACCAGTATAGTGAAATCGCCGAGGCCGAGCAATGCGGTAGATCGGCACGCCACAAGCGGCGTGAAGAAACAGCAGAAGCGCACCGCGCCTCTTCGCTTGGTGCTCGATGCTTCATTGCCGCGTTCTCAATACACCTTCCGGCGGCGCGCCGGCGGGATGTCGAGTTGCTGGCGATATTTGACCACGGTTCGCCGGGCGATTTCGATGCCGCGCTTGCGCAGTTCCTCTGCGATGGCTTCGTCGCTGAGCGGCTTGGCTTTGTCCTCCGCATCGACAACCTCGCGCAGCATTGCTTTGATCGCCTCCCAACTCACGTTCTCACCTGATTGCGTTTCAGTTCCGCCGGAGAAGAAGCGGCGCAGCGGCACCAGGCCGCGCGGCGTTTGCATCCATTTATCCGCCACGGCCCGGCTGACGGTCGCCACGTGAATGCCGAGTTGGTCCGCGACTTCGGTCATCGGCATCGGCTTGAGATGTTGCGGACCATGATCGAAGAACTCGCGTTGCCGCGACAGCACCACGTTCACCACGCGAAGGAGCGTATTAGAGCGCTGATTGATCGATTCGATCAACCATGTTGCGGTGCGCACATTGTTCTGAATGAACTCCCGCGCGACCTTCTCAACCGTTCGATCCTTGGCCATCTGCTCATAGCGCGGCGAGACGCGCAGCGGCGGGATCGAACCGCTCGTTAGCGCAGCAACATACGCGTCGCTGTGCTCGTCGTACTCCACCAGCACGTCCGGCATGATCGGCGGCGTTTCTTCATCCACCAGATCACGACCGGGATGGAGGTTCAATTTGCGCATGTGTGAGATTGCACTCTGAATGCGCTCCATCGGAAGATCGGTCTTTTGCTGAATCTTCGGCAGGCGGTTCTGGAGCAGGTCGTCAAAGTGATCTTCGATCAGCAGGCGGACATCCGCCCACTGCTCGCGCTCGGCCGGCCCGCCTTGCTCCTCCAGTGCGAGGACCTGCAAGAGCAGACATTCCCGCAAGTCGCGCGCAGCCATGCCAGGCGGATCGAGCCAGTGTTGAACTTGAGCAAGCGCCTCTTCGAGCCGCTCAATGGTGAGCTCACCGCCCGCAAGATCGGGCACGTTGCGGTTCTGGTCGAGAATGGTTTCAAGGTCGGCCCCAAGCAAACCGTCTTTATTCACATACCCGATCATCAAGCGACCGATGGCAGCGATGTCAGCATCGACTTCTGCGAACGTCCATTGATGCAGCAGTTGCTCGACGAGCGACTCGCCACGTGCGGCCACGTTCGCCATTGCGTCCATCTTGCGATCGCGCTCACCGGCTTGACGGGCAGGTGAATACCGCTCAGAGGAATAGGTATTCTCGAACGCATCCCCGTCATAGGTTGATTCAAACGCGCTCAGCCGCTGAAAGTCGGCTGCGCTGCCGCCTGCGTCGTCACTGACGACCAACTCACGCCGATCGAGTCGCTCATCGTCGGCCGCATCATCGCGGTCACGGGAATGTTCGATCTCTGCCTCGGGGCTTGTCGGTTCCGGCTCCGCAATCTCCAGCGCGATGTTCGATTCGAGTTCCTGCTCGATCCGCTCCTGCAGCGCAAGCGCAGGCAGCTGCAGAATCTCCATTGACTGGATCATCCGCGGAGCCAGTTTCATCTGCTGGCTCAGCCGCATCTGTTGGGCGGTCTCAAAACGCATCGTCATTAGATTGTATCGGGCGATTCGAGGGGCCGGGTGATACTGGGCGAGCTTGATCTTTCCGTCTTCCGCATCATCCACGACATTTCAGCAAACCACCCCAGCTTTCCTCTCGGACTGCCCGATCATGCCCGGCGTATCATCACACGCCGCACACGTGGCGCACCTCGTAAAATCTCGCCTGGAAGAAGAAAAACCATGAACCTGACGATGGTCGGAACAGGATACGTCGGACTTGTCACCGGTGTATGCTTCTCAAACACGGGCAACAACGTCACCTGCCTCGATGTCGATGAGGAGAAGGTTGCCATCCTTCGCGCGGGGTCGGTTCCCATCTACGAACCCGGGCTCAAGGAGTTGATCGATCGGAACACCGCTGCGGGGCGACTGCACTTCACCACCGATCGGATGTCCGCGTACGCAAATGCCGACATCATTTTCATCTGCGTCGGCACCCCAACGAACAGCGATGGCTCGGCAGACCTGAGCGGGGTTTATGCGGCGGCAGAGGACATTGCCGACGCCCTGGAAGCTCGCGGCGGCGAAACTTCGGGCACCGAAAGTGACGATCACGAAACTCAGCGCAAATCACCTGCGCATCCGCCGGTGGTCGTCGTCAAATCAACCGTGCCTGTCGGAACGACGGAGCGCGTGCGCGACATCATCCGCCAGCGCACCAATACGCCCTTCCTGATCGCGAACAATCCCGAGTTCCTGAAAGAAGGCGCCGCCATTCTCGACTTCCAGAAGCCGGACCGCGTCATCTGCGGAACTGACGATGAAACCGCCTCTGAACTGCTTCGAGACCTCTATGCCCCGTTTGTGCGGCAGGGCAATCCGATCATCATTTCCGACATCCGTTCATCGGAGATGGTGAAGTACGCCTCAAACGCCATGCTCGCCTGCAAAATCAGTTTCATCAACGAAATGGCGAACCTGTGCGAGCGATATGGCGCTGACATCCGGGCCGTGCGCGAAGGCATGTGTGCTGACAAGCGGATTGGCAATCAGTTTCTCTACCCCGGCCTCGGCTATGGTGGCTCGTGCTTCCCGAAAGACACACGGGCTGTGATCGACATGGGCCGCCGAGCGGGCTATCCGTGCCTGCTCAATGAAGCGGTTCATGCGGTGAATGAGGGACAGCGCGAGGAGTTCTGGCAGAAGATTGAAGCCCATTTCGAGGGCTCGCTCGCCGGCAAGTCGCTCGCCTTCTGGGGTGTCGCGTTCAAACCTGAGACCGATGACATTCGTGAGGCGCCGTCCATCACGCTGATGCAAAAGGCGCTTGATGCTGGAGCTTCTGTTCGCGCCTTTGATCCGGTCGCCAGTGGAAACCTTGCGCGGACCATGCCAGATGTTACTCTTGCGGACGACATGTACGAAGCGCTGGAGGGCGCTGACGCGTTGATCGTCTGCACCGAGTGGAGCGAGTTCCGTCATCCGGACTTCACGCGCGTGAGTCAGCGACTACGGGAGAAGACCATGTTCGACGGTCGCAATATCTATCGCCGAGCCATCATGGAGGACTTTGGCTTCACCTATTACTCAGTCGGTCGGCCGGCGGTGAAGGCGACGCGCGAGTCGGCGGAGATGGCGCGGGCGACCTCATGACGGTGGCTGAGGTCTTTAGCGGCACAGGCGTCTCGCCTGCACGAAGCTGCGTACGTTCATACATGCCACGCTGCTTGCGATTGCTCCAGCCCCTTCCACGGATCGTTCCACTGCCTCGCGTCGACGACGACCGCACCTACCTCTGCGACACTAAGCGCTGCCTGATAAGCCGTCACATCCAACCGGCCGCCTGGCGTGCCAATCGACACACGCGTACCGGCCGTTGTGAGATCGCACAGCCGTGCAGCGCGAATCGCCGATGCATTGGCAATCACGGCCTGCGCCGGATCACAGCCGTTTGAAAGCCACGCTGCGGGATCGATTCCAAGTCCGAAGAATTCGCCCGGCTCGCGCGGCCAGTTCGCGCCGCTAAAGACCAGATGATCTGCAAGCGGCACACCGCGCCGATTCGCCTCCGCGATCACAAGATCAACCGCCTGCTCCGACTCGCCTGCGCCGTCGCCCGACGGCGCAGGCAAGGTCATGCTCAGCGGAACTCGGCAAAGATCAGCGGCGAACTCAACGGCCTTGATCGCCGCCGCCACCGCGCGATCGATATGTGCGGGATCAGTGAAGTGCTCCGGCGGAATCCACAGGTCAAGACCGGCTGGCTGCAGCTCATGTCGGCGAAGCGTCGCAAGAAGATCCCGCCGCGCCGAGTGATCCAGTTCGCGCGGCCGCATCCCCGGTTGAGCCGCATCCAACTGCACGTACTTGAAACCTATCGCCCGCAGACGACCCAGCGCCCGGCGCGGATCCCCACCGAGCGACGAGAGCGTCGCCGCAAGCGGCAGTGGCTGGATCAACTGTAGAGCAGCATGCATGGCGTCAGACTAACGACATGCGCTGAGAACGTCCAAATCATGTATTGGTGACGGAGCGCATGGTTCGCACGATCGAGTGACGATCGGTCATTTCGATTCATCATCGGTTCGCATTCGTCGGCGCTTCCGATCCATCGCAAGCATGATGCGCATATCCCATGTGCCGTCCCACTCAACTGGAAGCTCGTGACGCCTCAGAATATCGACTTTCTAACCGTTGCGCCGCGCAAACTCCTTCATGAATTGGGCTAGCGCTTCGCAGCCCGTGCGGGGGAAGGCGTTGTAGATCGACGCGCGGATGCCGCCTGCATCGCGGTGCCCCTTCAAGCCGTCCATTTCGTACTGCGCCGCTTCTGCAATGAACTTCTTATCAAGTTCATCAGAAGGCGTTCGGAATGTGACGTTCATCATGCTGCGACACTGCGGCTGCGAGACCGGCGTGTAAAAATCGTTTGCATCGATCACGTCATAAATCAACTTCGCCTTCTCGTCATTGCGCTGGCCGAGCGCGTCGAGGCCGCCCTGATTCAGAATCCACTTAAAGACCTGACCCATCACATACACCCCAAACGCAGGCGGCGTGTTGAGGCGCGAGCCCTGATCGGCATGCTTCGCGTAGGTGAGCATCGAAGGCAGGCCGGCCTTGCCCCTGGCGATCATGTCTTTACGGATGATGACGAGAGTGACACCTGAAGGGCCGAGGTTCTTCTGCGCTCCGGCATAAATGATCGCATGCTTGTTCACAGCAATCGGGCGGCTGAAAATGTCGCTGGAAGCATCGCATACCAGAGGCGCAGTCACGGTCGGCGGCTTCTCATAGCGCGTGCCGTAGATCGTGTTGTTTGAGCAATAATGCACGTAGGCAGCGTTCGGCGTGAGATTCAGTTCGTCATCACTCGGCGTGTGATCGTACTTGTGCTCTGAGCCCTCGAAGGCGACGTTCACGTTGCCGAACAACTTCGCTTCCTTGATCGCCTTCGTCGTCCACACGCCAGTGTCGGGGTAGTCGGCGGTTTGATCCTTATCGAGGAAGTTCATCGGGATCATCGCGAACTGCAACGTCGCGCCGCCTTGAAGAAACAACACTTCGTACTCGCTTGGGATGTCGGCAATCTTGCGGCAGTCAGCTTCGGCTTCCTCGATCACACGGTCGAACACCGGCCCGCGATGGCTGTGTTCCATGATGCCGATGCCCGAACCGTCGATGTTCCAGATGTCCTGCTGCGCCTGGTGAATGACTTCCTCAGGTAGAGCCGCAGGACCGGCGGAGAAGTTGAAGATGCGCTTCACGGCAGCAGATTTCGGATCAACACTCGGTTTCATTGCGGTGGTCATAATCGTGCTTCCTTGGTGCAGAACTTGTTTAGCCGCGACGCGAAGCGGAGCGTGCGGGAACGACTACGGGCCGCGCTCCGCTGCGCGTCGCGGCTAAACGTGTGCGCCACTCGCACATACTACTCTTCTGGTGATCCGCCCGTCACTTTCGAATACGCGCCAATGAGACGCTGAGGAGGTCTCCGTTCGTACTGATCGCGCTCAAGTGTTGGTCATGGGGC
>CAZFZT010000037.1:0-31335 GCA_964523675.1 uncultured Isosphaeraceae bacterium
GAGTGCTGTGGAAACGGGGTTCGAGGATGGCTGTATCTGCGTCATGAGCGTTCCTTTCGAGTTGGAACAATTTGTCCAAAAGCCTCACGGCTGGCTGTCGCCGGCCGTGAGGCGGAGGAGTCATCTCATCAGGCATAGCTGATAAGTTGCCACGTGACCGCCTTGTTGTTGTACGGCGGCATCACGTTTGTTTTCGCGATGGGGGCGGTCGTCGTCGGCGAGCCGACGACCTTCCACACCCCACTCTCAGGGCAACGTTCTCCAGTGCGAGCAGTAGTACCGATTGGTGTCTTCGTTTGCATTGTGCAAACTCCTCTATGTGATTACGGCACGTGACTTGCTACAATCCGCCCAGAGGGTCCCACCTCATGAGCGGCGACGGAAACACCCCGCCGTTCAAGCCGGGCTGATGTGTGCCGCAGGTACCATCAGTCCGGCTTTTTCGAGTTTGTGGAGTCTGGTCTTCGCAGCGCTTCTGCTAACAGCCATCGTCCGACAGATCGCGGCGACAAGGCGTGCATGCACGCGAACTCCTGTTGATAGCCGCTCAACGACGCTGGCTGGCATCAGGACGTTTGCAGCGAATTCATCCGCTTGCCACTCCGGATCCAAAAACGCGGGAATGGATCCCCGCCGAAAGAGCGACACTTCGAGCGATTCTTTACTCAGCTGCGACATTTGCTGCGCGTGCAGAACTGCATGTCCGATCTCATGTGCCGCTGTGAATCTCGCCCGTCCATCGTTACGAAGCAGCCCCTCGTAGGTCTGGTTTGAGATTGCAAGCACGCCGCCTTGGAATCGACCTTCAATCGGCGGCGGCAATTCGGCGATGGCGAATTCGATTCCGTAACTATCCATGAGCACTTCATCACAAAACTTCAACACCGGAAACGGCGAGGGAAGTTCGAGCAGGTTCGGATAGTGGCGCTCGAGGAATTCGTTCGCGATCTTGGCAATGGCCTTGCGGCCCATCGGCCGCACTACCGGAACTTCAACGTCTTTCATCAGGGCGTCCTTCCAAAAGGATTCTCAAAATGCGTTCGACCTGCTCGTGGTCGAGGGACTGGTCTTCGAGCCTCCGGTTCAGGCTGACTAAGAGCCGCGAAGTCTCTTCGTCTTGTGGGCGCAGTTCGATCGCTCCTCGCGATTCGATCGCCAGCTCCTCGAGCCTCTGACAGGCATCAGGTTGACCCAAGTAAGACGAGAGCTGTCTGATTTGTTGCGATGATGGAGGGTTGCGGCGGCCCCGCTCGATGTCGCTCATGTAGGGGACAGTCACGTTCAATAGGTCCGCGAGGTCCTTAAGCGTTCTGCCAGCGGCGATCCGCATACGGCGAAGTTCCTCCCCGAACGCTGATGGTCGACGAGAAGATGGAGACTTAAAATTTTGCATCGGTGGACTCACAAAAGGTTGACACAGGGTGAAGGATGAGTAGAATCTAACCGACACTAGAAAAAGGCCGGGCAGGGATTCGAACCCTGAATGCCGGGAATGCAAGTCCCGGTGCCTTGACCATTTGGCTACCCGGCCACCCCCGCAAAGCCCGTGCTTAGACGTCGAGCACGGGTTTTGCAACGGGAGAGCGATATGCATGTAAGCATGTTAGCGCACTTGACAACCGAAGTCTACTAGCTCAGAGAAGAAATTTTGCTTTTTGCCTCTCGGCGGCCAGATTGGGGAATCCCCGCCCTCATCCCCTCAATCACCACCCCAAAGGCGAGACTGACCATGGGCCTCCGGTGGCTCGCTTTGCGGCGCGGCACCGGCGAACCACGGCCTGCCGGCACGCGGTTATTGATTACTTCTGAGCCATCCGCCGCTCACGCAGGCACAGTCGCGTATAGGTCATCGCTGATGTCTGCGATGGCCTGGAACATGTGCTTTGCGGATTCGACCAGCGCGTCCATTTCATCGTTCTCGAAGCCGACGCTGTTCATGTCGTCCTTGAACTGTTGCCAGAGCGCGGTTTGTTTTTCGCCGTAGGGATCGAGATAGGAGAGCCCCGGGCCGGGTTCGAGGTTGTAGGCCCTGGCGATGGCGCGGGCGATGAAGCGTGAGCCGTTGGTTGACCCTTCGAGCACGTACAACATGCCCAGCAGCGTCATGGGGGTTTCGTGGCTGGCCCGCTCAATCATCTCAACCGTCGCGCGCGTCGCAGGGAGCGGCTCGATCGTGACGGGGTCAACGCCCAGTGATTCAAGGTCGGCTCTCAGATTCCCTTCGCGCTCCTGATACTCCCGCCAGACGGCTGCGAACGCGCGGTGCGAAGAAGTGTGCTTGCGAATCTCGCCTTCAAGCGCAGCGTGAACGAGCAGCATCTGGCCGAGGTACTCGACATACGTCTCGCGCGGCAGCGAGCCCTTGATCAGCGCTTTCTGAAGAGGTCGCGTCTCCGCATAGGTGTGCAGTTCGCGCGTCTCGATGCGGAGACGATCCATGATGCTCGCGGGGGTTGAGTGCTGCTCCATGCTGCGTACAGGATATGCGGCGGAGCGGGCCGGGCCAAGCATCGAGGTTATGATCGAAGCATGGCGTTCCTGACCAATCGCCGGCTGGTGGGGGAGCTGATGGATGATCCCAATGCCGACGGCCGCGAACTCGCACAGGCGCTTGCGTTCATTCGTCTCGTCAACCGGCGGCTGGGCGGCGCGGCGGCGGCCATCGGGCATCTTGAGCGGTGGACGCGCGGTTGGCCCGCTCAAAGACCGATACACATTCTCGATGTCGCCACCGGCTCCGGCGACATTCCGATCCAGATGCTTCGCTGGGCAGATCGGCGAGGACTCGATGCGCGCATCACCGGAGTCGATCTGCATGAGACCACGCTGGCGGAGGCGCGCAAGTACATCGGCGATGAGCAGCGCGTTGAACTCCTGCGAGCCGATGCCCTGCAGTTGACCGACCAGTTTGAACCCGAGTCATTCGACTTCGTTCACGCGGGAATGTTTCTGCACCACCTGCACGATGTGGAGGTGATGACGGCGCTTACGGTGATGGATCGGCTGGCGCGGCGGGGCGTCATCTGGAATGATCTGGCGCGCGATCCGCTGACGCAATTCGGAGTGCGCATTGTTGCGTTACCCCTGCCGAGAATGGCCCGTCACGACGCGGTGGTCAGTTTCGATGCCGGCTTCACGAAGCGTGAGGCCATTGATCTTGCGCAGCGGGCCGGCTGGCGCGAGCCGCAATGGCGCCGGCATTGGTGGTACCGGTTCACGCTGGTGAGGGAAGAGCACAAAGGCGCCCGCAACAGCGGACGAACCTAACTCCTAACACCTAACACCTAACACCTAACACCTAACTCCTAACTCCTAACTCCTAACTCCCAACTCCTGCCCTCAGAATCCCCACATGTTGTTGTCTGACTCAGGCGGTTCGGGCAGCGAGCCGAGCGCGGTGAGCTGGGTTTCGTTGAGGATCGACTTGACGCGGCTGATGGCGCGGGCGTTGAGTTCATTGCGCTCGAAGCGCAGCCGCTGCATCTTCTCCATCATCTCCATGTACTCGCGCCAATCCTCCTGCTCGAAGGAGGCGTAGTTCGGCTCCGTGCCTGATCGGCTGACGTCGAGCATCTGCCGTGTGAGGTCGTCGTATACCGGCCGATATTCGCCGAGCAGTTCCGCAAGCTGCATCTGCTGCTGCTCGGCAAGGTCGGGCAACCGCATTGCAGCCGTGATCTTCTCATCCATCGCAGCCGGATCGTTGTAGATGTTGGGATACGCGCGGCGGAGGTAGTTATTCTGCAGCCGCCGGCCATGATTGCCCGGCAGAAGCGCGACGATCTCTTCGATGGTCCGCTCGTTCAGATCGGCGATACGCTTGGACGCCTGCGTCAGGCGTTCCTGCGGCTCACGCAACAACTCAAAGTAGCGCATGCCCATGGCCATATTGCTCTCGTCATCCTCGCGCGCCCGGGTGAACTCGACGTTTGCTTTCTCCTGCGCGAGATTGACCGCAAGTGACGCTTCATATTGCTCGCGCAAGGCGTCAACCATTTCACCTTCGTAGGCGAGGAGCGCGGCGTCGATGTGTTGGATGTGTTCCTCCGGGAGTGATGCGAGGCGCACGAGGCGAGCGATGTCGATGCGACCTGCCGAGTTCGACGCGCCCAGGGTGCCGAAGGCGTAGTTCGTCCGGACGCTGTAGACATCGCGCAGCCGGGCCAGCCGCACGCGCTCAAGGCGATCGAAGTCCTCATCTGTCAGCACTCCGAGCGCGAGTTCGTTGAAAAAGCGTCCATCGGCGGACAGCATGACTTCCAACGCATCGCGCCTCTTCTGGTGTGCGCGTTCGACCGATTCGATGCTCATTTCGGCTGGGTTCCACATGCTGGATTTGGCTTCAGCCAGTGCCTTGACCGGTGCCGCACTTTCGGCCTCGAACTGTTCAACGTAGGTGGCATGCAGTTCCTTGGCGACGGCCGTGAGACCTTCATCGAGGCCGAGTATCGTGCAGTAGATGGTCAGATCGCGACTGCTGATCGGGCGCGGCAGATATTGATCATGCTGCGATCGCTCCGGTTGATCGTCATCAGATTCGTGATTCTCCGCAGCCGCGAAAACGGCGGCTGGAGTGCGTCGCGACGGCGCGCGATCCTCATGTTGTGCCTGCGCAATCTCCTGCCGGGCTTCCTCATCAAGCTCCGCGGCAAGAAGCGCGTTGAGCTGCTGGTTCACTTCATTCTCGATTTCCAGGATCTTCGTGTGCAGTTCCTGAGTGCGCTCCGCATGTGCTTGCCAGTCAAAGTCATTAGCGTCGCCAAATGGGGAGAAGTTCGATTGTTGCTCCTTCGCAAGCTCAACAGCGTCATCCAGGATGGCGTCGGCTCGCCTGCGGACATCGGTCAGCAAGGCGCGCAGCGTTTCGCGCGTTCGTTCGCTGATCTGGTCGTGCGCGATGGCGGACTCCAACTGCGGTTCAACCGATAGCTGAGTGGCGAACTGCGCGGCAGGATAGGCCTGGGTATAGAACCGATTGCGGATCGCCCGACCGGTCTCCTGTGACAGCATCGGCACGAGCGTCTTCACGGTCCGCTCATTCAAAGCCGTCAATTCATGGCCTTTCTCGAAGATCGATGTCATCAGGTTCTGCATGATCTCCTGGATCGATTCCATCGCCTCCATCATCTGCTCAGGATCCTGCATCGTGTCGTTGGTGATCCCAGCCGCCTCGAAGGCGTCGAACATGTCGATGAACATGCGATTGGCGGACTTGTGCATGTCAGCCATGCCGTCGGTCAGTCGCTTCTCATACAACGCGAGCGCAGGATCAATCGCGTGGCGCTCGGCAGGCGCCATGTCGAGTTCGTTGGCGATCTCGCTCAAGTCCACGGCCTGAGAGCCCATCATCATCATGCCCTGCATGCTCGTGTAGCGTTGCCGCTCGCGCGCCATGCGGATGCGCGGCAGCATGTGCATCTGCTCGTCCGTCAGCAGTTCCTGCATTCTCGAGAAGAGCCGATCATCGACCTGCGTCACCCGGCCGTACACGCGCTCCCACTTGCGCATGAAATCCTGGAACTGCTTGCGCTCGGGCATCATGCCTTGCATGCCGCGCATGCCGTTGACGAACTCTTCAATCTCGCCTTCGCGCAGAACCTTGAATTCGGCGCGATACTCATCGTGAAGACGTTCGAGCGCTCTGCGCTGCTCGCCGCTCAGCCCCAGCCGATCCGCATAGCGCATCAGTTCCGGCGTGGTGATCGGATCAGGCAACGCCCCCTGGGTGCCTTGAGCGCGAACATGCTGCGCGGTCGCAAAGGTGGCGATGACCGCGAGGATGAGAGACGAAAGCTGTGCAATGCGCATGAATTGAGGATCCTCCACGAGTGAAGAGCAGCTTTGATACTGAGCCGACTCCGTGAGATGCGGCCGTGTTTGCCTATCGTACCGAACCTTTCATGGGATTTGAGCCCGCTGCATTGCAGAGCGCCGGGACATTCGAGGTTTGTTGGGGTGGCCGCCTGCGCCTGGTCGCCGGGCGGATCGGTGGTTCACCGACCAAGTTCGGAAGAGCGGGTCGCACGAAGCCGAACGCAGCAGCTTCGCGAGG
Organism: uncultured Isosphaeraceae bacterium; assembly: GCA_964523675.1. Lineage (GTDB taxonomy): Bacteria > Planctomycetota > Phycisphaerae > Phycisphaerales > SM1A02 > CAZFZT01. The sequence goes on from CAZFZT010000037.1 coordinate 6,053, forward strand.
CCGCACGATGTGTGGCGGGTCGGCTGTAGAAAGACCCAGAGATGGTGACACCTCTGGGCCTTGAGTCGCCGCCTGGCGCCGACAGACAGGATGGCAATCGGCGAGACGGGTGGATGACATGGCTGCCGCCCTCAGAGATATACGCATGGATCGGCAGGCGCGGGTGCGTTCTGTAGTATGGAAGTTCACACTATTGCTCAGCCGGCTTCATGCCGCGGCACAGGTTGAAAGCGCATAGGGTGTAGCCCTGATTGTGTAAACGCGTTACCCTACTGATCCCCACAAGCGGCATGCGCAGCGCAAGCCGCACGATTCGGCCGACCCTCCCAGCGGCTTCTGGTTTCGTCAAGCACCTGATCCAATCGCGTCACGTAAGGAACGAACTCGATGCAGAACTCATTCGGCCTGAAGGACTTCGTCTTGCTCGTATTGCTGATCGTTGTGATCGTGAGCGTGTGGTTCGCGATGGTGCAGGAAGATCGGCGGTGGGGGAACATTCGCGAGATGCAATCCCAGGTCGGCCGGCTGGAGCAGCAGGTCGCGCTGCTCCAGCGTGCAGTGGAACAAGCGCCCGCAGCGTTCGTGCCCGCTCTTCCAGATGGCGGCGGTCAAGTATCGCAGGGGCAGTTGCGGGATGAGACATGGGCGCGCGACGGGGCGCCGATTACATGGCAGTCGGCAGTATCGTTTGTGAACGATCCGCGCGATCATCCTGAGTTTGCAGTCGGCGGCAGGTTCACCGAGATCTTTGAGGCACAACTAGCCAAGATTACGCCGCTCCTGTACTACGACGTCTATGGAAGACGGGTGAATGATCTGGTGGTTGAGCCGCTCGGCCGCTACAACCCCGAAACGCTCGAACTCGAAGGTGTGCTGGCCGAAGCGTGGCAATATGATCCGAACGGCATGTGGCTGCGCGTCAAAATTCAACCGCGAGCCAGGTTCAGTGACGGTCAGCCGGTTACGGCTGAGGATGTGAAGTTCACGTATGACATGATCTTCGATCACGAAATCGAAGCGGAGCGATTTCGGAACGCATTCAACACGATCGCATCGGCGAAGGTCATTCGAACAGATGTGATTGAATTCACGTTCACTGAGCCGATGTTCCTGAACCTCGAGGCGGGGCTGGGCATGTACGCGCTCCCGAAGCATTTTTATGAGAACTTCACGCCCTCGCAGTTCAATCAATCAACCGGCCTGTTGATGGGCTCCGGCCCGTTTCGCCTGCGCACACTTGATCCGGATGCGCAGTGGACGCCGGGAAATGATGTTGTGCTCGTGCGGAATGAACAGTATTGGGGGCCGAAACCGGCTCTTGACGAAGTCCGATTTACGGTTGTTGACGACGATTTGTCACGCCTGGTGGCGTATGAACAGGAGCGCGGCGACATGATGCGCCCGACTGCGCGCCAGTTTGTCGCGAACCGTGACAAGCCGGGATGGAGCGAGAAGCATCGGGCGATGGCGTGGACCAACATTCGTAGCGGTTATTCCTTTATTGCGTGGCAGACCGGGCCGCGCAATGGTCGTCTCACGCCGTTTCACGACAAGCGCGTCCGCCAGGCCATGACACACCTGCTCGACCGTTGGCGAATCATTCGGGACATCTATGAAGGTGTAGGCGAAGTGTGCAACGGCCCCTTCAGCCCTGACACGCCACAAGCGAATCCCGAGATCGAACCCTGGCCGTACAACATCGATCGTGCAAAGGAACTACTTGCTGAAGCGGGCTGGCGCGATCGCGGTGATGGCCTCTTGAAGAATGAACGCGGTGACGTGTTCACGTTCGAGTACACGTTCTCGTCAGGCAATGAATCAGGACAGCGTTTGGCCAACTATCTGCGCGATCAATGCGCCAGAGTCGGCATACGAGTCGAACTGCGAACACTGGACTGGTCGGTCTATCGTGATGCCCTCAACAATCGAGACTTCGATGCCATCACCCTGGCATGGTCGCCGGGCGCGGCTGAGCAGGATCCATACGGGCTGTGGCACACGGATTCGATGCCCACGGGCGGCAACAACTTCGTGCAGTGGAATACGCCGCGATCGGACGAACTCATCGAGATGGGTCGGCGGGAACTTGATCCTGAGAAACGCATGGCGATCTGGCATGAACTGCACGAGATCATCCATGACGAACAGCCGTATACGTTCCTGCTCAATGCGCCGTGGCTGCGCTTTGTGAATCGCCGGATCGAGAACGTTCATCCGTATCGGACCGGAGTCGAGTATGGCGAATTCATCGTTCCTCAGTAAGGTCTCCGGACGCCTGCCACGCGCATGATTACCTACCTCGTCCGACGCCTGCTGCTGATGATTCCCACGCTGCTGGGAATCTCTTTTCTCGTCTTCATGCTCGTGGCATTGAGCCCGGGCGGTATTGGAGCGGCGCTGGAACTTGCCAGCGGCCAGATGGAGGCGACGAGCCGCGCGGTCCAGGAGGCGTACCTGGAGGACAGGTATGGCTTGAATGATCCTGTGGTCGTGCAGTATTTCCGGTGGCTGGGGCAGATCAGTCCGATCAAGTTCGGTGTACGCGACCAGATCGCGCCGTCCGGAGAAAGAATCAGCCGGCCGCGCGACGTTGATCCGCCCCCGCTCTGGCACTGGCATATCGAGGCGTTGCCCGAGCCGCCGCCTAATGAGGATTTTTCCTTTGCGGCTGATGCGACGGAGGAGGAAAGGGCGCGCGCCCACCGCCGAGTGCAGAATCAATATGCGCAGCGGCGAGCAAACTACGTTGCCAATTCGGCGCTGCTTCGACAACGGCTCGTCGAGTACCTGCGCGCGACCGGGCATGAGTACGCGGTCACCAAGGACTCCAAGGTTGAATACAAGAAGCTGCGCGGCGTGGAGCCGGATCCTGCAGTGCAGGAGTGGCAGCCGCTGCAGGAACAAGCCGAGAAAACGGTTGAGTCGTACGCAGAAGCGCTTGTCGCGAAAGAGCGGCTTGATGAGGTATTCATGGCCAAGCCCTATCGTGAGGCGGGTTACCCGATCATTCCGGGTGTCCTCAGCGTAGGCGCCCCCGATCTTGGCAAATCATTCAGCCGCTCGCGGCCGGTGACAGAACTCATTAAAGAAGCGCTTCCAGTGACGCTTCTGCTCAACCTGATCGCTTTTCCGATCATCTACTTGATCGCCATTCCAAGCGGCATGTTGGCAGCGGTGCGGAGGGGAACGTGGGTTGATGTTGTTCAAGGTGTGACAGTGATTGCACTCTGGTCCATTCCGATTGTGTGGGCCGGCGTTTTGGCGATTGGATTTCTCGCACGGCCGGGCTGGTTTCCCGTCGCCGGCATCATGTCCAGTGACGCTGACTCATTCACTTTTCTTCCAACCTTCACGGACGAGGGATGGCATCGCGGATTCCTGCTGGATGTGGTCTGGCACATCACCCTGCCGGTGCTGCTGATCGTCTATGGCGCGTTCGCTGTACTCTCCAAGCAGACGCGAGCGGCAATGTTGGATAACTTCAATCAAGATTACGTGCGCACTGCCAAGGCAAAGGGTGTGGCCCGCAAGGACATCATCCTCAAGCACGTTTTTCGCAACTCACTGCTGCCGCTCATTACGATGTTTGTCACGATCTTCCCGGCCATGCTGTCGGGCTCCGTCGTGATCGAGCGCATCTTCACCATCCCGGGAATGGGCAACATGATGATCGAAGCGATCTATCTGCGCGATCGTGAGATCATCCTTGCCGTCACTGTCATCATCGCTATGGTCAACCTGCTCGCGTTGCTGCTTGCGGACGTCTTGTACGCGTTGGCCGACCCGCGCATCAGTTACTCTTGATCCGCAACCAGTAGCCGGACCACGCCGCCGCATTCAGTTCTCACCGTTCACGCCATGGATTCTGATTCACCTTCAGCACAGCCGGCACTCCCCGCCACACCAACATCCGGCACATCCGCCGGGGCTGCGTTGATGCACGGCCACCTCGTGAGCGAGCCGAAAGGGTTCTGGGCGGACGTGTGGTCGCAGGTGCTGCGCCGGCCAGGCGCGGTGGCCGGCCTCGTCTTTGTCGGAATCATCTCGCTGTTGGCGGTGATCGCGCCCTTCATTGCGAACGGCCATCCGTACATCATGATGACGCTCAATGAGGCGGGGGAGACGGTGAGCGTTTCATCACCGCTGTTCAACCACCTCAGCCCGGTCGATGTCGCGCTGTTCATTGGAGGTGTGGCGATATCGGTGGTGCTCTTTCTCCCGCTTGGCGGCAAGCGCAGCACGCGCATGCTGGCGTGTTTCTACCTCTCAATTCAAGCCGGATTGACGATCTTCCTGGCCGAGCGCATTGCGATGGCGGCTGCGCGCACTGATGCCGCGGATTGGCTGCGGGCAATTGAACAGTCAAACTGGTTCATTCCCGCAGCGAGCGCGGCGGTCGCAACGCTCTGGGCAGTGGTGTTCATCTTTGTTCCATTGGCGGAGCGCAAGTTCATCCGGGCCGCGCTCGTAGCCGCCGTAGCAATTGTGTCCGGTCTCATTGTCGCCACGTGGTGGATGCCACCGCCTTCCGTGTTCGACTACCGCGATCGCGAGGCAGCAGGCGAAATCAGAGCGATCTATGCGCCGATTCCATTCTCTCCGCACCAACGTCGCCTTGATCTCGACCTACTCGAACCAGGCCAGACGCGATTGGACTCGGAAAAATTCGTGACTCAGCATGGCAAGGACGTCCCGGCCGGGCCGATGTACGTTCTCGGCACCGACGGTCAGGGGCAGGACGTGTTGTCGCAGTTGATCCATGCCTGCCGCCTGTCAATCTCGATCGGACTTGTATCGACCGGCATTGCGGTCATCATCGGAGTGACGATGGGCGCGCTGATGGGGTACTTCGGCGGCTGGGTCGATCTGCTGTTGTATCGCGTCGTCGAAATCTTTATGGCGATTCCGGTGCTGTTCCTGCTGATTGTGGCTGCAGCTGTCTTGCCGCGCAACGTGTACGTGATGATGGCGATCATCGGCTGCGTGGCGTGGACGAGCGCTGCTCGGTTCACCCGTGCGGAGTTCTACCGTCTTCGCGGGCAGGATTTCGTGCAGGCAGCTCGGGCGCTTGGGCTTCCGCTTCGATCAATCCTGTTTAAGCACATGTTGCCCAATGGTGTGACGCCTGTTCTGGTTGATACCTCCTTCTCCGTTGCCGCAGCGATTCTCTTTGAGGCGGTTCTCTCGTTTCTTCTGCTCGGACCGACCGATCAGCCGAGTTGGGGCCGCCTGCTGGCAGGGGCATTCAGTGATGTCGGCGACTTCGCCTGGTGGATTGCGATCTTCCCGGGCTTTGCAATCTTCCTGACGGTGTTGTCGCTGACGCTCGTCGGGGAAGCGCTGCGCGATGCGATTGATCCCAAACTGAAGAAAGCAGCACACTGACCGAAACCGAATCGCGGGCTTTCGCCTCGCGGCTCAGGTGACCGTCCTACCCCTCCATTGCAGCACGTTCCATGACCGCAACGCAAACACAACCTTCGAACGCTGAGCCGAAGCGCGAGCGGCCACTCTTTGAAGTCGCCGACCTTGCGGTTTCGTTTCACTTGGAAGACAACCAGGTCGTTCACGCGGTGAATGGCGTCTCGCTTTCGATTCATCCGAGGCAGACGCTCGCGGTTGTGGGTGAATCCGGCTGCGGCAAGAGCGTCACTGCGATGAGCGCGATGCAACTGATTCCGAGGCCGCCCGGCCGGTTCGATCGCGGAACGATCCTCTTTGAAGGCCGTGACCTCCTCTCGCTGACCGAGAAACAGATGCTTCAATTGCGCGGCAGCGACATCGCCATGATCTTTCAGGAGCCGATGACTTCGCTCAATCCAGTGTACACCGTCGGCGATCAGATTCTTGAAGCGATTCTGCTGCACCAGAAGGTTTCCTACAGCGAAGCGATCGACATTGCGGTCGAGGCGATGAATGACGTGGGCATTCCAAGGCCGAAGGAGCGCCTCAAGGCGTATCCGCACCAATTCTCCGGCGGTATGCGCCAGCGCGTGATGATCGCCATGGCTCTTGCATGTCAACCAAAGCTGCTCCTTGCAGACGAGCCGACCACGGCGCTCGATGTCACGATCCAGGCGCAGATTCTTGAACTCCTTCACAAACTTCAGCGCGAGCGCGACATGGGCATGATGCTCATCACGCACGACCTTGGCGTCGTGGCGGAGAACGCTGATGTCGTGTGCGTCATGTACGCCGGCCGCGTGGTCGAATATGCGAACGTGTACGACCTGTTCGAGCGTTCTTATCACCCTTACACGCGCGGCTTGTTCCGGTCGATTCCCAAGTTACGTGAGAACATTGCGCGCCTGGTAACGGTCGATGAGGTCGTGCGCAATCCGGAGGAGTTCAAGAAGCTCCCCGGATATGAACACGGCGTGGTGCCGTGGTGGCCGGGCGCAACGCCGCCAAAGGATCTGGCGCGCTCGCCTGGCGGTGATGAATACATGCTGTACGAGATTCATCCCAACCACTGGGTTGGTTGCTGGCGGACAGAGTATGTGGAGTCCCACCCCACACGCCGGCCGGACCTCGACTTCCGCAAAGTAGACGTCTAGCCGGCGCCGGTATGCCTTGAACGGCCCACTCATGAGAGCGTCCTCCCAAAGAGTCAAGCTCCTCGATCAACCGCTATGATGTTCCAAGAGGTGCGCACCATGCGAATGAACAGACTTGCAACCGCTGCCCTGCTTGTAATGATCGGCTTTGGCTTGAGCGCGTGCGATGAGCCGGTCTATCAGGATGAGCCGCGCGCCGCTGCGCCGAATCCCGTGGAGCAGCCGACCCAAACCCGCCGGCCGGGGATGGGTGGCGGCGGCAATGCGGCGCTCGGACCTGCAAAGCGATCGGCTGAGAACCTGCGCGACCGTGTGGGCCAGCGACAGCGCGATCTCGGCGAAGAGATTGACAATATGGATTGAACTGTTTCAGGTTGTGGGTCTGGATGGCTGGCTGGATCTGTTGTTGTTCGGAGGGCCGAGCTGTCCCGACGGTGATCCGGAGCGATGGGTCAAAGTACCACCTTGCACTGGCGAATTGCAATCGACACTGGGGGCACGTTCACGGATTGCCTGGCGCGCGCCTCCAGCGACTCCGGCGGGCGTGAGGAGATCGTTCGGCGGGTGAAGATACTCAGCAGCGCCGCAATGCGCGGCCGCATTGCAGGTCACGACGGTCGCAGTGTCCACATCGACGCCGGCTGGCTGCAGGATGTGCCGTCGCTCCGGGGGTTCACTTTCCGAGCGATGGGCTCGCAGCGGTTTGAGACCGTCGTGCGTTCGCATGAGCAAGGCGATGCTGCGCTGGAACTGCGCGGTGCGCCGGAAGGTGCGCAGCTCTCGGGGGAAGCGTTTGAAGTCGCCTCGGGTGAAACTGCACCGATCCTTGCTGCAAGAATTGCGACACGAACGCCATTGGATGAGCCGCTGCCCTCCATGTCGCTGCGTTTGGCAACGACACGCGGCACCAATGCGCTGCTTGAGCGGGCCGGCGCACGAGTCGCCTTCATTGTCAATGAAGGATTTGCCGACTTGCTCTTGATCGGCGATCAGCAAAGGCCGGACATCTTCGCGCTTGATATTCACAAACCGCCACCGCTCTACGACGCGGTGGTGGAAGTTGCCGGCCGTCTGAACGCTGACGGCTCGCTGCTCCAGCCGCTTGACCTTGAGCGTGTTCGCGAGGAGGCGAGGCGGCTTGTGAAGGAGGGCATCACCTCCGCAGCCATTGCGCTGATGCACAGTTATCTCAACGATGAACATGAGCGAGCTGTTGAGCGTGTTCTTCTTGAATCGGGCTTTGAATACGTCGCCAGGTCCGCCTCACTCGCGCCGCTCATCGAGATTCTTCCTCGGGCTGAGACGGCCGTTGTCGAATCTTATCTCGCAGCAATCATTGAAAAGTACCTGTCGCAAGTGACGCAGGCGATCTCCGCGAAGACTGACTGTCGCCGATCGGGCGCGACGCTGCATGTCATGACGAGCGCAGGCGGTCTTGTGCGCGCTGATCAGTACCTCGCGAAGGACAGCTTGCTTAGCGGCCCGGCCGGCGGCGTCGCGGGCGCGGCCGCAGCAGGGCGGGCTTCCGGATTCGATTGCATCATCGGTTTCGACATGGGTGGGACGAGTACGGATGTCGCGCGATATGACGCTGACTTTGAGTACCGCTTCGAGCACCGCGTCGGACCCGCGCGACTCGTCGCGCCCGCTCTTGCGATTGAGACCGTTGCAGCGGGGGGCGGGTCGATCTGCGGATTGCGCGACGGCCGCTTGTTCGTTGGACCGGAAAGCGCAGGCGCCGATCCGGGGCCGGCCTGCTATGGCGCAGGCGGACCGCTCACGCTGACCGATGTCAATCTGCTTTTGGGGCGGATCGGTGTCGAGCTTTTCGAGGTGCCCATCGATGTGCAGGCGGCTGAGCGAGCGCTCGATGACGTTGCATGTGCGGTCGCTCGGTGGAGTGATTCGCGCGCAGAGCGGCATGCGCAGCAATTCGAAGATTCGAGGGTGGATCCTTACGAGCTGCTCGATGGGTTTCTCGCCATAGCGAATGAGCGCATGGCCGGCGCCATCCAACAGGTCTCGCTACGCCGTGGTTACGACCCGAGCGACTATGCCCTCGTTTCATTCGGTGGGGCTGGAGGTCAGCACGCGTGCGCCATCGCTGCCATGCTCGGCATGAAGACCGTCATCATGCCCGCTGATGCCTCAATCCTGAGTGCGGTCGGCCTGGATCATGCGCTGATCGAACGCATCGGTCAACGACAGGTGCTCGCGCGACTCGATGAACTTGGTGATGAGCTGGCGCGGCTGTTCAAGGAGTGTGCGGAGCAGGTGCGCCGCGAAGTGATGGCAGAGGGCATTGATGCACAGTCGATCTCAATTCGCAGGCGAATCGCCAACATGCGGCTGCTGGGACAGGACGCGACCGTTGCAGTCGAAGTGGATGATCTTCATCGGCTTGAGGATGCATTCGCGCAGCGATATGCGGAGATATACGGCCACGCGCCGGAAGGCAAGCCGATCGAGGTCGAGTCGATCCGCGTCATTGCATCGCAGAACCCCGGCACGTTTGCCCGAATGCGCCGCTCCACGGACACCCCTGAGCAGCGTCAGCATCGGCGGCCGCGCCGCGTTCGCGCGCGCTTCGACGGAATGTGGCGCGACATCCCGGCCTATGCGCGTGAAGAACTCGCACATGGTTCAACCATCGATGGCCCTGCGATCATCTTCGATCGAATGAGCGCGTATGTCATTGAGATCGGATGGAACGCTGTAATTGACGATGCGGGCGCGATCGTCGCGCGATATCACGGTGGGGCCAAGCGGTCAGCGCAGGAGCGCGACGGGCTTGTCCAAATGGAGCTGTTTGCCGGTCGCTTTGCGTCCATTGCTGAGGAGATGGGGCAGATACTGGAGCGCACGGCGCTTTCAACCAACGTCAAGCGCCGGCTCGATTTCTCGTGCGCGGTTCTCGATGCGCACGGAGAGCTCATCGTCAACGCGCCCCATATTCCGGTGCATCTGGGTGCGCTGGGCCTGTGCGTGCGGTCGGTTGCAGATACGATCGAGATGCGACCCGGCGATGTCCTCGTGACGAATCATCCGAAGTTCGGCGGCTCGCATCTGCCCGACATTACGGTCATCACGCCTGTCTTCCATGAGAATCATCTCGTCGGCTTTGTCGCCAATCGGGCACATCATGCGGAGATCGGCGGCGTTCGGCCGGGATCGATGCCGCCGCTAGCGAAGCGGCTGATCGAAGAAGGCGTCGTCATTCCACCGATGCACCTCGTCCGAGCTGGCGTTTCCAATTTCGAGGCCGTCGCGCAGTTGCTCCAGGCCGGGCCGTACCCGTCTCGTTCAGTTGCGGACAATCTGGCTGACCTGCGCGCGGCTGTGGCTGCAAACCAGCGCGGTGCAGCGGCGCTTTTGCAACTTGTCGAGCAGTTCGGCCGGGATGAGATCAGCCGGCGGATGGGCGCGATCAAGGATCACGCAGTCGGCATGGCGCAGCAGGCCCTCGTCGCACATGGCGATGGCGTGTATGAAGCGGACGAGCGCCTTGACGACGGTTCGTGCATTCGAGTACGCATGACCATCAACGCCGGTCGCCTGACGATCGACTTCAGCGGCTCAGCTGAGCAGCATCCGGGCAACCTCAATGCGACGCCCGCTATCGTGAGAAGCGCGGTGGTGTATGTGCTGCGGTTGCTCATGGGTGAGCAGGGGAGGTCGGCGGGCCTCAATGAAGGCATCATGCGCTGCGTTCAGATCATTTTGCCGCGTGGACTGCTCAACCCTGAGTTCCCCGGATCAACAATTGATGCGCACCTGCACCCAGCGGTTGTCGGCGGCAATGTCGAAACCAGCCAGCGACTGGTTGATACGCTCATCAAGGCGCTCGGGCTTGCCGCGTGCAGCCAGGGCACGATGAACAATGTACTCTTCGGCAATGCGCGCTTCGGGTACTACGAAACCGTTTGTGGCGGCGCGGGTGCGACGCCGAATGCGAGCGGCGCCAGCGCTGTCCACACCCACATGACCAATACGCGCATCACAGATCCCGAACTGCTCGAGCACCGCTATCCGGTCCGGCTCGAGCGGTTCGCCATTCGCGCCGGATCCGGCGGGGCGGGCAGGCATCGCGGCGGTGACGGCGCCTTGAGGGAGATCGTGTTCCTCGAACCGATGTCGCTCTCGATCCTTTCGCAACATCGCGCCCAACAGCCGTATGGCGGCGATGGCGGTTCCCCAGGCGCATGCGGCTCACAATTTGTGCTGCGAGCAACAGGTGAGAAACGTCCTCTTGCATCCGTTGATCAGTGCGAAGTCGAGCCGGGTGATCGGTTGATCCTGAACACTCCGGGTGGCGGTGGATGGGGAAGCCGGGATTCGCGGTGACGGCATGGCACTGCTGCGAGAAGCAGCGCGGCTGCGCGTTCACTTCAATTTGTCTGCACTTTCACTACGGCGGTGTGTTGCTGTAGAACACCAGTCGCAGTTCCTGGCCATCCGCAGCATCGGTCTGTTCAAGGACATATTCGCCGAAGGGACTCGTCGGGAGGGAAAGCGAGTCGAAGTTGCCGGTCAATGCCGTTGCGCTCAGGAGTAGAATCGACTCCCCATGTGCGGGCCTGTACAGCGTCGGCAGGTGAACGATCAACTCTCCCGCAATCGACGCATGTTCTTCAGCGCGAACGGAAACGGCGTGCAATTCCCCATGTGAAATGTGCAGTGGGATGACGACGCGGCCGGTTGGGTCGATGTGCAGTTCGCGCATCGTCAGTGGAGCAGTCTTTGAGTTCGGCTTCACGACTGATGCTGATTGCGCTCTGATCGTGCCCTTGTTGGTGATCTTCGCATGGATGGAGCCGTCGCCGACCAACATGCCTGTCGGACCGACGATGACCTCGCTTGCAATGATTTCACCGTGCTGCGCGACTTCCAGGAAGCCGCTGGTCCCAGGCGCCGTGCCGATCTCGATCTTCTGCTGCACATGCCACAGCGCTTGGTTGCCGCGAATGGAGACGTTCCCCCCAGACCCATTCAGATGACCGAGCCGGCCGAAGCGCGAGGTGACGGTGGCGCCGTCGTTGATGTGCATTGTCGCGTGTCCGCGAAGGCCGACGTACAAGCCGTCAGTCACGCTCCACAGGGACTGGCCGCCATGGATTACTGCCGTCCCGGAAGACGCCGTGTGCTCGCCAATCGCAGCGATACCGGAGAACACTGTTCCGCCCTCAGCGATCGTCAGTGTGCCCGCACCATTTGAAGCTGCGCCGATGGAGGTAACAAGGACGGACGATGCCGTTGAACCTGACCCGCGTACGAACAGGTTCCCCACCGCGCCCGGCCCGTTTCCAACGACGATGTTCTTGCTGGTAGCGACAGCGCCGCTGCGCACCAGGCACGTGCCGAAGCCGACGTAGCCGCAGTACGCGTCTCCGCCGACCGCCCATGTGGAGCCCTTTCCTGAGATGGTGAGCTGTCCGAATGAGCCGGGGCTGAAGCCGACATACGTATTGAGTTGGGTGGTAAATGTCGCGCCATCCACCACGCCAAGCCAACCCGCGCCATAGTTGCCGATGCGCAGTTGACCTCCCCAGTTGACCGTCAACGAGGCGCCAGGCCCGTCGAGCAGAACCGCGCCGTGCTCACTCGATCCGAACCCGATACTGCCACCAGCCGTGGTGATCGAACCGGCGCCAATCCGGAGCATCGGCTCCTTGTTGCCAGCGGACCCACTGATCCGCAGACCTGGTGTTGAAGCGAGAATCGTGATCTGGTGATCCGCACCATTGAGCTCGACCCGGCCGGTCGTCACAACAAGATCCTTTACCAACGTGGTTCCGTTCAGTTGAACGCCATATGCCTCGTCAATCGAAAACTGGGCAGTGTCCGTCACCCAGGGCACCGTTGTTGGATTCCAATTCACCGCGTCATGGAATGATCCGCCAATTCCTGCCTGCCACTCAACGACATCCGCGGAAGCGGCTACGCAAAGTGAAGCGGCGAGCAATGAGCCGGCACTGCGCGAGCCGCTCCGGCGCTTGTGCATGGCGAGGCGCCGACAGCGTTGGACGAGGTTTCCGGAGAGCGTTTGCAGCATGTTCACGATGGTGTCCGGCTTCGCACGGCTGCTAAAAGAAGGGCTCCTGATATCGGTCAGGAGCCCTTCATACATATAGCAATTGGTGTGGGTTCACCCACGTTCGGCAGAAGTTCAGTTCTGGCGACGGCGGCGAACGCCAATGAGACCCGCTGCGCCAAGAAGCGCAAGCGATCCAGGGCCTGGAATGACGTTGTAGTAGTAGTTCACAGTCACCTCGCCGCTTGCAGCAAAGTCTGCGAGCGGGATGGACGAGTCGGTCGAGCCGGTCACCGCGAACCCGCCGCTGCCGAAGATTTCCGCAGCGATCTGGCCATTGCCAATGTAGGCAGCGAGGTCGCCGAGTTCGGAGATCATGTCGCTGTCAGTGTCGAAGAGGAAGCCGAAGTCATGGTAGTCCGGGCCAGAATTGGGAATGCCATCGGTCGAGCCGACCGGCTCGAACGCAACCTGATTAAGAGAAACGAAGCCGGCAATCGAGCCGAAATCGAGCGTGCCGAATCCCGTGAGCGAGACGCCGAACAGAGGCGCATCAATCGGTGAGTCATTCTCTGCGGTGACGTTGGCGCCGATCGTCATCGAGAAGATGACTTCAACCTTCTTCAGGATGTGCAGGCCGCCGTTGTCGTCAAATTGATCGAACTGCAACGTAACACCGCCGGGTGAAAGCGGGAAGTCAAAGTTCTGCTGTTGGCTGATCATGTCCGCCCCGGCCGAGCCAGCGAGCAGCATGGCAGCGATCGCTCCGGTGGCTCCTGTGATGATTCTCATGTCTTTCAATCCTTTCTCTCCTTTACGAATGGTGGATCCTCCTCCCCGACGAAGAAATGTAGTGCGCAACGATTACGAACAGCACCCACCCAGCACGGCAGCAAGAATGTATCACCCTGCGAATTGCAGTCAAGCGTTTCGACTGCTCTCGATGATAGATTTCTAAGATTGTTCTGCCCGGATGTGAGCCCGCGGCGCCCTATTTTCCCCAGATTCTCCACATGAGCGATTGGCGACGGATTAGCCCACCCTCGGTCCGAAGTTATCGGGCTTGCCGGAGCTTTTTGCTCCATGGAACAATAGGTTCTCTTTTGGCTGCTCAGTTGGCGCCGAGCCCACATAGGCGCCGGACGATACGATTGGCGCGGGCAATCCAGATACGAACACGAAGCCGGCGCAACCCATCATCGTGGCGGTTGATCTTCATGCCTCGAACGACCCAGCCGGCTGCGACCTCGATGCGGCCATCTTCGAGTGCGGCCAGCGCGAGGTTATGCATCGACACCACGCAATTCGGATCAATTCGAAGCACACGGCGGCTCGCCATCGCGCCTGAGGCACGATCGCCTGCGCAGAAGTGCGCCAGCGCGAGTCGCCGGAGCAGCTCTGCGCGTTTGTCCTCGGCGTAGCTGTCGTCGGTCAGCGCGAGGTCATACATGAGAGCTGCCTCGCGCGGCATGCGGGCTTCGATGAGCAGGTTTCCGAAAGCCGCCCACTCGTCCGGGCCGTAGTGCCGCAGAGGATCGTCATCGAGCGCTTCCTTGATGCCCGTTTCGTTGGCATCACCGGCTGCGGTGACGTGGTCAAGTTCATCCTTCAGAACCTGCTGCGCCTCACTCAGCCGCCGACGAGAAAGAAGGGCGTCCGCCAGCGCAAGCCGCACTCGTGGATACGTCGGGTCGAGCTTCAGGACGAGCTCAAACTCAACATGGGCGCGGTCGTAGCGCTTGCATTGCATGGCGATCGCGCCAAGCCGCATATGCGCATCGACATTGGCCGGTTCAAGTTCGAGCACCCGGCGAAACTTCTCCGCCGCTTCCGGAAGCCGCCCCAGTTCGACGAGCAGCCGGCCGTAATCAAGCAGCGTATCGATGTTGCCAGGGTCGTCGCGCAGATCGCGAAGGAAGAGTTGCAGCGCGCGTTGGGGCTTGCCCATGGCTGCGCTGACCGCACCAAGGCGCGCCCGCAATCGCGGCATGTTCGGCTCATGGCGAATGGCTTCCTTCAGGCACCATGCGGCTTTTTCAAAGCACCCCCGCCGGGCCAGCGACTCAGCGACGGTTGAAAGGCACATGGCGCTGGGCTCATTGAGCGTCTGCTGCGCTAGGTAGAAGGTCGTTTCAGCCGCGTCATGATCACCGAGGTGAATGTAGCTCTCGATCATGTGGGCATAAGCGGCCTCATGATGCTGGTCGATCTTCAGCGCGTGTTCAAACCAATGAATCGCATCGTTGTAGCGCTGCAGGCGATTGGCGAGGATGCCGGCCGCCACCAATGCACCGCAGCGCTCCGGCTGATCGTCATCGAGCAGCTCAATCGCCCGTTCGTAAGAAGCGAGGGCCTCCCGCTCACGACCGGCCGCTTCCAAGGTCAGACCGAGATTGAAATGCCACTCGGCCTGATCCGGATTGAGCGCAAGCGCCTTTCGGAGTTCGGCTTCCGCTTCGGCCCATCGGCCGCGCTCGTACATCTCGAAGGCGCGGTCGGCGTGTGATTCGGCATCAAACCAATCGCTCATTGTGGGGAATCTCGCAGAATCGCCGAACCAAGCATGGACTTCGTCGACTAAGAATGTGCTGAGCTTCACGCAAAGCCCGCACAGCCAACCCTTTGGAACATGCTTTTGCCGAGTTTTCCTCGGCTCTGGATGTTCCGGCTCAAGTGTAGCCGATAGGATAGCAACACGCCATGGTGATGGCCCTGGCAGATCGCTTTGGGCTCATCGCTCCTCGCTTCCGGCGTGTGCAGAGGAATCAGGGCGGGAAGCCGACGCCCGAATGCCAACTGCTCAGAACGCCCGTTGTGTAACAACTCGACTGCCGATGTCGCGATTATTCCCTGCCAGCAAGATCCAGCATCCTCGGCCGCGCCGGCGGCTTGCGCTGATTCTGTCCGTAGCCGCCAGCTTATCCGGTCTGGTCACAGGCGGCTGCGCTGCGCCTGGGAAGGTGGAAGCAACCTTGTCTGCAGAGCCGGAATCTTCATCTCTCGCGCAGTATCAACCGGAGCCATTGGTCGCCCTGGCAGCGACCGCAACGATGGATTCGATTCCTCAGCCGGCCACTGCCGACGATCTTGAAGAAATCAAATGGCTCACTGCGATCCTGACGAACCCAGCCAACGATGGCCCGACGCGCGGGGGCGCAGCACGCCGTTTGCTTGGCATCGGTCACCCGGATGCGATTGCCCCTTTGCGGGCGGCACTCATCAGTGGCGACGAGGGATTGATCCTGGCGGTGGCGGATGCGCTTCGGGAAGCGGAGGAGCCGCCCCTGGAGCTTTTGGAGCCGTTAGTTGAAGCTTTGGCTGAGGCGCCTGAGGTGGTGCTTGACGCGCTTTCGCTGGTCATTGCTCGCTATGGGGATGAAGCCCTCGCGCAGGTGGTCGGCCGCGCCCGCAACACCGGACTTGCCGATGCAGCGCGGCTTGGAGCAATTCACGCATTGGGTTCGTTTCGTAATCAGGCAGCAGCCATCGAACTCATGGCGCTCCTTGATGAGAATGCGGCCGAGCCCATCCTGGCAGCCACATGCGAGGCGCTGCGGCGTGGCACCGGGCTGCCTTATGGGGATGAGCCCGCAGCATGGAAACGATGGTGGCGTGACGCAGTCAATCAACCGCCTGAACAGTGGCTTACGAACCTGGTGCAACGGCTGGCTGAGCAGGTCGCGGCCGAGCAGCAGCAGACGTTGCAAGTGCGCGAGCAGGTGGCGGGCTTGGAGCGGCGGCTGGGTGAGACGTTCCGCGAGCTGTTCCCGCTGATTCGCGAAGACGAGCAGATGCGAAGATTGCGGGCTCTCATGGATGACCGCCTCACGTCGATCCGCTTGTTCGCGGTCGGCCGGGTCGAACGCCTGCTGCGCGACAGCATTCGAGTTCCCGACGATGTCCAGGCCAAGCTCGCTGTAATGCTTGATGATGAGGACGCGGAGATTCGAAGGCGTACAGCGCGGCTGATCGATCAACTCGGAATTGAGTCGGCCGGCTCTCGTCTGGCTCAGCGTCTGGGCGTGGAAACATCGCCTGATGTCGCAGCCGCACTGATGGATCTGCTCATCAAGCGTCCGACGGCTGCTGCGATCGAGCCGCTCCGTCGATGGATCGGCGGTGAGGCGGTTGAGAACAACCATGCGCTGAGCGATCGCGCGGCCGCCGTGGTCTGGGAGCTTTCCAACGCCATTGAACTCGACGAGGCGCAGCGGGCGGCGCTATGCGAATCGATTCGCAGTGCAGACCGTTGGCGCGGTTCCGCCGAGCACGCGCGCCTGCTTGGTGCAGTCGGCAATGAAAATGATCTGCACGAGATTGAGTCGCTGCTCGACGGCAGCGAGCCGGTCATGCGCCGAGCCGTGGCTGAGGCGTTTCTGCGCAGGTCGTTGCAGCAGCCGCTGCTTGAGAGGTCGAATGATGAAGTGATCTATCCATTTGCCGTACGCGCTCTGGCACGTGGCGACGTTGATATGAACGCCGCCCGCCAGGTGTTGGCGATGCCGCCCATCTCGGAAGCGGCGCGAACCGCATGGAACGAAGCGCTCGTCACGATCGCCGGTCGGCTGCCAACCTCGGCCATTCTTGAACTCGATGATCTGCTGGCGGGCCAGACCAGCATTGTCAGTCTCGCTCAGCTGCGGACGGATGTTCTCGCCAAGGCACGGGAGGTGATGCCGGAATCGACGCTGCCGGAGCTGCGCGTGAAGGTACTCACCCGGCTTGCGCAGCAGTTGCTCTTGCTCGATAATGCGATCGCCGCTCACGAAGTGATGGAATCGGTGAATGGATTGGCGCTGGATGAGGAGTCGCGGAAGGTGAGATTCGAGGCGGCGGCTTTATCCGGCAACTACGACATTGCCGCGCAACTCGAAGCCGAGCCCGCAGCGTGGTTGCACCTGCTCGCAGCGCTTGCGACAGGTCGGCGACCGGCGGCGATCAACTTGCGCGATGAGATCGATCGGCGCTTTGGAGGCCGGCTCGATGAGGCCCTCCAGGCCGATTTCGAACAGCTCTCGGAACTGCTTCGGCGCGAGCGAGCTGACGCCAACGCCGACTCCTCCGCATGAGTCCTTCTCAAAACGACTTCGCCGCAGCCAGGCGCATCCTGAGCGGAGCGCAAACAATCGCAACCTTCTCCGGTGCGGGACTCAGCGCGGAATCTGGCGTGCCGACGTTCCGCGGCGGTGCAGGTGAAGAGGGCGGCGGTCTGTGGGCGAGATTCGATCCAATGACGCTCGCTTCGCCGCAGGGCTTCGCTCGTGATCCCGAACTCGTCATCGAGTGGTACCGCTGGCGTCGTCGCCTGATCGCAGCCGCTGCACCGAACGCAGCGCACCGCGCGCTCGCAGCGCGAAGCGAAATGGCACATGTGACGCAGAACGTCGATGACCTGCTTCATCGTGCGGGCGCGAGGCACGTCATTCAGCTTCATGGCACCATCGCCATCGATCGGTGTCACGATGCATGCGGCCACGAAGAAGCCATCGACCTCGCCGATCCGCCCGGGCTGCGCCGATGCGCCTGCGGCGCATCGATGCGTCCCGGCGTCGTCTGGTTCGGCGAAGCGCTGCCGCAACATGCCTGGACGGAAGCGGAGCGACTGTGCAGTGAATGCAATGCGCTGCTCGTCATCGGCACGAGCGCGGTCGTTTATCCAGCGGCCGGCTTAATCAGCATGGCCAAGTCGGCAGGCGCGAAGGTAATCCTCGTCAACACCTGCGCAAGCGAAGCAAGCAGTCTCGCAGATGTCGAACTCATCGGCCCGGCAGGTGATGTGGTGCCGAAGCTGCTGGACGGCTAAGCGGCTGCTGACACCATTGCACCGAACCGTCTCCTGCAGTATCCTCACCACCATGGCGCGGAAGCGGACAACCGGGGCCGCAGTCCCCGACGCAAGCGAAAGCACAACGCCGGCTTCGAGTGAACTCACGCCCGGCGTCTTTGTTCAGCGATGGCGGGGCCGTGAACTCTCCGAACGCGCCAGCGCGCAGCCGCACTTTACCGACCTGTGCCGCATGCTCGGCGTGCCCGCCCCGACCGACGATCGGTCGCGCGACGCCGAGTACGGCTTCGAGGCCCGCACCGACATCTCCGCATCCGGCGTGTACGCCACCCGCAACGAACAAGGCCAACTCTATCGCGTCGAGACCGGCACCGGCGGCCGTTCCGGGGGGTTCGCCGACGTCTGGAAACGCAACCACTTTGCGTGGGAATATAAACGCGCCGGCAAGCACAGGAACCTCGCCTCCGCCCTGAGCCAGCTGCGCATCTACGCGCCGAGTCTCGGCAATCCGCCGCTGCTTGTCGTCTGCGACATCGATCGCTTCGAGATTCACACGAACTTCACCGGCTACCCGTCCACCAGCTTCGCCTTCCATATCTCCGAACTCATCACGCCTTCTGAGGATTGGAAAGCCGCCCGCGCCGAAGACGGGCGCAACATCTCGCCGATCGAAGTCCTCCGCAAGGTCTTTGATGATCCGCACTGGTTCAAGCCGCCGAAAACGCGCGAAGCAGTTACCGCCGAATATGCAAAGGACATCGGCGAACTCGCCAAGGCGCTCCGCGCTGCGGGCAATGATCCTCATGATGTAGCTCATTTCCTCATGCAGATCGTCTTCTGTTTCTTCGCCGAAGACATCGACCTTCTGCCGAGCAAAGTCTTCACGAACCTCATCGAAAAGTGTCTCGACCGCGCCTCCACCTTTGCCGAGAAGGCCCGGGCCCTCTTCAAAGCCATGGAGCTTGGCGGGCACTTCGGAGCCGACACCATCCGCTGGTTCAACGGCGGCCTCTATCACAACGTCGATGCGGACCCCATCATCAACATCGGCCCCGCCTGGCTCGCCAAACTCCTCACCATTGCGAAGAAAGACTGGAACGCCGTCGATCCCACCATCTTCGGCACGCTCTTCGAGCGATCACTCGACCCCGACAAGCGCTCTCAGATCGGCGCCCACTACACCAGCCGCGAAGACATCCTCCTGATCGTCGAACCGGTCGTCATGGCTCCGCTCCGCCAGCGTTGGCTGCACATCCAGAAGGAGGTCGCTGAACTTCTTGAGTTGCGCCGCGAAGAGGGCGCAAAGCCCAATCCCAGCAAACAGCGCATCCGCAACTACTCGAAAAAAATCGAAACCGCCATCACCGACTTCGTCGATCACCTCGGCGGTCTGACCATCCTCGACCCCGCGTGCGGCTCCGGCAACTTCCTCTTCGTGACCATCCAGCAACTGCTTGACCTCGAAAACGAAGTCCGCGCCTTCGCCGCCCGCCCGGAAATCGCCGTCAACTTCACCCAGCGCATTCGCCCCACGCAGCTGCGCGGCATTGAGGTCAACGACTACGCCTGCGAACTCGCGCGCGTCTCCATCTGGATCGGCTACCTCCAGTGGCTCCACGCCAACTCGACCGCAGGCGAGCGCAAGCCCATCCTCGATGCGCTCGACACCATCGAACACCGCGATGCCATCCTCGCATGGGAGAAGAACGGTCACCCGCTGAATGTGTGGGAGGAAGGAGCCACGTGCGCCGGCAAGGCCGAGTGGCCTGAAGCGGACTTCATCATCGGTAACCCGCCGTTTCTAGGATTCGCGAAGTTTCGCGAGTTCGGACTTCCGGAGGAGTACATCCAGGCGATGAACGCTTCGTTTGACCTCAGTGGCAAGTCCGATCTCTGTTGCTATTGGTTCGATATTGCGCGAACGCTTATTCTGCGAAGCAAGCGAGGCGGCTTTCCGAGAGTCGGCCTGCTTGCTACGCAAGCAATACGAGGCGAATTCAATCGTGACGTTCTGCGCCGCATCAAGGGATCATGCGGCATCTTCATGACGTGGACAAACAGGCCCTGGGTTGTCGAAGGTGCATCCGTTCGCGTATCAATCGTAGGATTTGACGATGGCACCGAAGTGACCCGCCGGTTGGATGGATTCGTCGTTCCAGACATCAATGCTGACCTGACGACTGGTCAAGACCTCCGTCAAGCACAAAAGCTCACAGAGAACAGCGGGATTTCCTTTGAGGGTATCCAAAAGGGCGGCCCGTTCGATGTAACGTGGGATGAAGCCCTACGGCTGATGCGGAAGCCGAATCCAAACCGAAGGTCAAGCTATGAAGTGTTGAAGCAACGGTTCAATACGAACGCGATCACTGATCGATACGACGGCGAACTTATCGTCGATTTCGGGGGATCGATGAGCGAGCGAGACGCATCGCAGTTCGAAGCGCCGTTCGACTACATCGCAAAGCACGTCAAACCGAAACGGCAAAAGAATCGGCAGCCGTCTTTGTGCGAACGATGGTGGATTCACAAGTGCCCACGGCCCGAGATGATGGAGGCACTCAGTGGTCTCAGTCGAATCCTCGTAACAACACGCGTTTCGAAGTTTCGACTCTTCGCGTGGCTCGGTGCTCATGCCCACGTGGACAGCCGACTCTTCGCCTTCGCGTTTGACACGGACTACGCCTTCGGCGTTCTACATTCGGCGGTCCATGAAGTGTGGGCCATGCGAGTCGGCGCTCGTCACGGCGACGGAGGCGAGAGCGGCCGACCAACCTACAACAACACCACCTGCTTCGAGACTTTCCCCTTGCCATGGCCGCCCGGAAGTGAACCCGTCAATGATCCGCGCTACAAAGCCATCGCCGCCGCGGCGAAGGAATTGAACGAACTCCGCGAGAACTGGCTCAACCCGCCGGAGTGGATCAAAGCCATCGAGCAGCAGGTGGACATCAATGAAGACTTCTCTGATGTGACCGACGAAAAGGCGCGCGAACTCCTCTACAAAAGCGCAGTCATGGCCTACGCCGCCAAGGACAAGAAGCTCAAGGCCAGAACGCTTACGAACCTCTACAACGAGCGGCCGTCGTGGCTGCGGCTCGCACACCGCCGGCTTGATGAAGCCGTCATCGCCGCCTACGCGCACATTGACCCCGAAGGCGATTGGCGGTTCGAGTGGGCGAAGGTCTATGAACCGTTCGGCGCAGGCGAGATCACCATCAGCAAGAAGGGGAAGTCGAAAGATTCCGAAGAGGTCGTCGCCGCCAAACAGGCGGCGATCGCGCAGCGCAAGCAAACGGACGAGCGCATCCTCGCCAACCTGCTTCGGCTCAATCAGGAGCGAGCGAACACAGCGCGGTGAACGGCGGTGAATAAACAACCGGCCGCTTTCGCGGCCGGTTGTTCTTGATGGATGAATGTATTCAGCGCGACTGTGCCTGCCGGCTCAATCTTCGCTGCCGCCCCCGGAAGCGGGGACGGTTTCCTCTTCGGCTTCGACTCGTGAAAGGACTTCGACGACGGTCGGCTCTTCGCCTTCGGCTGCGCGGCGTCGTTCTGCGCCGGCGAGTTCCGCCGCCTCGATCGCTTCGCTGATCATCGACTCCTCTTCCTCGGGCATCTCGGGTTCCTCGACCAGACGCTTGACCTTCATGTTCTGGTAGGGGTGGAACCCGGTACCGGCCGGGATGAGGTGGCCGAGCAGGACGTTCTCCTTCAGGCCAGTGAGTTCGTCGACCGCGCCGCGGAGCGACGCTTCCGTAAGCACCTTCGTGGTCTCCTGGAACGATGCGCCGGAGAGGAACGATTCGGCCTGGAGCGACGCCTTGGTGATGCCCAGCAGCAGCACCTGCGCGGTGGCGGGTCGAGCCTTGCGCGTCTTGGCTGGCTGCTTGCCTTCTGCTTCGGCAAGTGCGTTGGCTTCTTTGACCTCGTCCTTGGGTACGAGCGCCTCGACGGGCAGGTTGGTGTCGCCCGAATCAGTGATGCGGAGCATGTTGCCTGCGATCTTGTTCTGCTCGCGGAAGTGGAACTTGTCCACGACCTCGTTGGGAAGCAGTGAAGTGTCGCCGGGTGACTGGATGCGCACCTTGCCAAGCATCTGACGAAGAATGACTTCGATGTGCTTGTCTGAAATCGGCACGCCCTGGGCGCGGTACACGTTCTGCACCTCGTCGAGCATGTAGTAGTAGAGCGCTTCCTCGCCCTTGATGCGCAGGATGTCTGCAGGGATGAGCGGACCTTCAGTCAGCGGATCGCCTGCCGAGACGTAATCGCCGGTATGCACGAGCAGGTGCTTGCCCTGCGGCACGTGGTGATCGATCTCTTCACCTGACTGCGCAATGACGCGAATGGTCATCTTGCCCTTGCGCTTATCGGAGTGCAGTTCGACCTGGCCGGAGATTTCGGCGGTGACGGCCGGTTCCTTGGGCACGCGGGCTTCGAAGATTTCGGTGACGCGTGGCAGACCACCGACGATGTCGGCGGAGCCGGCCACGTCGCGCGGCTGGCGGGCAAGCATCTCGCCGGCATTGATCTGCTGACCTTCCTTGACCTCGATGCGCGCCTTAGCGGGCAGGTGGTGGAAGTCGAGAATGGTGCCCTTGTCATCTTCGACGACGATCTGCGGATGCTTCTCACCGGTGTGTTCGATGACGATGAGTTCCGCAGCGCGGCCGCCCTTTGCGGCTTCTTCGCGAACAGTGAGGCCGACCTCGATGTCCTTGAAGCGCACGGTGCCGGACTTCTCTGCGAGAATGGGCATGCGGTGCGGATCCCATTCAACCAGCGTGGAGCCCTTCTTGACGGCCTCGCCGGGCTTAAAGTGAATGGTTGCACCGTAGGGGACCTTGTACTTCTCCAGTTCACGACCTTTATCGTCCATGACGGCGACTTCACCGTTGCGCTTGAGCGCGGTCAGATAGGTGGCGCCATCCGGACCTTCGACCTCGACCTGATTGCAGTCGCGAAGTTCAATGGTGCCGCTGTGGGAGCAGCGGATGGAGGTTTCGAGCAGGCCGCGCGACGCAACACCACCGGTGTGGAACGTGCGCATCGTCAATTGCGTGCCCGGCTCCCCGATCGACTGAGCGGCAATGGTGCCGACGGCAAGACCTTCTTCGACGAGCTGGCTCGTGGACATGTCCATGCCGTAGCAGTTCGCACACACGCCGCGCGGCGTGTCACAGGTGAGCGGGCTGCGCACCTGCACGGAGTCGATGCCAAGCCGCTCAATCTGCTCCGCGACCTCGTGCGTGATGAGCTGATTCTCTTCGACGATGGTTTTGTCAGTGATGGGATTGATGATGGAGTATCGCGCGGTGCGACCGATGATGGCTTCGCGCAGCGGCACGTCCACCTCTTCGCCTTTGTAGATGGCGCGCTTGGGGATGCCCATCTTCGTGCCGCAGTCGGGTTCATTGACGACGACGGCCTGAGCGACATCGTAGAGCTTGCGGGTCAGATAGCCGGAGTCGGCCGTCTTGAGCGCCGTGTCTGCGAGTCCCTTTCGCGCGCCGTGGGTTGAGGAGAAGTACTCGAGCACGTTGAGACCTTCGCGGAAGTTGGCGCGAATGGGCGTCTCAATGATTTCACCCGAGGGCTTGGCCATCAGGCCGCGCATGCCGGCGAGCTGCTGCATCTGGCTGATGTTGCCGCGTGCGCCGGAGGTGGACATGAGGTAGACTGGATTGAGGTAACGCCGGCCCTCTTCGGAGTTGATCGGCACTTCCCGGCCGAGCTCGTCGCGGCGGTCCTTCTGAAGCGTTTCCACCAGATGCTTGGTGATCTGTTCGCGGCAATGGGCCCAGAGGTCGAGCAACTGATTATGCCGCTCGCGCTCGGTGATGGCGCCTGCGTCGTAGTTGCGCTCGACCCGGTCGACCTTCTTCTGCGTGGCGTCGAGCAGTTCCTGCTTGGTGGAAGGAATGCGCAGGTCCGTGATACCGATCGAGAGGCCGGAGACGGTCGAGGTCTTGAAGCCGATGTCCTTGAGGGCGTCGAGCAGTTCGATCGTCCTGGCCCGGCCGAGAATCTCGTAAGTGCGGTCGATGACGTCGCTGCACCCCTTCTTGGTGAGGGTGCAATTGAAGAACGGCATGCCATCAGCGAGAATATCGCTGAAGAGCACCCGGCCGACGGTGGTCACGATGCGGCGATGGTGCGGCAGGTTCTCAATCGCACCCTTTTCCTTGTTGACCACGGTGTCGAATCGCTGCAACTTCACGACGATGCGTTCGTGAATGCCGACCTGTCCGTGATCCCACGCAAGGATGGCCTCGACCGAGTTGCGGAAATGGCGAAGCTTCTCGACGGGCCTTGTGTCGCCCTCATCCATGTACGTGATGAAGTAGACGCCCATGACGATGTCCTGCGAAGGCGACATGATCGGCGCGCCGTTGGCCGGGCTGAAGATGTTGTGCGTCGAGAGCATGAGCACATGCGCTTCGGCCTGGGCCTCAATCGAGAGCGGCAGGTGGACCGCCATCTGGTCACCGTCAAAGTCCGCGTTGTATCCCGTGCAGACGAGTGGATGCAGCGTGATGGCGTTGCCTTCAACGAGCACCGGCTCAAAGGCCTGAATACCCATGCGGTGAAGCGTGGGGGCGCGGTTGAGGAGGACCGGGTGCTGATAGATGACCTGCTCGAGGATGTCCCACACTTCCGGATCACGCCGCTCAAGCATGCGCTTGGCGCTCTTGATGGTGTCAGCGAGGCCGTGCTCCTTGAGCTTGCGGATGATGAACGGCTGGTAGAGTTCAAGGGCGATCTTCTTCGGAAGGCCGCACTGGTGCAGCCGCAGCTCCGGGCCGACGACAATGACGGAGCGCGCGGAGTAGTCGACGCGCTTGCCGAGGAGGTTTTCGCGGAAGCGGCCCTGCTTGCCCTTGATCATGTCGGTGAGCGACTTGAGCGG
>CAZFZT010000038.1:0-2239 GCA_964523675.1 uncultured Isosphaeraceae bacterium
ATGAACTCCACCTTTCTCGCGTCCGGCATTGCCCCCAGCACCGCGCCGGAATGAGTCATGCCTTCGGTGTCCCACCCGTTGATCATGTGAAACACGACGCGGGCGTTGCCTGTAATCGCATGGAGTTGCTTGGCGCGATCGACATGCTTCTTGAAGAACGCCTTCGGATTGACAAGCATCTGCGTTGCAACGCCAAGCGGATTCTGTTGTGTCTTCGGAGAACCGCCGCAACGGACGAGAATTCCGTGCTGCCCGGTCTTGGGGCTGAATGCGATGGTCGAGTCACCGGTGATCGCACCGCCACCGGCAACGCCTCCCGATCCGCCGTATACACCGCCTCCACTGCCGCTACCGCCTCCGCCGCCTCCGCCCCCACCACCGCCTGAGGAGGATGAGCCATCACCACTTCCGCCACCGGAACCACTTCCACCATCAGAAGAAGGTGCGCCGCTGGCAGGCCCATGAGATCCCGCTGCTCGCTGGGCATGCGGACCATCCAGACTATTCCAGTCAAGCGGACCTCTTCGTGTTCCAGTGCGCAGCGTGGCTGCGGGATCAAGTATCTCGACCCGATCGCTCTGCTCACTCGCCCTGATCTCGCGCCACCGGCCATTCGTTCGCATCAGAATCGCTCGGCCGTTCGATGCCTGCAGCAGCTCTCCGAGCGAGTCGCGCACGAATTGCGTCTCACTCACACCCCCATTATGAAGAATCAGCGATCGCGCCAGAACGAAAGCATCGACCCGGTCAAGCAATCTCGCCTGCACGCCGTCCCCCTGCCACGACTCACTGCCGAGGTTCCAGATGGCAAACTCGATCTTCGTCTCCTCAGCTTGCAACCGATCGAGCAGCTGCGCCAGGACGTGTGGCTGCGCGGTCTCGCCAGGAACCTGACTGAAGCGCACCGCAACCCGCGAGTGGCCCGTGCGCATCACGAGCGCAAGCACATCATGAACAAGTGTATCGATCGCTCCTTCCGGCAGCGAGCCCAATGGTTCACCACGTTCGGGAGCATCCGGCCAGAGCAGATCAACGACCAGCGGCTCCGGTGCATCCCTGACCGTGAAACCGATCCGGCCATCATCTCCAGCTGACACTGAAGGAACGGCCAATAACAGTGATGCGAGCGCGGTAATCAGAACCAGTGGCCGAATCACGCGCAGGCGCCAATGCTCAGAACATGTCCGTGAACCTTGCTCAGTCACCATTGCAACCTCCTTCGGACAGAAACGCGACCGTCCAAAGGTACAAATTGGCAGACGAGGTAACGCAGCGAAAACGGGGCGAGTCTCAAAGCACGCATTGCCCAGACGGAACAACCGGCAACGTCGCGCCGCGGCTCACCATTTACGGACTACCGAATCACACACCGGACCCCATCCGGACCCCATCATCACTGAAACTCCTCCCTGCAACAGCACTTTGCTCTCGCAGTTGTGTCTGATAAAAGCTCACGCCGCCTCCACAAGCATCCGCGAAGGTGAATGTGCAGTGCCACAACGTCGGCTGCGAACCAGTTCAGCGGCACGAAGATGGATAGACCCGGCAGCCGCCGCAATCATTTCTCACCCGCGCTCATGCCGCTCAGAAGAATGCTTCAGCGAGGGCTCGCGTGAATCGTGCTCTTGCCGCGCTCGCCGGGGTGGAATGAGAGTCTCGGCGGGTCCGGCCTTCGCACGAAGCGCAGGCGGCTATTCGCTTTCGCCGGGTTCTCCGTTTGCGTTTGCTTCACCGGCCTCGTCGGCTTCACCGTTGTCGCTTTCAACGACCACGCGGGCCGAGGCGATGAGGCGGTCGCCTTCCTTGAGGTTGACGACACGCACGCCTTGGGTGTTGCGGCCGATGCTGCTGATGGACTCCGCTGCGACGCGGACGATCATGCCGCCTGCGCTGATGAACATGAGCGAGTCGCCATCACGCACCGCCCGCAGGGCGACGACCTTGCCGTTGCGCTTCGTCGTGCGAATATCGCGCCGGCCCTTGCCGCCACGACTTTGCGCTCGCGTCGAACCGTCTTCGGACTGGACAAGGTATTCGGTAAGCGCGGTGCGCTTGCCGTAGCCGTTCTCGGTGACGGTGAGCAGGTCTGCATCGTCTTCGCAGCGGACCAGACCGACAACTTCATCGCCATCGGCAAGGTCGATGCCCTTGACGCCGGCTGCGTTGCGCCCCATGACGCGCGCATCATTTTCATCGAAGCGAATCGCCATGCCATTGGCAGTTGCAAGCAGCACATGAT
>CAZFZT010000038.1:2249-11463 GCA_964523675.1 uncultured Isosphaeraceae bacterium
CACGACATCGATGAGTCGATCGCCTTCGTTGAGGTTCACGGCGATGATGCCACCCCGATTGATGTTGCGGAAATCCTTGAGCGAGGTTCGCTTGACCCTGCCTTGCGCGGTCGCAAAGAACAGATAGTCTTCTGACTTCTCGAAGTCCTCGATGTTGAGGAACGCAAGGATGCGCTCGTCCTGTCGAAGTTCGAGCAGGTTCACAATGGCCCGGCCTTTGCTCGTGCGGCTCATCTCCGGAATCTGATACACCTTAAGCCGGTACACCCTGCCGGTGTTCGTAAAGCACAGCAGATCATCGTGCGTTGACGCGACGAACAGCCGCTCGATGAAGTCGCCATCGCGCGATTCCGAACCCTTGATGCCGCGCCCGCCACGATTCTGCTCGCGGTAGGTATCGACCGGCAGACGCTTGACATAGCCCTGATGCGAGATCGTCACGACCACGTTGTGCTCAGCGATGAGCGCGCCTTGATCAAACGCTTCGAGTTCGCTCTCTTCAAAGTCCGTCAACCGCGGCGAGCCGAACTTCTCTTTCATTTCGTGGCAGTCCTCGCGAATGATGTCCATCACGAGGCGCTCATCAGCGAGGATCCGCTCGTAGCCGTCGATCTCTTCAAGCAGCTTGGCGTAGTCGCCGGTGAGTTTCTCAATCTCAAGGCCGACCAGCTGGATGAGGCGCAGCCCGCCGATCGCTTCGGCCTGGACGCGCGTTAGCGCCACGCCATCACCTTCCTGCGATCGCTGAATAAGCCGATCCGGGATGTGCGGCGCGTAGCGGTGGTCGCTGGGAATCTGGAACCGCCGCTCCATCAATCGTTCAATCGCTTCCTCACGAGTGCGCGAGCCGCGGATGATCTTGATGACCTCATCAATATCGCAGACGGCGTAAATGAGCGCTTCGAGTTTGTGCGCCTGCTTCTTCGCTTCACGCAGCAGGTATTCCGTTCGCCGGCGAATGACTTCCCTGCGGTGATCAATGTAACACTCGATCAGTTGCTGGAGTGAAAGCGTGCGCGGCCGCTTGTTCACCAGCGCAATGTTGATGATCGAGAACGTCGATTGCAGCGGCGTAAACTGGTACAACTGCTTCTCGACCACATCGGGGTTCGCGCCGCGCTTGAGGTACACGACGATGCGCGTGCGGTGCTTTTTGCCGGAGAAATTCTTGACGTCGGCAATGTCGGCAATGCGGCCGGCCTTCGCAGCGTCCACGATGCGCTCAATCAAGTTGTTCTGAACGAGCTGATACGGAATCTCGTCAATGATGAGGCAGTCGCGACCGCCGACCTTCTCCTCATGCATCTTGCCGCGCACCGTGATGCGGCCGCGCCCGGTGGCGTACGCTTCCACAATGCCGGACCGGCCGATGATCGTGCCGCCCGTCGGGAAGTCCGGCCCCTTCACGTGTTCCATCAAGCCGGCAAGCTCAATCGCAGGATTGTCGATTGTGGCGATGATCGCATCGCAGATCTCACCGACGTTGTGCGGCGGAATCGAGCACGCCATGCCCACCGCAATGCCCGATGAGCCGTTGACCAGCAGGTTCGGGAACTTCGCGGGAAGGACGGTCGGCTCCTGGCGCGTCTCGTCGTAGTTGGCCTTGAAGTCGACCGTTTCGTACTTGATATCCTCGAGCATGGCGACAGTCGCGGCCGTCATGCGCGCTTCGGTGTATCGCATGGCTGCGGGCGGGTCGCCATCGATCGAACCGAAGTTGCCCTGCTTATCGACGAGCAGGACGCGCATCTTCCAGTCCTGCCCCATGTTGACAAGCGTGGGATAGATGACCGACTCGCCGTGCGGGTGGTAATTGCCCGAGGTGTCGCCTGCAATCTTGGCACACTTACGGAACGGCCTGCCCGGCGTGAGGTTGAGGTCGTTCATGGCGACGAGGATTCGCCGCTGCGACGGCTTGAGCCCATCGCGCACATCGGGCAGGGCGCGGTCCACGATGGTGGACATCGCATAGGTGAGGTAACTCTGATGGAGTTCTCTGTCAATAGCGAGGTCCAGCACCTTGCCGGCAGCGCCGGCATGGCCGCCGCCTTCCGGAAGTGAGTCGCCATTGGATGAGATGGGCGTGTCGTTCGAGTCAGCCATAGAGGATGCGAATTATAGGCAAAACAGCCGCTTGCAGCTTTGCGCAGACGCCCAATCAACCGCGCGCGGCAGCTGCTTTGTCACCTTCGCCAACGCAAAGAAAAGAGGCACCTCTGTTACCGACCATGCTCATCCGGAAGGTCGAACCTTACGCATACACCGGTGTTCAACATGGGGCATTCGACGGTGGAACGGTACACATCAAACTCACCGATGTTCCACCCGGCATCACGGCACACATCTTCAATCATCTGCCGATAGCGCGGCACGTGCGGCGTAGAGAGGACGGCTGGCCCGACCCCCAGTTTGAAAACCTCCGCCGGTACGGGCACTTCATCTTCGGCGCGGTAACTCCCCGGCACATTAATGGCCGGAACGCGGTCGAGCAGGCCGTAGACATGAACGGTTGGCTCCAGCGGACCAAATAAATCACGATGAATCAGAACGTCCAGGAGGAGTACTTCAATCGGCTTCAGAATAGCCGCAAAGTTGAGCAGTCCTTTCGGCTGCCCCGGCCCCGCCTGCGCTGTTCGCCCACGCGTCACGTCGCTCACATAGATCGATTGCAGCCCCGCATTTCCCAAGGGCGCATCGCGCAGGAAAGTGTTGACAAACTCGCCTTCGACTTCGGTCACGAGTTCGGGACATGGCTTTGTACAGTACTCCGTGAGCAGTTTGGGTCCGGCGGGCGGATTCAACAGCGCGCCATTTGCATGGTCCCCCAGTGGCGCTTCGCTTCCATCCGAGATGCGCTGAGTGCCAAAGCGAAACCGCGCCCCGCCGCGCAGGCGGCGAACTTCATGCAGACCGCGCACGGCGATCATGTCGAAGCATCCCGGACTGCTGCTGGGATGGTAGATTCCGCAGCCGAGGAATGTCTTCACTTGATAGCCCCAACACTGGCTGTTGATGCGCAGAGCTCGCCTTCGCAGGGCCAGATCAATCACTTCCGAGTCGCGACCTGCAACGCTCTTGAGCATCGTGGAAAAGGCCCCCCGCTCGCCAGCATGGACCTCCGCCATTGATCCGAAGCGTTCCATCGCACTGGAGACGGCCACAAGCCGTTCCTGCGGCACGCCGACCGCTTCGGCGGCTTCCAGCACCTGCCGAACCGCTGCTATACCCGGCATCTGCGATGCGGCTTTGAGCGCATCAGAGCTTGTCGCCATCCGGTGAATCTGCCAAGCGAGCGTCCTGCTCAGACCGAGCGCTCGTTCCAAGTCCGCCGGACGCTTGACTGACCTTGGCAGACTGGTGATCAGGCCGAGGAAGGCCTCGCGCAAGGCATGAACGACCTCGATTGCTTGCTCTTCAAACAAGATTGGGCTCTGTTCGGCCTGCATGGATTCGTCCTCGCCACAAAAACTGAACTCTCGTACACCAAGATAACCGCTGGTCCAACGCGGGGCCAATACTCTCTTGGAATAATTTGCAAAAACGTTTTGACATGCAATTCAGAGCTTGTACTCTAAGGGAAAACCACAGTGGCGGCCGCTGCCGCCACTCCTATTTTCAAAGGAGAAAGGCATGTATCACCGAAATGCGGGGACGATCAAGAGGAGATGTGCGGCATACTTTGCCGCAGTGGGCGGGGTCAGCATGATGCTTGGAGCAGGCGGACCCTGCAACACCTGCCCTGACATGGATGACTCGAACTCGGTCGGCGTGTTCGAGTTACTCGCCGTTCTCGCAGACTGGCACTGCACCGCTGAGCCAGGCAATTGCCCCGGTGATGTGAACTGCGACGGGACCGTGGGGGTGCCGGATATTCTCGAACTTCTGTCCAACTGGGGTGACTGTCCGCCCACTGGCACGTGCGCTGACACATGTGCTGACGCTGAGCATGCGACCATTCGGCATGGCGAGTCGCATGTCTTCACCGGCAACAACGAGTGCGCCACCCCTGGAGATTGCCCGCTTCTTGATCCAGTCGAAGTAGGCGGCCAGGGGAATGCGTGGATTTCATTCACTGTCGAAGAAACCTCTGCGGTCACCCTTTCATACTGTGGCTCCGAGGGCGAATGGTCACACATCTGGCTGGTTCTGGCGGTTGACTGTCCATGCACCGACACAGGGCCTCTCCCGCCGCCCGGCCTCCCATTCTGTGTCGATGAATGGAATTTCGAGGTAACGTGGCAGATTGTCGAACCGGGAACTTACTACTACCCCGTCATGTACGATCCGGAGCTGGGCTCGGCCGGGAACTACACGATTACCGTTTCCGCGGATGAACCGGCTCCGATGTGCGGCGCCGACAACACAAATGATTGCTGCACCGCCACCACCGACTTCACAACCGGCTGCAATGACGAGGAGTGCTGCATGGCTGCATGCGCTGCTGATCCCTGGTGCTGCGACAACAGTTTCCCCGGGGTTTTCTACTGGGATGCGACTTGTGCGGCGTGGGCCATCGAACACTGCGCAGTATGCGAAGTTGACTGCAGCGAGACAGCTCCCCCGCCGAACGATGAGTGCATCGACGCTGAAGTCATCACGCTTGGCGATGGCACGCTCTCCCATACGTTCCAGGGCAACACATTCTGCTCATCGAACGACTGCGAACTCTTCAACGAAGGCCAGGGTCATGTCTGGATCGCCTTCGAGTTGACCCATAACAGCGATGTCTCGCTGAGTTACTGTGGATCGGTGAATGACCAAGGCGGGCCGTTTGGCAATTCATGGCTGAGTCTCACCTTCGACTGCCCTTGCAACGGCTTTATCAACGCGGCAAACTTTGCCTCATCGTGCCTCGATGGCAACGTCGAGATGACATGGACCAATCTCGCGGCGGGCAGCTACTACTGCACCGTCCTGTGGGATACAGCGAATGGCGCGAGCGGCAACTACAACATCACAGTTGCCATTCCCGATCCTGCCCTCAGTTGCGCAGGCAATTGCGCGGGCCAGGCGCCTGGCGGATGCTGGTGCGATGAGGGTTGCGTTGAACGAGGTGATTGCTGTGACAATGCTTGTGAGGTCTGTGAACTCGAAACGTGCCCGGATCTGAACAGTTGCGCAGGCCATTGCTTCGATCAGGCCCCCGGTGGGTGCTTCTGCGACTCTGCGTGTCACAGTTGGGGTGACTGTTGCGAGGATGTCTGCGAGTTCTGCCCCGACACTGATCCATTCACCTGCTCCCTCCCCGATCAAAGTTGCGCAGGCAATTGCGGCGGTCAAGCTCCGAGCGGGTGCTGGTGCGATGATGATTGCATGAGTCGTGGCGACTGCTGCTTCGACGCCTGCGCGGAGTGCCCCATCGAGGCGTGCAACGGATCCTGCGAGGGCTTCTGCGGTGGCCAATCCGACGATGGTTGCTGGTGCGACCCGGGATGTGTCGAAATCGGCAACTGCTGTCCGGATTCGTGCGATGCCTGCGGCGTCTGCCCGTTCTGACTTTCGACTTCATCAGTCAAATCGATGCCCCCAGCCCTCTCGGGCGGGGGCTTTTTCATCTCATAAAGAACACACCGCCGCCAGCACTAGAAATTCGACATTCCCAGCGCCCTTGGAACGCTTCCCGGACTTGCCACCGGTGATCGGCGAGCGCGTCCATTTGACCGGTTTCGCGCCCCACTGCGGCATTTGCTCAAGCACGCGATGAAGCACACGCTCGGCGTGCGCCGGTTCGAGCCGGCCGTCAATGAGAAGCGACTTCTTCTCATCTTCATCAAGTTCGTAATGCGGCTTGACGAGCGTGATGATCCGGCCGCGAACGCCCAGCCACTTCACCGCTGCCGGGATGGCATGACGCTGCGGCGTCCACGCCAGATCGATCACAACGACGTCCACAGCCGCTTGCGGCTTAGCGTGAAGCGCGTTGGTTCTCTCCATCACCACCACGCGGGGATCAGTCCGCAATCGATAGTCCAGCACCCCATACCCGGTATCAATCGCAAACACCTTTGCCGCCCCGCGCTGAAGGAGGCAGTCGGTGAACCCGCCGACGTTGCAGCCGAAGTCAGCGCAGGTGAAGCCGGTCACGTCGAGGTCGAACTCACGCAGGGCGTGATCGAGTTTCAACCCCGCGCGGCTGACAAACTTCCCTTCATCCAGATTCACAGCGCGATCATACACGTTTAGCCGCGACCCGAAGGGGAGCGTTCGCGCGGCGACGTACCGCGCCGCAAACACGCTCCGCTAGCGCGTCGCGGCTAAACGGGTTCACTCAACACCGACAAAGGTAATCGTCACTCCCCGTCGTGGTCAGCGAGAAGGTCGCGGAGACGATCAATCGTTTCGTCAATGATCTCAAACCACTCGTCTTGACGTTCGAGAAGCATCTCCAGTGGCGGAGCATCCTTTTTGGGTCGGCTCCCCATGCTCAGAATACGGCGGGGGCCGCGCTTGGTCTTCCTCTGGATCGGCTTGGAGTTTGGAATCAAGTTTTGCAGGCGGTTCAAGTAATCGTCAGCCACATCGTGCGGTAGCTTCAGCCGATTCAGACGGTGGTACAGCCGCCACGTGCCGGAGAGATAGCCACTTCGATTGAATTGTCCAAAAGTGAACTCGTGGCCAGTGTCGGGATCCTCGTACTTGAAGATCGCTCCAGCGTTGCCCCAAGCCACCGTCAGGTCATGTGAATCGGCTTCATCGAGTGCTCGTTCGGCAAGGGCAGCAATCTTCTCGTTGGTGTTCTTCTTGAGTTCTTCGAGGAATTCCTTTCTGCTGATAACCGGACCGCGTGTGCCACCCTTACCCTCACTGAGAGGTACGCTCACTGATACATGGGGTAGGTCAGTCCTGTATTGAATCTCCACAACCGCCCGCACCACCTCGCGCGTTCTGGCGAGAAGCCGTGGCTGTACGAAAAACTCGCCATGCTTGACGCTGTTGCCGACACGGTACATCCCCATCTCAATCAACCCAAGTCGAAACTGAAGTTGCGGCGTCTGGTTGAGAAAGTCCGCCATCTGTTCAACTCCCTCGTGAATGCCGTCGCCGACAATGAGGAGAACGAACCGCCCAAGTCGCAGGTTGCGGTTGACGCGGTCGATAAACTCGCGATCATCGAAATCCTCATCATCGGCACGCGCCAGTTCCATCAGCGGGTCGCTTCCCTCCACCTTCATGCGGCTACTGAGCACCGCCGATCGCAGGTCTTCATAGGTCCACGATGACATGCGCTTGGCGTAATCGATGATCTGCGCCACCACGGTACGGCGGGCTTCTGGATTGCGCCACAGCTTCGTCTCCACCAGCGTCAGATAACCCTTACTGTTCATGTAGAGCAAGTCGAGCGGGCCGCTGCCCGTCGGTACCTCACGCCACCGCGCGCAGTCCTTCAAAGACCGGCTCAATCTCCCCGACCGGGATCATTTCCGGATGGGTGTAGAGCAGTTCCTGGAGCCATGACTCCTTGAACGTGCGCTCGTCAAGCGGAATGCGCGTCAGTGGCTCGGCCGCGCCGTTTCGTATGAGCACCGGGGTGACAAACTGCCTGTCCTTCATCGTTCAACTCCCACAACCGCAATGTTCAGCCGATCCGCCGCCGCGATGACCGCGGGTTTGTCGATCAGAATCACCCGGCCGACTCCCAGCGCGATACATCCACCGCCGCAGCGTGCCACGCGCTCGATCGTCTGCACGCCGATCACCGGCACATCCGCCCGCATGTCGTGATCGCCCTTCGCCGTCTTGAGCAGCGTCCAGCCCTTGCGCTTGCAATACTGACCGGCGCGATCGATCAGCGCATCCGTGCCCTCCACCGCTTCGACGGCGATCACATCGCGCTCGCGCACCGCAATCGCCTGACTCACATCAAGGTCCACCATCTGCGAAAGCAGCGGCCAGGCAAACTCGATATCGGCGCGCTGTTGCGGCGTCGGCTCGATGCGCCCCATCGTGCCGAGCGTCGCCAAATGATCGGGGATATACGTCGTCGAGTCGATCAAGGTAATTCCGCTCGTGGCAAGTTCATCCGCAAGGGCTGCGAGGATCGCAGGCGTTCTGCGATCGTGGCGCAGATGACGGTACCACAAACGCACCGCGCGGTAGTCGGGCACGACGCCGGCCATGTGTTTGATGAACCGCCACGGGTCGTGCATGCGCTGCTTCTCGATGCGGCCGACCATGACCGCTTGGGACACGCCCTGCTTCTTGAGGACACGAATCCATCGCCCAAGCCGCGCGATGCCGGCGGTTGCAAACGAATCGCACACGCCCGGCAACGCCGGATCAAACTGGCCGCGCAGGCCGACACAGCACACGCGCACCCCGGCGGCCCTCATGCCGCGCGCGACGAGGATGGGCAGTTGCCCCTCGGCGGCGATGAGGCCGAGATTGGTTCGACTCACATTCAACACTCACCGATCTCGCGAAGACGGCCAATCAGTCCGACTCTTTGGATCCTGGTTAGACCGAATGCGCCTCGTCCGATTCGTTCCTTCAATGAATCAAACCAGTACTCATCGTTCAACGGCACACTTCGATCGAACACCTTGCCGTTGATCCCACGTATTCTTGTTCGAAAGCCCCTATGCAAACAACTTTCAATCTGCCGGACAATAAATGTGCTATACAGATAGAACCGCTTTGGACATCCCCCGTCTCCAACGACTAGCCAAATGCGGTCGCCCTCATCTAACTCTGTTTCTTTGTTTGTCCAGACACAGAATGGATCCGTAGGCGGACCTCCCATCTGATCAACGTTGTGATACTGAACGAAGTGGCGACACGGCGGGTTGCTTCGTCGTCCATTGGCAGTCTCGGGGAGTTTCCGACGTGCTCTTTCCATGACTTAAATCCTCCGTCCATATATTACTGTTCACGCTCCTCCACCACGACATTCCCACCGTAGATGCTCTGATACCCCGGCGTGACGGTAATCGTTCGATAGGTTGTCTTACCATTCGGGCCGTAGGTCTTCTCGCGAACGCTGTACACGCCGCCGCCGTAGATGCTCTGGTAGCCCGGCGTCACCGTGATCGTCCTCAATTCAGCATTACCGACGGGCCGCAACCCTTGTCCGGATGCGCATCCGCCAAGAAGCATTACTGCCATTAGAGAAGTGACTGAAACTTTCATGACCTGTGCTTCAACTGGACCATATCCTAGTTTAGCCACATCGTAACCGAGTCGCCGCGCCCACCCACTGCCCGATCGCCTCTTTCAC
>CAZFZT010000038.1:11563-30372 GCA_964523675.1 uncultured Isosphaeraceae bacterium
CGCGCGAGCACGAGTGGATACCGCCAGATGCGTGGTGGCGGTCGGAAGAGATCGTACAGGTGGATAGGGAGTGAACGTCCGCACTCTAGAACAGCAGTTGCAATTGCGAGCGGACGACAATCTGCCCATCCGCGCCCGCTGCATCGCCGCGCCACCCGGCACTCGTGCTTGCGAAGACGGGATCGACCTCGTTGATGCCGTAACCGACATCAGTGGACCATTTGAGAGCGTGTTTCGCAAAGTACCTGTTCACCCCAACCGTTACAACGCTCAGGTCGGCGATGCCCGGCGCATCGAAGTCGTACCATTCATAGCGGCCGAAAAGTTCCCAGTCATCGGTCACAAAGAACCCGCCTTGCACGACGATGCCGAACCGGTCCGCATCTGCGACATCAAGGTGCCTGCCGACGAACGCAGCGAAGAGGTTCGCGCCGCCGAACTCCAGCGAGGCATCCACCGTCCACATGAACTCCTTCTCCTCCATACCGGCCGCGCCGAACCAGAAGGGCGCAGTCGCACCCGCGAAGCCGTATTCACCGTCCTGATAATGCGCTGCAGCCCCGAGCATCAGTCCGAAGTCTTCGCCGGGAAACGATGTGAAGTCGTCGAACTGCTTCCAGTCGCCCGCAACGAGCAGCTCAGCGCGTCCGGTGAGAGCGAATTCAATCTCGGCAAGATTCCACGAGGAATTGGCAGTCGCAAAGCCATCGTGATACATCGCGCTCGCGCGAAACTGCTGCCCAGCGAATGAAGCTTGCACGCCCTGCGCGTAGCCCTGATTGCGCTGAGCATTGATGAGCGACCGATCCACCGTGAGTTGACGGGCGCCCGACACGAGGCGCTCGCGCAAAAATGGCGGCTTGAACTGGCCAACGCTCACCTGCCATCCACCCCCGAACTTTCTGGTGATGACCGCATCTTCGAGCACAAACGCGCCGCCTGCACGTCCGAATGATCCTTGCACCTTGTATGTCCATGAAGGATCGAGCACATGGCCGGCAAATGCGATCTTGGTCCGCCGCATTTCGAAGCCGGTTCGATGCTCATCGCCATCAAGCGAGGGACTCTCGGAGCTGTGGTTGTAAACGTAACGGACCTGCAGCGTCCCGCTGATCCTGAGCAAGAAGCTGCCACCGCTCTCGCCGATCTTGAACCCATTGTCCCAGCCGGCGGTGATCGGAGCGGCAAGCAGCGATGCGCGCGTCTGAGCATCAGCAAGCACCTGGTGCACAAGACCTCGCAACGCCGTCTCGCGCCGATCGCTCAGCCAAAGGTCGTCGTTCGATGCCGCCTCCAATCGCTCTATCTGTGCCGCAAGTGACGCTACTTGCTCGCGCAGAGACTGAAGATCATCCTCATTCGCAACCGAAGGACGACCCAATAACAGAACGACGGCTACACAGGCGAACGATGAACAACTGGCGAGTCGCTTCATCCCGCGAACTATACATCATCATTCAATCTGAATCTCATGAAGATCGCAAGCGAGCGTCATGAGCCCGAAAGTGCGCCCTGCACAAGTCTGCGACCGCGGCGGGTGAGACGTCGAAAACCCACACGGAGCGCCGCTCCATAACGTCCGGAGTTGATATTGCCGAGTATCCCCGGCACGGGCTCGACCCAAGGATCATTGCGTCGCCTCGCTCGCTCCAGCGTGCCGAAGTCAAGCGAGCCGCGCTCCTTCAGTTGCCGCATCATACGGTGGAGCAGGACGTATGAGTTGTCGAGGACACTTCGCGTCGTGTAATGCAGCACGGCGGTGTTGCGCAGGCGCTTCTTGCCATTGCGCACCTTTTGATTGAGAGTCTGATCCAACACGTGTACCGAAACGCCGGTCTGAACCATCGCTCTGTGAAGCGCCGGTTGATCCGTATCACCCATAACCTGGCGGCTCTCGCTCCACAGCTGGTGCCACGCCTGGCCCAAGCGCCGTCCCTCCGGAGTATCGCGCCAGAAGAGCACGCCACTGTTGAGATACGGCTGGCGTGGCGGATCCCATCGCAGCTGCTCAAATCGCCTGCAGAGGCCGGGGTCGAAGCCGTCCATGCTGTTGTCATCCATGGCGCCTGCGAGCGTCGCCTCGTGGGCTGCGACGGCGCTGATGTCACGGAGGACGACGGTGTCAATATCGAGAAAGATGAAGTCGCCACGCACGATGTCCCGCAGTTGCGTCTTGAGCCAGCGCGAATTGGCGGGTGGATCGCCAGCATCTGCCGCAATCGAAAGCAGGTCAGCGCCGATCTCCCGGAGCGCGGGGTATGCGCGCGTGAGCAGCGCCTCGGTTTCGGTGTCCATGACAAGCCGCACGCGCGCCGCCGGATGTTGATGGCGGAGTGAAAGGATCGATGCATGCGCCATTACAAGCATGTCCGCATCATCGGTCGCAACAACGTAACAGCATTGGGGGAGCGTCACAGGCAGGGCCTTCGATGAAGTTGATGTCCCCACTCTACCTTGCCCAGGACCGATGCATCGCGCGTTCGACGATTTCGCGCGGTGTTTCAGAACAGCGGCTTACGAATAGGCCCCGAAGACCTCGTGCGCTGTTGCGTCTCAGCCGGTGCCGGCCAGCTTGCGCACGGTCATCATGAAGGTGCGCTTCATGTTCGTGTACATGCCATACACGACCGCGGCGTACACCCCGCCAGCTATGGCCGCACCGACGATCATGCTCGCCCGCCCCGCCGAGGTGCTCGCTCGGACCGCCCCGGGTACTGCGTCGACCGGATACACGATCGCGTAGAGCAGGTTCACCGGGCTGAACGCATTGAGGACGCCGCTCAACACGCCGAGATTGTCCCTGCCGGCGTAGCCACACAAACTGATGACGCCTGCCACGGCGATCACGATGCCCACGGATGCGATGACCGATCCAATCGTACCTTTGCTCTTGATGGACCATTGCAGGCCGACCATCACGCAAAATGCAATAAACGGTGCAAAGATGAGCGGCAGCGCGATCGC
The DNA here is from genome assembly GCA_964523675.1 of uncultured Isosphaeraceae bacterium. Lineage (GTDB taxonomy): Bacteria > Planctomycetota > Phycisphaerae > Phycisphaerales > SM1A02 > CAZFZT01. The sequence continues at coordinate 14,528 of CAZFZT010000038.1, forward strand.
TGCCTCGGGCAGCACCAGCGGGAATGTACGCGTCTGCGTCTGGACCATACGCGTCACCTCTGCGCCGGCTTCACCCCAGAGACCATCAGTTGCGACATAAATCGCAAGCAGCAGCAGCGTCGCCACGGGCACGAGCATCATCGGAAGCAGAAACTGAATCAGGCCGCGCAACTTCCCTGCGATGTAAGGCCCCGGCTGTACCGGCGTGGTGAGGATAATGTCAAGCCCGCCGTCTTCACGTTCCCGCGTCACCGCCGTTGCGCTCATGTTGAGCGCAGCAAGGGTGATGATGACGATCTCAGCGCCGAGAATCGCCATGATCGCGGCCTGGAGTTGATCTGCGGTCAGCGTTCCGAAGTGATACAGCGCGATCAATGCGACGGCCGTAAGCACGCCCAGCGCCGCAAAGCCCCAGCGGCCGGCGATGGCAGCCAAGCTTTTCCCACGAGCAACCGCCTCGCGCCAGGCAATAGGATTGTGCCAGACATGCCGCGCGGGCCGCTCATCGGAGCCCTTCGCGCCGAGGCCCAAAAGCCGCCGGTACCATGGCACTGAACCGGTTCGGGCGCCGATGACGCGCAGACGAATTGTCGAAAACGCCATCAGCCCGATGCTGATGAGTACGCACAGCCAATTGAACGCCGCGACGGGTTGCGTGAACCACACCCGCACCGGCCATGGGTAGCCCGCCAGATCGATCGGGTCGTGCGGTACGTAGGTGTTTGACTGCAGCAGAACCCGAAGCGCAAGAAACGGATTGAGCGGCGTCATGAAGGTCGTATGAGCCGCCATCGAGCCGGGCCCCACCGGCTGACGGATCTGCACATCAACTGCATACGTGATGAACAGGTACATCACGACGGTGATATAGAAGATGAACACGGCGCGCCGACCCGCCGTGCGCGTCACACTCAAGGTGATGGCGATCGATGCCACCAGCAACGCGCTGGCTCCTGCAATCGCGTAACTGGCGAAGATTGCATCGGTCTGCACCCCGCCGAAGTACTGCGTCACCGCGAATAGCGGCAGCGAAGAGAACAGCAGCGCGATGATAAAGAACAGACGGCCGAACAACTGCCCCAGGACGATCTGAAGATTATTCAGCGGCGTGGTGAGCAGGATGTCCCAGGTCCGTGGGTTCGCTTCCTGAGCGATGGCCCCGGCCATGAAGACGGGCGCGAGGAGGCAGATCAAGCCGACCTGCAGGTAACTGACCGTCTGAAACATGCGCGCCGCTTCCGACGCCAGGCCGCGCATCGAAAGCCCGGTCGTGGCGGAGGTCAGTAATGAGAACAGCAGCACCACGATCATGACCCCGAGGTAGCCGGATCTGATATAGAGATGGCGCACGCGCTTTGAACCGCCCTGCACAAGCCGCATGCAGATCGGATTGGTGATGATCAGCCGCAGAAACCAGTTGACGATGGCAGGCATGGGAGTTGGGCGGTCGGCTATAAACTGGCTGCTCTGATCTAGTTTTTTTCCGTCAGATGCTTGTCTCAGCGTTCCGGGTGCTTCTTTGGCCGTTTACTGACCCAGAGACGCCGCACGGGCAAGGTGCCTGGAGCCGAGGGGCGGCAAGCCACGCCCGCCGCCGAACACGCCAGTTCCAAGCCGACTGGACAATCCGGCATCTGCCCAGCATAATACACTACGTACCAATTCGGCGTCATCGCTGCGTTCTGAGAACGCGGCCGGCGCTTTTTATCCACGGCCCGTCCCGACACATGGGGCGCAAACCGTTCACTCTTCGCCCGCGGTGTTCGATCATTCGGCAGCGCTCAGGCGAAGCAGTCGCTGAAGCCCCTTTCGCTGAAGCGGCTGTATACATTGAACTGTTGACGATCGATATTCTTCCGGCTCACCACCTTTCGCAGCAATTGGAGCGATCAATCCGAACGATTCACTTCCTTTACGATGAACCGCAAACGCTGAATTCCAGTGTTGAACCGATTCTGCGTTCTGCGGCTTGATCGCTCCTGCGACAGATTGTGGTGAACCAGCGCATCGATCACGCTGATGTTGTCGTGTCTCGGTACGGGTCGGTAACCATGCGGGGTTATCGCCGTGATCGTTCTAGCTCTTGTGACTGAGACCGTGATAGCGATCAGCGCCCTGATCGTCGGCGCTGCAATCGCATGGGCGCTGCTGGGCATCATCACCGGCAATACCCTCCGCCGGGCGAAACACGATGCCGAGCAGATTACCGCCGCTGCTGCCGCCGAAGCAGAGGCATCGCGCCAACGCATCGAACTGGAGGCGGAGAAGAAGGCCGGCCAACGCCGTGAGCAGCTCGACAAGGAAATCGCCGAAGCCAGGGCTGACCTGAAAAGGGATCAGCAGCGGCTCGAAAAGCGCGAAGACACCCTTGACAAGAAACTCGAATCGATCAACGAACGCGAGAAGCGCCTTGATCGCCGCGACGCGGACCTCAAGAAGGCCGAAGCGGATCTCACGACTCGTCAGGAACTGCTCGATCGTGACGAGAAGATCATGAAGCAGCGGCTCCAGGAACTCTCCGGCTTGACTCCAGAACAGGCCCGCGAGCGATTCATGAATGAGGTTCGCAAAGAGGCCGAACACGAAGGCATCATCCTCGCCCAGAAAATCATTGACGAAGCCGAAGTCGCCGCCCGCACTCGCAGCCGAGAAATCACGCTCCAGGCCATTCAGCGCTTCGCAGCGGAGCACGTTGCGGACTCAACCGTTCGCTCAGTCCGCATTCCATCAGATGACCTCAAGGGTCGCATCATCGGCCGGGAGGGCCGCAACATTCGCGCCTTGGAGCGAGCCACCGGCGTCGATATCCTCGTTGATGACACGCCGGGCGTGATTGCTGTCTCATGCTTCGACCCGATCCGTCGCGCCATTGCGGGCGAGGCGCTGTCAAAGCTGGTGGCGGACGGCCGGGTCCACCCTTCGCGCATTGAAGAGATCGTCGAAACCACGCGCAAGGACATGGCCGAGCGCATTCTCAAAGCTGGAAACGACGCGGTCATGGAGGCCAACATTCGCGGCCTGCATCCCAAAATCGTCGAAGCGATGGGCAAACTGCACTTCCGCACTTCCTACGGCCAGAACGTGCTGCGACACTCCATCGAGGTCGCCTACCTGTGCCAGATCATCGCGGACCAGCTCGGCCTCAAAGGTGATGTCGCCCGCCGGTGCGGCTTTCTGCATGACATCGGGAAGGCGATGGATCATGAAATGGAAGGCGGTCACCCGGCGATCGGCATGGAGTTCTGCCGCAAGTACGGCGAGAAGTCAGAAGAAGTCCTGAACGCGATCGGCGCTCATCACGGAGACATCCCTGCGACGACGCCGTACACCCCCATCGTCATGGCTGCTGATGCGATCAGCGGCGCACGACCGGGCGCCAGGCGAGAGTCAATGGAGATGTACATCAAGCGGCTTGAGCAGCTTGAGGGCATCGCCAAGGAGCTCGGCGGCGGATCGGTCACAGAAGCTCATGCGATCCAGGCCGGCCGCGAAGTGCGCGTCATCGTGGATGCCAAGAAGGCCGACGATGCCGAGGCGTTCGCCATCGCCAAGAAGATCGCGAAGAAAGTCGAGGATGAGATGACTTTCCCCGGCGAAATCAAGGTCACGGTGCTCAGAGAAGTTCGCGCTGAAGCGACCGCGCGCTAGGTTGCCTCGGCCGTCATTCGCTGCGCCACGTCTCGATACTCCGCAGCCATCCGCTCCAGCGCATCAGGAATGACGCGCACCGCGCCAACCACCGTGATGAAATTGGTATCGGCGCTCCACCTCGGCACAAGGTGTGCGTGAAGGTGCCCGGGCACACCCGCTCCCGCCGCTTCCCCCTGATTGATGCCGAAGTTGATTCCCTGTGGCGACAGTGTGCGCTGCATGAGTGCGGCAGCAAGCTCAACGAGGTTCCAGAACTCGCGACGCTGCGCGGGTTCGTAATCCAGAAGTGTCGGGCGAGCTTCACCCAACGCCGTCAACAGGTGGCCGTTCGCATACGGGTAGCGATTGAGCAGGATCATGCCCTGATCATTGCGAAAGACCACGAGATGACGTTCATCGTCCTGAGGCGACTTCCAATAATCGGTGAGGAAACTTGCTGAGGAATCGCCGGAGACAAGCGGCGTGTCACGATCGGCCCGTCGCTCAAGATCGCGCAAGTACGCCATGCGCCACGGCGCCCACAGGTTCTGCTGATTCATGCGCTACAGTGTAACGGCGAGGGCGCGCGATCACCTCATGACACCTGCACCTGGGGTCGCTGCGGATCCGGCCAGTCGATGTGAAAGTGCATGCCGCGGGGCTGATCGACGCGCTCATACGTGTGCGCGCCGAAATAATCGCGCTGCGCCTGGAGCAGGTTCGCCGGCAATCGATCGCTGCGGTAGCTATCGAAGTACGCCAGTGCGGATGCGAAAGCGGGCACCGGCACGCCGACCATTGCGGCCTGCGCTACGACCCTGCGCCATGCGTCCTGAAGGTTTGCAATCTGGCCGCTGAAATAGGGGTCGAGCACAAGATTGGCCAGGTTCGGCGTGCGCTGATATGCCTCGGTGATCTTCTGAAGAAACGCTGCGCGAATGATGCACCCACCGCGCCAGATTCGAGCGATCTCGCCAAAGTTCAGTTGCCAGTCATATTCGCGCTGGGCGGCTGCCATGAGTTGGAACCCCTGGGCATAGGCGCAGATTTTCGAGCAGTACAGCGCATCGCGCACCTGCTCAACGAAGGCCGGCCCCTGGACCTCGCACGCCCCGCGCTTGCCGGCAAGGATGCCCGCCGCATGAACGCGTTCATCCTTAATCGCGCTCATCGCCCGGGCGAACACCGCTTCGCCGATGGTCGTCGCTGGTGTTCCCATATCGAGAGCGTTCACCGCAGTCCATTTCCCCGTCCCCTTTTGTCCGGCGCGGTCAAGCACCACATCGACGAAGGGACGCCCTGTGACCGGATCGGCCTGCCGGAGAATGTCGGCCGTAATCTCAATCAGGAAACTGTCGAGATCGCCCGTGTTCCACGCCCCAAAGACATCGCCGATCTCAGGCGGCGTCAGGTTCGCGCACTCGCGCAGCAGGTGATATGCCTCGCAGATGAGCTGCATGTCGGCATACTCGATGCCGTTGTGCACCATCTTGACGTAGTGGCCGGCACCGTTGGGACCGATGTAGGCCGTGCATGGTTCCAGCGGCGCATGATGCCCGGCCTGCTGCGATACCGGCACTTCCTTTCCGGTTTCGGGATCAACCTTTGCTGCGATCGCTTCCCAGATCGGACGCAACCGCTGCCAGGCGTTCATGTCGCCGCCCGGCATCAGTGAAGGACCGAAGCGTGCGCCAAGCTCGCCGCCGGACACCCCCGATCCAAAGAAGGTGAGCCGCCCGCGATACTCGCGCTCTCGACGAATCGTGTCGGTCCACAATGAGTTTCCGCCGTCCACAACGATATCGTCCGCTTGCACCCCGGCATCCAGTAGCGACTGGCAGACGAGATCAACCGGCTTCCCGGCCGCAACGAGCACGACGATGATGCGCGGCCGGTTGAGCGCGCTCACCAAGGCCTTCAGATCCTCATGTGGGACGACATTCTCGTGCGGGTCTTCCTGGATGAACTCGTGCGTGGCCGAGACGGTGCGGTTGTACACCGCAATGCGGTAGCCGTGATCCGCAATGTTGAGCGCAAGGTTGCGCCCCATGACGCCCAGGCCGACCAAGCCGACATCGCACGCATCCGTTGCGGTTCTCATGTGGCGGATGATACTCTCATGACACTTGGGTTGCGTGCCAACGCCATGTCCATTCTCTACGGCGGTTCACTCATGCGGATGTGACATAAGCCAGCGCGTTTCCGATGGTCTGCACATGGCCGCTCTTCCACGATGTAAGCCGGTCACGTAGAGAAAGGAGAGCCGGAATGAGACGCACGGTCGCATCGAAGACACAAGTCACTCCCCCGCTCGGCCGCGAAGTCGCTGCCGAAAGAATCTTCAGTGCCGAGGAGGTGAGTCAGGCGTTGCCGTATGTTGAGCGCGTGCTGAGCGATGCAGTTGATGCCTACAACACGGCGCAGCGCGTCCGCCGGGAGTTAGCGAGGTGTCCGAACGGGCTTGGCCATGCGCGGCTGACTCAGGAGCGCGACGCCGCGGTCGCCATGCTCAATCGCACCGTCGATGAATGCCATGCGATGGGAATCGCGTATATCGACATCCCCCGGGCGCGAGTGGCGTTCAGGGTGGAGTTCGAGGGTCGCCCGGCCAGCGTGGTGTGGCGGCTGGGCGAAGACCTGCAAGCGGGCCTCCTGGAAGGTGCGGAATAACAATGTGGAATCGTAACGCAGCGGATTTGGCGAGCTGCCTGCCCCGGCCGTGGTGTATTGACGGGTTCCAATGGGGCCACTATCATCCGCGCCCCTGGGCAGGCGCCGGAGAGCGGCTGAGAACCCGCCATGATGCACCTCGCCCGCTAGGAATCCACACGTGGCCAAGACCAGCCGAAAGACGACACGGAAGACGACCCGAAAGAAGAAGTCGGCGACGAAGCCCGCTGCGCGCAGCCGCTCCGCCAAGACCACCGCCTCAAAGAAGAAATCGGTGACCACAAAGCGGAAGACCAAGGCAAAGACCACGGCCAAAGCGAAGACGAAGTCCAAAACGTCCAGCGTCAAATCAAAGCAAACGACGAAGAAGACTTCCAAATCCAAGGCCAAGACCACGACGCGCAAGAAGGCATCACGCGGCGCCATGCAGAAGAAACCGACCACCAAAAAAACCCCCCGTGCCGCAAGCGGCACGATGAAAACCGCCAAGAAGGCCCCATCAACCTCGAAGAAGAGAAAGTCCACCGCAGGCGCAAACGGCACATCGCAGGAGACCTCCGCACGCAGCAAGAAGGCAAGATCAGTGGCAGAGGTCGCCAGCGCAGCGGCGGTGGATGACAAGGGATATGTCTTCATCAACGGCCGCCGCGTTCGAATGATCTCGACGCAAGGCGCTCCGCGCAAGAAGACTCGAAATACCGCCGCATCGGCGGTCGTCGCCGAGGAAGAAGCGCCGCCCAAGCCGACCAAGACGAGACTTTCCAAGAAGGAACTCAACCATTACCGCCAGATCCTTCTTGAGAAGCGAGCCGACATCATCGGCGATCTCGATGCGATGGAAACGGCCGCCCTCAGGTCGAGCGGCGGCGATGTCTCCCACATGCCAATTCATATGGCTGACATCGGCAGCGACACGTACGATCAGGACTTCACGCTTGGACTCGCCGAGACGGAACGCAAGCAACTGCGCGAAATCGATGAGGCCCTTCAACGCATTGAGGACAAGACGTACGGCGTCTGTATGATGACTGGCAAAGACATTCCCAAGGCGCGGCTCGACGCTAAACCATGGGCGCGGTACACGATCGAAGCGGCTCGCATCGTCGAAAGCCAGCAGTCGCGTTGATGAATTGAGGATGAGACGGTGATTCGGTGATAAGGTGAGGTGAGCAGGCCCGCTGACTTGCCTCGCCGGAAGGATCATCGAGTAAACGAATGGATACATCACCGTCCGATCGTCATTCACCCTCGCCGCAGAGCCGCCGTGCATGGCGATCGCCTGCTGCATGGCTGGTGTTGCTGCTGGTGTTGGCGCTCGGTTTGGCGCTTGATCTTGGCTCCAAATACTGGACCTTCAACAACGTCGCAGACGATCCGGTCGTCCTGGATCGGGAGTCGCTGCTTTCACATCCCACAATCGATCCGATTCCGCCGCACGAGGGCATCGCAGTGCTGCCCGGCGGGTTGTTGAAGTTCCGCCTGGTCATCAACCGCGGCGCGGTCTTCGGCATCGGTGAACACCGCCGAATGTTCTTCATTGCATTCACGGTGATGGCACTTGTAGCGGGACTTTTCATCTTCGCGCGCTACACCCGGGCACATGAGAAGCTCGCGCATGTGGGCCTGGCTCTGGTTCTTGCTGGTGGGCTTGGCAATCTGTATGACCGAATGGTCTACGGCGTGGTGCGCGACTTCCTCTATATGCTCGCCGGATGGGAACTGCCCTTCGGCTTGCGCTGGCCGCGAATTTTCGGCGGCAGCCCGGAGGTGTTTCCCTGGGTCTTCAACATTGCGGACGTCATGCTCCTGTGCGGCATGGCGCTGCTGCTCGTTCACATCAATCGCGTGGAGAAAAACCGCGCCAAGTGCGAGAGCGAATCCGGTGCAGAATCCGGAGCTGTAGAAGCATAAGAGCACCGAAGAGATTGAAACACTGAGGGCAGAAGAGGGCCTCTTTTCTGAAGGATGGAGGGGGAGTTGCCAGCGCGTGTTCGGCCGTATTCACTTCTCAATCCTGTTGAATCTCGTTTCGTGAGCTGTTCTAAATTGGATGCACACCGATGCGGTGCTTTCGGTACCCTTTGCATTGGATCGCCCGTTGTCTTCCGCGGCCCCTGCGGCCTGGCTCAGGCGATACTGCGGGTGATTTCTCTTGACCTGAAGGCACCAGACGATGCGCGGCAGCGGGTGGATATTCGGCATAGCAGCAAGCGTGATCTGGACCATCGCCATCGCGTGGCCGGCACTTGCTGCGTTTGATGCTGTTCGCGCTCAGCCGACCTCAGGCATCGAGGTTCGACAAACCACGTCGTTGATGATCGTCAGTGCAGCATGGGCTTTGACGGCTGCGACTGGCGCGCTCGTGCTGGGTTGGCTGCCAGGGCGCGTGCTGGGACAGCGCATCGTGGCCGGCCGGGGCTTCGTGCCCATCGCCACATTACTGCTCGTGCCGATCTGTCTGCCCGCGTACATCGTCTTCTTTGCATGGTGGCAGGCATGGCCGGCCGATACCTGGTTGTTTCGATGGGCTATTGAACATGGGCAGGTGAGGAACCTGCGTCATGCGACGCTGCTCGTTGGTTTCCTCTGCTGGTCGTGGCCGATCGTTGCGTGGTGCGTTGCGGGTTCCGTCGCAGCACGGCCGGCTCAGCGCGATGAGCTGCTCGCCTTGGATGGCGCCGGATTTGCGCGGCGCTGGCTTGATCGGCTGCGTACCGACGGGCCGGGACTGGCGCTGGGCTCACTGATCGTTTTCTTCGCAACGTTTGCAAACACGACCTCATTCGATCTTGCCGAGGTGTTCACCTTTGGCAATGAACTTCGCGCGATCGCTGCCCTTGGCGCGACGCAGCGGGATGTACTCGTTGCGTCGATACCTGCGATGGCCGTGATCGTCGCGGGGGCTGGGGCAATCTGGGTGCTGCTTGCTCTCACGATGCGCGCCCGCAAGCAGGTCACCCGCGTCATCCCTCATGGACTGTTTCCAGGCATCTTCTCGTTGACGTTGTGGACGGTCGCCTTTGCACTGCCGCTTGCGCTTCTTGCTCGAAACTTCACCACCAGCGGGCGCAGCGTCGGCGAACAGATCGACCAGTTCCTGACGTTCTACGGCCGGGGCTTTCTGCACATGCTGTTGATTGCGTGCGCGACCGGCATCATCTGCGCTGTTGTTGCGGCCGGGCTGTTTGCGATGTGGCAGGATCGACGCGCGTGGGTACGCGCGATCGCGCACCTTCAGGCCGTCAGCTGGATCATTGCTGCCGCGCTCCCAGGCACGCTCATCGGAGCCGCACTGATCGCAGCATTCAACCGGCCATGGCCGCTGATCGGCGATGCACTCTATCTTTCGCCCGTCATCATCGTCATCGGCCATACCACACAATTTGCCTTCATCGGCGCGTTGCTGGGATACTGGCTTGCTGTGCGAGAGCCGGTTCAACTTCGCGAACTCCGCGCGCTTGACGGCGCGGGAACGCTCACGGGGCTTTGGCGCACGGCCCGGCCCCGGATGCTGGCAGCAGGCGCGGCCGCGTTTACGGTCGCGCTCGTCCTTTCATCAAGTGAGATTCCGATCACTGCCCAGGTCAGGCCGCCGGGCTTCGACGCCATTACAACAAGCATTCTCAACGACATGCACTATCAGCGGCCACAAACGGTCATCCTCGCAGCCGGCGCCTATGTCCTCATGGCAGCCGCCGCCGCGATCGTTGTCAGCGCAGTCAGCCGCATCGCGCATGGGCGCAGCGGAGGTGCAGGATGATGAGACGGTGGAGCTCGCTGAGCCAGCTCTCGGTCGCTGTCGCAAGGTCGTTGCTGTACACGTCTACACGAACGCTCTGCCTGTTGGGATTCATCTTCGGTGTCGCGCTTCTCGCCGGTTGTGAAGAAGAGTACGAACGCGATCCGGCCCTGCTGCACACTGAACTGGTCTTCGGCTTTGCCGGCCGCGCACCGGGCCAATTCAACCTGCCGCGATCCATTGCGATCGACCACGAGCGCGGCTACATCTACATCGTCGACCGTTCATCACGCATTCAACGGTTCGACATGGAGGGCGCCGTCCAGGTCGTGTGGAACATCCCTGATTCGGAAGTCGGCTTTCCGGTCGGATTGAGTGTTGACGCTGAAGGCCGCCTGCTCGTTGCTGATACGCACTACCATCGCGTGCTGGTCTACGACAGCGAGGGCAATGAGCTGATGCGCTTCGGTGAGTATGGCACGGGTCCGGGCCAGTTCATCTATCCCACGCGCGTTCTGGCCGGCCCCGATGGCACGTTCTACGTCGCAGAAACAGGCGGCAACGATCGCGTGCAGGTGTTCGACCACGAAGGGATGTATCTCTTTGAGTTCGGCACACCCGGCGCCGATGAAGCGCAGTTCAACCGGCCGCAATCCATGGCGTTTGCTCCCGGTCAGCGGGAGCTCTACATCGCGGACGCCTGCAATCACCGCATTCAGGTCTTCAGCGCGCAGGGCGAATTCCGACGCACGTTCGGATCGCCCGGCGCCGGCCTTGGCGAATTTGCCTATCCCTATGACATCGTGTTTCTCCACGATGGCAGCATCCTTGTCGTCGAATATCACAATGCCAGGTTGCAGAAGTTCACCGCGAGCGAGCAGCCGATCGGCACATTCGGCCGGCTCGGCAGAGAGCCGGGCGAGTTGACCAGCCCGTGGGCGATCGCGGGCGATGATCAACATCTTTATGTTCTCGATTCAGGCAACAACCGTGTGCAGAGGATCAAAACACCTTAGAATGACGGCGATGCAGCGCGGGTGAAGCCGTAAGCGACAGCGAACGCCGGTTCAGAATGATCGACGACAATGTTCAATGATCTTCCCATTCATTTCGAGCGGCCCGGCTGGCTCCTTCTCCTGCTGCTGGTCGTGCCCGCGCTGCTCATTGCATGGCGCAGCTTCGGCGTGCAATCGCGCGCGAAGATCATCACTACATTTCTTCTGCGCGTATTGCTGATCGGCATCCTCACCTTTGCGCTCACCAATCCGAGCTGGGAGAAGCGCGGCGAAGGGTTGACCGTTTCGGTCGTGCTCGATCGCAGTCATTCGGTCCCCCTCGAACTCAAGGACCGGGCGTTTGATTTTCTCCGTGCAGCGGCCGAGCTGCGTGAGCCCGATGATCGTCTCGCCTGTGTCATTACCGCCAAGGACGCTGCCATCACCGCGATGCCGCGCCATGACTCCGACATCACGCTCGGTGTTGACGAAGGTGATCGCGCGGCGACCGATCTTGCCGCCGGTATGCGGCTCGCCATGGCGGTCATGCCGGACGACACTGCGAACCGGATCGTTCTGGCGTCCGACGGCAACGAGACAAGCGACTCGGTACTGGCGGTCGCCGAAATCGCAAAAGCGAACAACGTACCGATCGATGTCCTCATCCTCGAGTACGCACACCGCAGCGAAGTGATGTTCGAGCGCATCCAAGCGCCCGCACAGGCGCGACTGGGTCAAACGATTCCTGTGCGTCTGGTGCTGCGAAGTCAGGCCGAGGCAAGCGGAACCGTCATCCTGCGACTCAACGACGAACCGCTTGACCTTTCACCCGATGAAGAGGGACCAGGCCGGCGTGTCACGCTTTCGGCTGGAACCAACGTGATTCCGCTGACGATCAGACTCGATGAACCCCGGCCGGCCATCTTCGAAGCCACCTTCGAGCCCGACTCGCCCAACATGGACACCATCACGCAGAACAACACTGCGATGGCGGTGACCTTCGTGGGCAGCGAGGGGCGCGTCCTCGTGCTTGATGAGAATCCAGTGGAGACCGCAGCACTGATCCAGGCGCTCACCGAAAGTGACATCGTCGTGGAGCAGATGAATCCCGCGCTGCTCACCGGCGGCCTGGTGACGCTCAGCGGCTACGACGCCGTCGTCCTCGCCAATGTGCCGCGCTGGTCGTTCGATGATGCGCAGGATCGCATGCTGCATGCCTACGTCCATGACCTGGGCGGTGGGCTCATCATGCTGGGCGGGCCGCAATCGTTCGGAGCCGGCGGATGGATCGAGTCGGAAACCTCCAAAGCGCTGCCGGTAAAGCTCGATCCGCCGCAGACGCGCCAGATGCCGCGCGGCGCGCTCGCGCTGGTGATGCACTCCTGCGAAATGCCGCAAGGCAACTTCTGGGCGCAGGAAACTGCGCGGGCCGCGATCAACGCGCTCTCACGTCTCGATTACGTCGGCATCATCGAATACGACTTCCAGAATCGCGCCAATATGGGGGCCGGTTGGATCCTCCCGTTGCAACTCGCAGGCGACAAAGCGGCCGCGATCGACGCCACCAAAAAACTCACCATGGGCGACATGAAAGACTTCGGCCCCATGCTGCAATTGGCGTTCGACGGCCTGTCAACGCTCAATGCAGGGCAGAAGCACATCATCATCATTTCAGATGGTGATCCTGCCGCTCCCCCGCCTTCGCTGATGCGCAAGTTCGTCAGCGCGCAGATCACCATCAGCGCCGTCATGGTGATCGGCCACGGCAGCGCGATGGATCGCAACAAAATGCAGAACATCGCCGACACCACCGGCGGGCGTTTCTACCACGTGCTCAACCCGACACAACTGCCCGAAATCTTCATCAAGGAAGCGACCCTCGTCTCACGCTCGCTCATTCAGGAAGGTGACTACCAACCACAGGTCGTCAGCCGCCTGCCCGGCCCCGTCGAGGGCTTCAGCGCCGTGCCGGGTATTCGCGGCTACGTCCTGACCGCGCAGCGCGAAGGACTTGCCCAGAACCCGATCGTCCACGTGACCGAAGAGGGACAGGATCCGATCGTCGCGCACTGGAACTACGGCCTGGGCAAATCCATCGCATTCACGTCCGACGCCATGGGCCGTTGGGGCAATCTCTGGCTCGGCTGGCCGGATTTTCAAGCATTCTGGGGACAGGCCATCCGCTGGGTGATGCGCCCGAGTTCGCCCGCCAACATGACGGTCAACACCAACGTGGATGGCGACGTCGCAACCGTTGAAGTCGAAGCCCTCGAAGGTGACGCTTCCTTTCTCAATTTTCTCCAGACGCGCGGCGTCGTCATCACGCCGCGAGGTGAAGCGGAACCGCTGCCGCTCCAACAGGTCGGCCCCGGACGCTATCGCGGTCAGTTCCGACTCGAGGAAACCGGCAATCACCTCATCAACATTTCGTATTCCAGCGGCGCGGAGCACCAAGGCAATCTTCGCGCAGCAGTTACCGTGCCTTATTCAAGAGAGTTCCGAGCGGTCACGCACAACGGCGCGCTGCTCCGCCAACTCGCAGAGATGACCGGCGGCCGCGTCCTTCAAGCCGGCCTCGCGCCGGAAGATGTCGACCTCTTCCACCGCGAGCGACTCGCCATCCCCAAGAGCGCCAAGGCCATCTGGGATCTGCTCGTGATCATCGCTGCGAGTCTGCTCATCATCGATGTCGCAGCGCGGCGACTCGCCATCGACGGACCGGCCGTCGCAGCGTACTTCCGGCGGCTCATCGGCCGGCGCGAAGAAGTCGGCTCCAGCACCGTCGCCGCATGGAAGAAGACCCGCGACCAGGTCGCTCACCGCCGCAGCGAGCGCGAAGCCGGCCGGGGCCTTCAGCCGGCAGACTCCAAAGCAAGATTCGAAGCAACGGACGAAGACGCCGCACACGCTATCGATGTCGGCTCGGAACAACCCATCGACACCACGCCCGGCGCCAAGCAAGCCCCCTCCCGCCGCGACACACAAGAGAAGTCCAAGACCGAAGAGGGCGACTACACCTCACGCCTGCTCGCCGCAAAGAAACGCGCCCGGCGGGATGAGAACGAAAAGCCGAAGGACGCCGGCTAAAAGGCGTAACGCACGCGCCGCGGCCGGCAGTTCTCTGCAGACAGTGACAGTCGCGGGCCAGCAGCATCATCAAGCAAAATCCAGAACCCCTGTACGAAGGCGCGCGCCCCGCTGGGTGCACTCCGCACTCTGCATTCATTACGGCAGTACGCGCTCGGCATGAAGCGGGTCATCCGGCAGGGCAGGCGCCCGATCCAGCCGCCGGATTCCCACCCCATCCTCGGCTTCCACAAGATCGGCACCGGCACGCACACACTCTGCATCCGCGATTCACAGTCGCCGCCGGACTCGAAGAAGAAGCCCGAAGGCGCAGCGTTCGCCGAAATCCACATCATCATCAGCGCCCCCGGAATCACGCCCGCAAACGCTCCGGACGGCGCAGCCATGATCCGCATGGAGTCCAGGCCGATCTTCACCATCGACTACACACCCCACATCCAGCCGCCCGATGCAGCCGCTCCCGAATGGCCGATTCAGCCGCTCATCGCAACGATCTTCGCCCGCTGGCGAACCGCCACCGGCTAAGTCGGCCCCTTCGGCCCAGGCATCTGGCACCACATTACCTACGGCGGAACCGTGGACCCGCCCGCCCAGTAGCCGCGTTGTTCCAAGACACGCAGTGCGCAGAGGCACTAGACAACTACAGCAGGTTCAGCAATTTGCGTTTTTGGGACCCTGACAGTATCCTGACGCGGAACTCATCTTTGAGGTTACGTATGTGAGGAGCTTAGGCGCGTGCGATTTAAGAGTTTCACAATCCGGAACTACAGAGCAATAGGCGAGGCCACAGTCGAGGTCGGAAACCGACTCATCCCGCTAATTGGTGTCAATGAATCGGGCAAGACCTCTGTTCTCCAGGCGATCTTGGCGTTCGACCGCCTCTCGGACAAGTACTACCGTGGCCAGCACCTTGAGGCGCAAAACAAGTACGACTACAACACCCAAGCATGTACGGTGGACGCGGAGATCGTCATCGAATCCGAAGAGGCGATCCAGACGTTGGCGAGTCGTTTGCAAGGCTCCACCTCGGTAGTTCGTCCATTCTTTCAACAGCGATACGATGCACGTAAACCATTCGTCATGCGCCGCGACCTAACGGCGAGGAAGTACTCGATCCTCGATCTCGACGTATCGGCTCAGGTTTCGGAGCGCGTCGCTAAGAACGTCTATTTGCAACTCCCTTTCATCCTGTACTTTGATGACTTTACTGATCGAGTTCCGCCAAGCATTGAGTTCAAGCGGGATGATACGGAGCGCGGATACACTATAAAGAAGTCGCGACTTGCACAGTGGCAACGTATTCTCGAAGAGATATTCCGCCGCGCGACAAACGGCAGCTGCGAGTTAGAAAAGTTCATCACCATCAAGAAGAAAGATCAACGTGAAGCGCTACTGAATGACATCAACGACGTACTAAACGAAGAAGTTATGCAGGCATGGCGTACCTTGCGCCAATCAGCCAGCCACTTAGCGGACGAAGTGCCCGAGTTGAAGCTGGCCCTGAAATACATTTCCAGGGAGGGATCATTCTCGTTCCAGTTCAAAGTCGAAGACACGGACACGAGCAAGCGCCGTCCATTCAACGTGACGGATCGGAGCAAGGGACTCCAATGGTTCTTTAACTTCGCCACGAAGCTGAAGTTTAACCCAAAGTATGCGTCGGATGCAAACGGAGCTATTTACCTACTGGATGAACCCGGGTCATATCTACATTCCTCCGCGCA
>CAZFZT010000039.1:0-30063 GCA_964523675.1 uncultured Isosphaeraceae bacterium
GAATGGGCTAACAACCCCGACGGTGCCCTCATACCGCTGATCTGCCAAGAGGCGCTCAAGTTCACGGACGACAGCACGGGCTTCGTCCCGATTGACCGCTCCGCCAGAGGGTGGACGTGCAACTGTACCGGGCACGTGGACCCATCGCACGGCTGGCGACCCATGTGGAACGGAGAGATCGGATTCCCTTGTTGCGACTCGTAGACGATCTTCATAGAAGTGTCGGTTCGAAAATTCAATGATCTCACTCCGTGACCTGTGATGGTCACGCAGGCTGATGACATCGCCGCTTTCCGTGAGGCTCGCAGCTAGGTCGAATAGCGAGTTGCCTGTATAGCTCCAACGCTCACCTAACGATGACACATCATGTTCATGCATTAGCTGCTGATTGACTTGCGACGCGATCTGCGTGATGTGTCGAAGCTGTTTCGGGTCGCCAATGATTGCAGCTCGTTTGCATCGATAAAGCAGAGGGAGAACGGAGGCAATGTCACACTGGCTCGCCTCGTCAACAATGAGTAGGTCGAAGAAGCCTGCCTCGAGTGGTATGCGACCCCTGGCGGAGAGATTCGTTACGGCCCAGGCTGGCAGGACATTAGTCAGCTTCGGGAAGAGCTCGTAGAAACGGCGATAGACTTGACTGCTCACTCGCTCGTTTGCCTCACGTCCCTGCGTAATTGTTTCCAAGAGAGCTTTGTAATCTCCGAGCAGCTGTCGCTCGGATCGTGACAGCCGAGAAGGCTGCAGGCGGAGCCAGAGGTCCCATAGAGATGCCGAGATCTCAGACAATTCCTGCTCATTCGACAGCAGAAGGTGAGTCAGCTCTTCCGAACTCGTGGATTGGTTCAGTTTGTTGAGTGAACGGAAGTAGCGCCCCACCAGTTCTGCCGCCGTGAGTCGATGGCCGAGCACATCGAGATGCTTCGCCAAAGCTGTGGCATCGTTCTGTTGCCCAAGGTCTGGGGGTGGGGGATGGCCGATCTGACGGGCGGACTCGTCGAGGGCTTGGCAGGCGGCCACCGCTGTGGTCACGCGGTCGCGCCATAAGATGCCCCAGAAGAGCCGTGTGAAGAACCCTTGCTCTGAGCGGACAGCAGCTCGCACTTGCGAACTAGCGGCAGCCACCCTTTTCTTCAGATCACCAATGTCGAATCGTCCGGCTCGGTTCCACAAATCGCCGGGGAACGCGGCACGAAGCTTCTCGACATCTTGTTCAAGTCGATCGGTTTCGTTCCGACACGACACGAGTTCATCGAGCTGTTGCATCAGCGATGTGCGCTCTTCGACGATTGATCGATATCGCTCCTCACACTCGGTGTATTCCTCCTTCTCGTGATCAAGCGTTGTCGCCGCAAGCAGTGACGCGAGGTAATCGGCGAGCTTCACTTGTATCTCATTTGTCCCAAGCCTAAGCAGGATCGGTCTCGGCCCCATTGCGTTCACCCTTGTCTCGACAACGTCCACGGCTTCGTCGTTCTTGCTTGCGACGAGCACACGCCGACCACGCCATGCACAATTCGCCACGATGCTCGTGACTACCTGCGACTTGCCAGTTCCGGGCGGACCGGTGATTACCGTGAGGGGGCTGCTCAGGCAGCTTCGAACCGCACTTCGCTGCTCGGAGTTCAACGGCAACACCTCTATAAGGGGCTGATCGTCGTGATCATTTGTATCTTTCCGCTCGGAACCCAGCCAGTAACCCAAAGCCGTGCCCTCATATTGTTGCATCCGGAGCTTTTCGAGTTCTCGCAGTTCCGTCTCGAGTCCCTGCGTGTAGGGCGACCGCTCTGCTGCCAACACAATTGCCCGATTGTAGATTCCCTCCTCCTGAATCTCTGCAAGAGTTGATCGACCGACGAGAGCAGTTGGGTCCAGCCGCTCCTTCCAAGGCCACTCAGGTCGCACCTCATGAAGAGCTGCGACCATGTCGTCGACATCATCGAGCGAGAACCCCCCTGAATCGATCCCAAGCTCTTGACGAAGCAGGATCACTTCGTCGAGGAGCTCCGGTCCGGACTGCCCGCTCAAGGCTCGTAAGGACCGAATATTGATCTCGGGTCGCTCGTCCTGCAACGTCGGAGTTCCACCGTCCTCAAACTCTAACTCGAACACCAGCAGTGGTTCCACGAAGAACCCTCTCCAACCGCTCTTCGCTTGCACGAATGCCAGTCTTGTTGGATAGCCGAGGACCAACGACAGCTTGCGGCGTTCGCGACGGATCTTCCCCAGTACTCTCCTGACGCTCTCATGGTTCCAGTGGCCCCCGCCCTGATCACCATCGAACGGCAAGGCCGGCAACTCCGCATAATCCGTATGACCGTACTTGCTAGCGGCAAACTCGCTTACGTTTCGATCGAGGTCTTTGGCGAGACACGCGAGGTAATAGCGTGCCAGCTTGGCCAGAGGCGTATCGTTCGAGCTTCGCTCTGGGATAGGTCCGCTACGATCAGAACTACTGGCGGACAAGGGCCTCCAGCGGTACCCAGCGATCTGCTCGACAATGCGGCCACGCATCCTATACAGGGATGAATTGACCACTGACTTGTCCTCACCTAAGGCGTCGGCGATTTCCCGGGCTTTCTTGCCAGGGCTTGAGCGGAGGTACTCGATGATTCTGTTGTCGAGGCTCATCATTGCTTCCGCCGATTGCCGCTGGGAAAGAGCTCCTCAGTCATCGAACGAGCTGGTTGGCATTCTAACGGCAACGTGTAGTCGCGAGGCGACATCTTCGCGACCGCCAGCGTTAAGA
The DNA here is from genome assembly GCA_964523675.1 of uncultured Isosphaeraceae bacterium. Lineage (GTDB taxonomy): Bacteria > Planctomycetota > Phycisphaerae > Phycisphaerales > SM1A02 > CAZFZT01. The sequence goes on from CAZFZT010000039.1 coordinate 2,750, forward strand.
CTCATCTGTCCCAACAGACACTTCATGCGACAACCTCGGCCCTGCTGTAGATATAGAGGGGCAGAACCCGCCCGTTAGCAGCGGCGGAACGAGGACAAACACATGCATGGATGCCCGAGCACTGCGGCGGTGCCGCGGACGAAGTCATTGCGCGCTGACCGCATATCGGCGCACCAGCGACCGCAGGAGATGGCCAGCTTGCTCGTCACCGGCATTGCACGGCCGGGCGCAGTGCGCAGGTCGGCGTGGGCACATTCCCGCGAGAGTTGGATGAAGCGCACGCCGATATGCCAAGCACTGCCAAGCACTGCCAGGCAACTCGCATTGCTGCTTCGAGAAATGGGCCGAGTCGCGGAAGCGGAGGCGTTGGGGAACGACTGAGCGGCGTTGTCGTTGCCGCCGGCATCGAGGTACCAGCAGCGACGGACTTACGGGCACATGCCCCAATTCTCGAGCATCAGAAGTAGATCACTGACGCCAACGGAGTCATTGCCATCCAGATCGGCTGCGCACGGGTTCTCCGCTGGGCATGCTCCCCACTGGCTGAGCAGCGCGAGTAGGTCGGGAATGCCGATCGAACCATCTTGAATGAGGTCTGCTGGGCAAGGCTCAGTGCAGTCGTAGTCGGATACACGAACGGCGTCGATGGCCGCTTCGACGAGTGATGGCGGATCGAAGTCCGATGCGATGAAGCGCACGCGCACCTGATCGGTGGGTTCAACGAAATCGGAAACGCGAAAGCGCGCAAAGCGCCAGCCGCCGCTGGTGTCGGGGCCGGCGGGGCCGATGGTTTCGAGATTGACCCAGGTGTGGCCGCCATCGGATGAGATGTCCACAACGAAGACATCATCATTTGCGCCCGCACCAGCACTGTTCGAGTACCAGCGCCAATAACTGATCGTGGCTTCATCGAGGGCGCCAGTACTCAGGTGAGGCGAGATGAGTGTTGTCTTCCCGCCATCGACGTCGCTTGCGCCGGCCCCTCCACCTGTGTGCTGGCCTGTGACGTAACACGCGCTGCCGGTGACTGGCGCGCCCGGCTGCGCGGAAGTACCCACCGGATCGACTCGCTCCCAGATGCCTGCGGTTGCATCATCGTTGAACGCGCCGATCGTCCAGCCAAGATCTTCATCGAAGTCATCAGCAAATGATTCCTGAACTTCGACAGCAGCAAATGCGCTGTAGGTTGAAGCTGGCGCAGCCGGCGGGTCGCGCAGGACGACACTCAGCGATGACCCGATCGCTTGAGCCGAAACATAGAAATTGAGAGGTGCCGCGCATTCGAGTGCAGGCAAATGCGCGATGTACTCTTCACTGTTCGGCTCAAGAGGAGCAAGCTCGATGTCGGTGAAGTCATCGTCATCGCTCAGTTTGTAATGCAGCTTCGCACTACCTGGCGCGACCGAGACGCCTTCAGCCGCTTCAATGCGCACGATGACCGAGTCACCGCTTGGCGAGATCGTCTCGGGAACGCCATTGGGGTAGGAGAACTGGAGCGGAGGATCACCGAGTCCCCAGACGAAGAGTCCCTTCTGCCGGTCGCATCCAATGATGACGCCACTGGGAAAGTAGGGATAGTTACTCCAAAGCCCATTGAAGCCGGTGTTGTCGTCCTCCGGCCAGGTGTCGAAGAATCCAACTTCGATGGGAGCAAGCTGGTCGCTGATGTCAAAGACGCGAAGGCCGCTTTGATAGTTGGAATGAAATGAAAGGTCGCCGCGCGTGTAGAGGTTGTGTCCACTTGAGGTGTTGCCGTTCGTGAACGTGGCGGCTTCGAAGGGGTTTTCGGGATCGGAGACGTCAAAGACTCGCGTGGTGGTGCTGATGTCGTACTCGATTTCAGCGAGTTCGTCATTGAGATAAACGTAGCGCAGATCATGCGTCAGCCAGTTCTGATGCGCGAACGCTCTGAAGGAGTAGGTGGCAGAGCCAAGCAGAAACGGATTGGATTTGTCGGTGACATCCACGATATCGAGGCGGGGATTTCCGCCGCCCGATACGTTGTTTGCGGCGCAGAACGCGATTTGACGTCCAGCATACGGGCCTTGGACATAGGTGATGATCTGGGCATCGTGAACGTAACGATCGTTCCATTCGCCCACAAAGACCGGGTTGGCCGGATCCGCCAGTGAGTAGATGCGCAGGCCGATGGTCGTTCCACTCCCACCGCCGCAGCGGTAGAGGAATCCGCTCGTCTCATCAATTGCAACGTTATGGGTAGCCGGGTTCTCGATCGTCCCCGCTTCGGTGACGTTGCCGAGGTAGTTGACGATGCCGTTGTCAATCTGAGTCAGGTCCATGACCTGAACACCGCCGCCACCTTCGCTGACTGCATAAGCGTGGTGCTGATAGACCTTCATGTCGCGCCACGTGCTGGTTGGCCCTGGAATGACCGCGATGATCGCCGGCATTGCGGGATTGGTGATCTCGATGAATGCGGTTCCACCGGAGAGACCGATGATCGCGTATTCCCTTCCGGAGGGTGAGGTGTATCCCCAACAATCGCTGGCGGCATTGAAATCGCCGAACTCGGTGATCGGCAGCCATGCGAGGAGATGGACGCCCTTTGACGCAAACTCAATCGGCACCGGGCCGCCGCCACCAAGCGTCCAACCGGGCCCGGTATAGATTTCGGCGGCTTCGTGATCCTCCTCATCATGCGCAAGGAGTAGCGCCGTGGGGATTGCGAACACGACAAACACAGCCAACAGCGTGCGTGAGACCAGCCGGCCACGTAGGGTATGTGTGATGAACATGGGGTCTCCTCTTATTGATGCGGGAATGCCGTGTCTGCACCTTCTCCACTTGACAATATAACGCCGGTTGCAGCAAAAGCCGCTGGAATCCACAGCGAGAGGCCTCTCAAAAATCAGTAAGAAGACGAGAAATCAGGGATTCGGCGGCGTTCCTCCTTTGTGGCGGCAACGATCGGTCGTGCCGCGAGACGAAAAAATGCGTTTCAGGAGACATCACACATGGCTCACATCCTTCTTGTTCTCGCACTGAGCGTGCTGACGCGCACGCCGGGTATGCTCGTGCCTCAAGACAGTCCCGACCGCGGTGTCGGTATCGACTTTCCGGGGGGAACGGTGGGGGAGTACGTCGACGTACTGCGGAAGACCTACAAGCAGCAAGACGAATGGGGAATAGCAAACATTGTCGTGGTACCGGATGCGGAGAAGTTTCTTATGCCACCGGTTCAGTTGCAGAACGTGGACGTGGGTGAGGCGGTTAATCTGCTGCGCGACGTTTCGACTCCGCCCGACGGCAGCGCTCGTACACTGGTGGTTGCTGCGGGCGGCGCTGCGTTTACCGTGAGGCCGCTGGGGATCAAGGGAAAGCGATCCACCGATACGTTCAGCACGATTGCTGTGACATCAATTCTCGATGCCGGCTTCACCGCAGAGGATGTGCTGACTGCTGTCGAACAGATGCTTGCGCTGATGGGTGAGCAGTACGAGGAGCCGAGACTGCGCTTCCACGAAGCGACAGGGCTCCTGATCGGCTACGGCGCGCCTGAGCAGATGCAGGCGATGGAACGAGTCGTGTACCAGTTGCAGGTCGCGGCTGATCAACGCAGCGCAGCCGACGTTCCGGATTCCGAAACGTTACAAGCAGCGATCCGCCAACTGCAAGAGAGACTGGAAGCATCTCATGCAGAGACGCTCGCTTTTAGAAGTGAAGTGGTCGTTCTGCAGGCAAGGAGCAGAGCCCTCGAAGAGGAATTGCAACGGGCATACAACACGATTGAACGCATGGAAATCGAACTGCGCGAAGTTCGCCGGCGAAACCAGCGTGACGGCGACTCCTCGAATTCGAGGCCGCAGTAAACACCTTTGATGTACGCTTCATGTCGTGGCGTCATCCACTCGCCAGTTCACTCGCGCGATCGCCTCAGGCGACACTGAGGCGTTCGCGCGTTTCTATGACCGGTGGTTCGACCGTATGTATGCCGAGGCAAGGCGGCTGACGCGACGTGATGAAAGTTTCTGTCTTGACGTTGTTCAGGACTCGATGATGAAAGTGATCCACTCCATCAAGCCGCTCGACACCGAAGCCGCACTCGCGCTGTGGGTGAAGCGCACGGTGCACTCATGCGCCATCGACGCGCTTCGTGCGGAAGCCCGCCGACAGAAACGTGAACGCAGCAGACCTGTGAGCGATGGCGGTCATGACGCCGCCTTGGACGAGCAGATTGATTGGCTGCGTGCGGAGATCGCGCGGCTCAATGCTGAGCAGGCGCATTTGCTGCGGCTGCGCCACGCACTCGGCTGGACACTCGAGCGCATCGGCTCCGCGCTCGGGCTTTCGACCGGGGCGGTTGATGGGCGGCTGGGGCGCATCCACCGCCAACTCAAATCGCGAGCGGAGCAAGACCATGAGCGATGACGCTAAACAAGCGGGGAACCTTTCAGAAGCCGGCATGCAGCGGCGGACGCGCATGCTTGATGAGCTGATTGAGGAAGTGCGATCGCAGCGGCAGAAGCGGCGCAGGCGCCGCCGGATGGGCGCGATATCGCTTGGTCTTGTGTTGATCACCACGGTTGCAGCCGTCCTCTGGCCGCGCCAGACGTTTCCACCGCACTCCCCACCCCATGCGCAGCAGTCGGTTGTGGCGCCGGAACCGACTCTGGAACACCTGGAAGAGCCGCACCCAACCGCATCGCCCCGCGTCATCATCGTTCGGACTGATCCTGAGATTCTGCACCGCTATGCCGCGCCGACAACGTTGCGTTACGTTCAGTTCCTCAGTGATGAGGAACTGCTTGCCGCGCTTGCGCAGATGGATCGGCCGGCCGGACTCGTGCGCGTCGGGGAGGTCGCGTGGCTGACGCAGCGGGGCGATGATCGGGAGCGAGGCGGCGGGCTATAGTCAGTGCGATGGAAGTCGCAATCAATGGTCAGCCGGTGACGATCGAAGGGCCGCGCAGCGTGGCGGAACTGCTTGCGGAGCGCGGCCTCGAACGTTCTCCGTGCGCGGTTGAGGTCAACGGCGTGCTTGTGCCGAAACGTGAGCATGCAGCGCGCATGATCGGCGCGGGAGACCGGATCGAGATCGTGACGTTGGTGGGGGGCGGGTAGGGTGAGGCGCGCGTGACCCGGGGCGTCGCTTGGGCGCGGCATTGCCGCTTCTGCGCTTTGCCCCGGCTTGTGCTTACTCGACGGTGACGCTTTTGGCGAGATTGCGCGGTTTATCGACATCCTTGCCGCGCAAGACTGCTGCGTGATAGGCAAGCAGTTGCAGTGGAACGATGGTGATCATCGGCTGCAGGCATTCGGGTACATCGGGCACGTAGAACACATCCTCGCAAACCCGTCGAATGTCGTTGTCGCCTTCGGTGGCGACGGCGATCACGTGGCCGCCACGCGCGCGGACCTCTTCAATGTTGGAAAGCACCTTCTCATATTGGCTGTTGCGCGTGGCGATGAAGACGCACGGCATGCCATCGTCGATCAACGCGATCGGACCGTGTTTCATCTCGGCGGCGGGCATGCCCTCGGCGTGAATGTAACTGATTTCCTTGAGTTTGAGCGCGCCTTCGAGCGCTGTGGGGTAATTGTGGCCGCGGCCAAGGAACAGCCAGTTCTCGCGCTCGATGTACTTGGCGGTCGCCTCGCGGATCTCATCTGAGAGTTCCACCACCTTGGCGATGTGGTCTGGGATCGCTTCAAGTTCGCGCAAGAAGCCAGCAACGAAGTCGGCGGAAAGGTAACGCCTGCGGCCGATGAACGTCGCGAGCATGGTGCTGACGCACAACATGCCCAGGAATGCCTTGGTGGAGGCGACGCCGATCTCCGGCCCGACGCGCAGATACACGCCGGCGTCAGTCTCGCGCGCCACGGATGAGCCGACCACGTTCACCATGCCAAGCGCCAGCGCGCCGCGCTGCTTCGCTTCTCGCAGGGCGGCGAGCGTGTCGGCGGTTTCGCCGGATTGGCTGATCGCGATCACGACGGTGCCGTCCTCGATAATGGGATTGCGATAGCGGAACTCACTGGCGAACTCCACTTCGGTCGGGATCTTGGCGAGGTCTTCGAAGATGTACTCGGCGATCATCGCCGCATGCAGCGCCGTGCCCTGTCCGACAAAGATGATGCGCCGCGCGCGCACCAGTTCCCGCGCATATTGCGACACGCCGCCCAAGACCACCTGACCCTCGCGTGAATCGACCCGGCCGCGCAGACACAAGCGCAGCGATTGTGGCTGCTCGAAGATCTCCTTGAGCATGTAGTGCTCGTAGTCGCCGAGCTCGATCTGATCCAGCGAATACTCAAGCTCCTCGATCTGCGGTGTAATCGGCACGTTGTCGATCGTCGTCGTCTGAAGCGAGTCGCGCGTCAGTTTGCAGACGGTGTAGTCATCAAGCGCGAACGCCTGCGTGGTGTGCGCGACGATGGCAGATGCATCGGAGGCCACGATGTATTCATCCTTGCCCACGCCGACCATCAGCGGCGAACCCTTGCGCGCAACAACGAGCGTGTCAGGTTCATCGGCGCAGATCACTGCAATGGCATAGGCCCCGTCCACTTCCCGCAGTGCGGCCTGAACGGCTGTCTCCAGCCCGCCTGCCGCTGCGTCGTAGAGTTCGCCGATCAGATGCGCGAGCACCTCAGTGTCGGTGTCGCTGGTAAAGGTGTGGCCCTTCTCCTGGAGATAGGTCTTGAGCGCGGCGTAATTTTCAATGATGCCGTTATGGATGAGCGCGAGCGATGAGCTCGGCGATTGCTTGATGCTCGAGGCATGGCGCCTGATGCCGGAGGTATGCGGATGCGCGTTGCGATCGGCCGGCTCGCCGTGCGTGGCCCACCGGGTATGCGCGATGCCAAGCGTACCGTGGAGATCATCGCGCTCTTCAACTATTTCTTCCAGGACGCGCACGCGACCTTTGGTCTTGGCGATGTGCAATTGATCGTTCAGGACCGCAATGCCGGCCGAGTCGTACCCCCGGTACTCAAGGCGCTTGAGTCCCTCAAGCAGAATTGGCGTGGCCGGCCTGCGACCAATGTAAGCGACGATTCCACACATGAACGTTCCTTTCTCCAGCGGCTGCTTGTGGCGTTGCGCGACCGGTGTCGCTCCAAACGCGTCAAGGCCGAAAAACACGAACCCTCAATGATACGTGCTGCCGCAGCCGAAGATCGGTGAGCGGCATCGGCAGACACCCCTAGAATCGGTTCATGGCGGACCTTTGGCAGGAAAAACGTGAACAAAAGCGGAAGGCCGCCCAACCGCTGGCGGTCAGGATGCGGCCGCGCACACTGGATGAGTTTGCGGGGCAGCAGCATTTTCTGGGGGAAGGAAAGCTGCTGCGGCGCATGCTCGACGCTGACGGGCTGACGTCGGTCATTTTTTTCGGACCTCCGGGCACCGGCAAGACGACGCTCGCCGAGGTGATCGCCAATCACACCGGGCGTCACTTTGAGCGCGCCAATGCGGCGATGATCGGCGTGAAGGAGATTCGCCAGGTGCTTGCCGACGCCCGGAGGCGCATCGAGGATGATGGACGCCGAACGATTCTCTTCCTTGACGAGATTCACCGCTTCGCGCGCAATCAGCAGGATGTGCTGCTGGGCGATGTTGAACATGGCCTGATTACGCTCATCGGCGCGACCACCGAGAATCCATACTTTGCCGTCAACAGCGCGCTCATCAGCCGTTCGACAGTGTTCCAGTTCGAGCCGCTCTCGGAAGATGACATTTCATTGCTGCTGAAGCGGGCTGTCGCCGATGACGAGCGCGGCTTCGGCACGTTGAACATTCAAGTTGATGACGATGCGATCGCGCACTGGGCCCGTATCAGCGATGGTGATGCACGGCGCGCCCTCGGCGCACTTGAGGTGGCGGTGCTTAGTTCTGAGCGCTCGCCACGGCGTGCGGATGTGAACAAGGCGCCCGATCAGCCGCCTGAACGCGCAAGCGCCATTCACATCACGCTCGACGTTGCCGAGCAGTCCATCCAGCGGAAGGCGCTGGTGTACGACGCCACCGGCGATGAGCACTACGATGCCATCAGCGCGTTCATCAAGTCCATGCGCGGCTCTGATCCCGATGCGGCGGTGTATTGGCTGGCGCGCATGCTCGCTGCCGGTGAGGATCCGCGCTTCATTGCCCGCCGCATTGCGATCCTTGCATCGGAGGATATTGGCAATGCCGACCCGCAGGCGCTCAACATCGCGCACAGCGCGTGGGCACTGACGGAGCGTATCGGCATGCCCGAGTGCCAACTCACGCTTGCGCAAGCAGCGATCTATATGGCCTGTGCCCCCAAGTCCAACGCATCAGCTCTCGCCATCTGGTCGGCGATGAAGGATGTCAAGGAAGGCAGAACTCTGCCCGTACCGAAACACCTGCGGGATTCGCATTACGCGGGTGCGGCCGAACTTGGACACGGAGAAAACTACGCTTACCCGCATGACCATGCCGATGGGTACATCGCTCAGGATTATCTGGGCGTTGAGCGTGTCTATTATGAGCCGACCCAGCACGGGCTGGAGAAGGAGATAGCAGAGCGGTTGAAGAACCTGCGCAAGTAAGGCGACTCGGCTCTCGGCGATGAGCGACGAGGCCAGGAGCCATCAGCAGCCATGACTGACGAAACGATCACCGAGGCGAAGCGAGCCATGCGAGCGCGGATGCGCTCGCTGCTGCTTGATATGGATGACGCGTCGCGCCATGCGGCGTCGATTCGCGCATGCGATCGGCTGGCCGGGCTCGAGGCGTTTCGAACCGCGCTCGTGGTGATGCTCTATATGCCGCTCGAGACCGAAGTTGACCTGACAAGCAGCGCCCTGCGATGCTTCCAGATGGGCAAGACGATCTGTGTGCCGCGCGTGGATTGGGAGCGCAAGGACATGGTCCCGGTGGAGGTAACGTCTTTCGATGATCGGATGGATACGGACGAGCACGGCGTTCGCGCGCCGCGCTACGGCCGGCCTGTGTCTCCCTTGCTCATCGATCTTGTGGTGGTGCCAGGTCTCGCCTTTGACGTTGCCGGTCATCGCCTTGGCCGGGGCGGTGGATATTACGACCGGTTCCTGTCGCGTATGCGCCCGGACGCCACCAAGGTGGGGCTGGTCTTCGATGAGCAGATCGTCGATGCGGTGCCGACCGATCCCTGGGACCTCACAGTGGATTACGTTGTGACGGATCGCCGCGTGACGGCTCAGGCGGTGAACAGGTAGTTCGTTGCCGGGACCACGACGACCTCTCATCCTTGCGATTCACGCAAGCAGCGAGTGACCGGTCATTTCGATCGGCTGTTGAATTTCAAGCATCGCAAGTGCGGTGGGGGCGATGTCGGCCAATCGGCCGCCCGCGCGTAATGAAGCACGGCGAAACCGCTGTCCCACAACGTACAGCGGCACGTCGAAGGTGGTATGGGCCGTATGCGGCGAGTTGTGGATGGGGTCGAACATCTGCTCGGCATTGCCATGATCGGCGGTGATGATGAGCGATGCGCCCCGCGCAAGGGCAGCTTCCACGATGCGGCCGACACATTCATCAACAACTTCCACTGCGCGGATCACTGCTTGCAGGCGCCCGCTGTGACCGACCATATCCGGGTTGGCGAAGTTCACCACAATGAGCGATTCACAATCGGGCGCGTTCAGTCGAGAGATGACGGCGTCGCACACGCCGTAGGCGCTCATCTCCGGTTTCTGGTCATAGGTCGTTACGTCGGTCGGACTTTGAATCAGCACCCGCGCCTCGCCGGGAAACGGCTCTTCGCGATAATCGTTGAAGAAGAAGGTGACATGCGCAAACTTCTCGGTTTCAGCGCAGCGGAACTGCGTGAGCCCGGCGCAAGAGATCACTTCACCAAGAATATTCGTCATGCGTGGCGGCTTTTCGAAAGCGATAGCGCTGACGGGCAGCCCGGCTTCATATCCGGTCATCGTGCAGAAGTAGAGGTTGTCGAGGCGCGCCCCCCGATCGAATCCGCCGTTCTTGACGCGCTTCCATGTTTCATCGTCAAGGACGAACGCTTTGGTCAGTTCGCGCGGCCGATCACCGCGAAAGTTGAAGAAGATGATCGAATCCCCATCCTGCACCGGGCCGATCGGAGAGCCGGCGGCGTCGATGATGGTCGTTGGCGGAATGAACTCATCACCGCTGCGATTGGGATCGGCAGTCTGCCCATACCACGAAGTCACAACGGCAAGCGGGTCGCACGCGGCCTGCGCTGTGCATGATTTGTTCCCGTGCATCACGATCTTGCCGGTCATGGCTGCGTACGCCATGGCGATGCGCTCCCAGCGGTGATCTCGATCCATGGCGTAATAGCGGCCGGAAACGGAGGCGATGCGCGGCATGCCGTGAGAGGCGCAGCCGTTTGACAGTTGCTTCGTCAATTGTTCAAGGAAGCCAAGGCCGGTGGTCGGTCCGACATCGCGGCCGTCGGTGAACGCATGGATGAACAGGCGATCGCCGGGAACATCGAGACGGCGCGCCATGTCAAGGAGCGCAAAGAGATGCTCGATATCGCTGTGGACCTGTCCGTCTGAGACAAGCCCGATGAGGTGTACGGCGCCGCCGGTCTGCCTGGCATGATCGAAAGCGCCGATCAACGCCGGCTTTTCGAAGAACGCACCGCTTCGAATCGCGCGCGTGATGCGCATGATTTCCTGATCGACGATGCGCCCTGCGCCGATGTTCTGATGCCCGACCTCGGAATTGCCCATCGTTCCAGCAGGAAGGCCGACATCCTCGCCGCTCGTGCGAATGAGCGTATGTGGCCAATTGGTTTGGAGGGCATCATCCACCGGCGTCCTGGCGAGCCGAACCGCATTGAAGGAATCGTGCTCGGCATGAGGATTCTCGCCCCAGCCGTCACGGATGACGAGGATCAGCGGGCCATTTCGCAATGCGTCAGACATGGCGATAGCGTAGACGAGGAGTCAAGGGAGCAACAAGTCCACAAATCGGATGCGGTGTGAAGTGGTTGTGGTGGAGGCGGGGGACTGTCTTTCATTTTCCACTTCGCGTTGTAGAACAGTTGGCGTGTTGACTGGCTGCAGCGTTTGAGGTTATGCTCCCTTTATGGCGGTTGCACGACGTGAAGGCAAGAGCACGGAAACAATGCAGAGCGCGCTTGCACAGCGTTTTGAAGCGGTACGAGAACGAATTGCAGCGTCAGCGCATCGGAGCGGTCGCCGACCAGAGGACATCATCCTGGTCGCCGTGACGAAAACCGCATCGATGGAGCAGGTCCGGGAGTTGATCGAGTTGGGGCATGTTGATTTCGGTGAGAGCCGCGTGCAACACCTCGTGCAGCGGTCTGCGCAGGTCGATGAGTTTCTGGGGCGGAAGCGAGAATTGCCAAAGGCACCGTCTGGGGGCGGCGTTGCCGATGCGCGGCCGAATCCGCGCTGGCACATGATCGGCCATCTCCAGCGCAATAAGGTTCGCCGTGTGCTGCCGATTGCCCGGTTGATTCACTCCGTCGATTCGCTTCGCTTGGCTGAGGAGATTCAGGTTGCCGCAGCCAAACGTGAGGAGCCCGTGGAGGTGCTTGTGCAGGTGAACACCTCGGGGGAGATGTCGAAGTACGGCGTCGCGCCGCCGGCAGCGATTCATCTTGTCGAGCAGATCGAGTCAATGATCGCGCTCAAGGCGCGAGGACTCATGTGTATGGCGCCGCTGTCGGAAAGCCCTGAGGTTGCGCGGCAGGCGTTCGAGCGATGCCGCGAACTTTTCGAGGATATCGCCAAGTCAGGTGTGGCCGGTGACCGGTTCAACATTCTTTCGATGGGTATGAGCAACGACTTCGAGGTGGCCATCGAATGTGGCGCGAACATCGTGCGGGTCGGCTCAGCGATCTTTGGCGATGCAGCGAGCGAGGATGATGAGCCGATCGAACCGGAAGAGGAATGAGCACATGCGCGCCCGATTGCTCGCGATGTTGTCGGCAGCAGTTGTCACGCTTGCGACGGCGGGCTGCGCCACGACAAGGTCCGGCGGCGCCTCCGTGTCGGACGCGCCGGCGATGCATGGGCGGGATCTCCCCTCGCGACCGGCCCTGATCAACCACTTCGTTGAATTCAAGCTCAGTGACCCCGCAGGTGCTGATGAGTTGATCGCTGATTGCGATCGCTACCTGGGGCGCATCCCTGGTGTGGTTTCGTACTTTGCGGGAAAGCCGCACGACATCGGCCGCGGGGACCGGGTGTACAGCGATTATCACGTCGGCTTCTTTGTCGGCTTTGATTCCGATGAGGATTACCGCGTGTACATCGATCACCCGCACCATCTCATGGTCGTGGAGAAGTGGCGTCCGAGGTTGGAGCGGCTGCGCGTGTTCGATGTGCGGGATGATGGATTGAGACCGGTTCGCTGAATCAGCGGAGCGACCGGCCGCGCCCACCGCGGCGGATTCGTCAATAATGGGCCGTGAACTTCCTCAGCCCGTTCACAGCGCTTCTGGCTGCCGCGATTACGATCCCGCTGCTTTTGCTGCTCTACTTTCTCAAGTTGCGGCGGCGATATCTGCGCATGGCGAGCACGCTGCTTTGGCGGCGCTCGTTTGAAGACCTGGAAGTCAATGCCCCCTTCCAGCGCCTGCGGTGGTCGATCCTCCTCCTGCTTCAGTTGCTGATTCTGCTGTCACTGCTGCTGGCCGTGGCCCAGCCGGTGGCGGACGGTGGGGGAGATTCGGCGACTCGGCTGATTCTGCTCATCGACCGCAGCGCGTCAATGAACGTCGTCGAGACAAGCGACGGTCGCACACGCCTGGATGAGGCGAAGTTGATCGCCAAGCAGATGGTCGATCGGCTTGGGCGCAGCGGCTCAGCGCGCGAGGTGATGATCATTTCATTCGGCTCGAGCGCGCATGTTGTCAGCACCTTTCAGTTCGACCGTCCGACCCTTGCGCGAGCGATTGACTCGATCGAGGCGACCGACGAGGAGGCAAACCTTGGCGCAGCGCTCCAACTGGCCTCGGGCTTCGCAGGACATACGGAAGATGCAGCCGAACAGGCGGCTGAGATCGTATTACTTTCGGACGGCGGCGTGGAACCGCCGGATGATCCTGCCGGATTCCGTTTACGCGCCGGTTCGTTTCGGTACGTGCAGGTGGGGCAGGGCGGCGAGCGCGTTGACAATGTCGGCATCGCTGCGCTGAGCGCACGGCGTGACTACGAGAACCCGGCCCGCGTGCTTGTCTTCGTGCGGCTGGTGAACGCAGGTGGCAGTGAGATCGAAACAGTTCTGACTGTGCGCATTGATGACGAAGTAGCGGATGTGCGCAGAATTGTGGTGCCGGCGGCGAGCGTCGTGGAAAGCAGCGACGCAAGCGCTGAATTCATTCAACACGGTCCGCTCGGTGAAGCACCGATGACGTTTGCGATTGATTTGCCCGGTGGCGGATTGATCTCCGTTTCGCACAATCATCAAGATGCGCTTGCAGGCGATGATCGCGCGTTTCTTGTGATGCCGCCGCCTGCTCAGCCGCGTGTCGCCATCGTCAATGGAGAACCGGTCAGCGAGGACGACTTCATCGTGCCGCTCATGCTCAACTTTGAGCCGGCGGCGTTGAACGCGTATTCGCCCGAAACCTTTGCAACGCTCGATCTGCGCGAGCTTGATGCCGGCGCACTCTACGATCTGGTGGTGTTCAACCGCGTCTCGGGCCACCGGCTGCCGGGCATTCCCAGCGTAACCCTTGGCGGCGTGCCGCGAGGTGTGGGGGCCATTGAGCCGGCGTCAGAAGGCGGCAAGCGCATCTTGAGTTGGGATCGGCAGCACCCGGTGATGCGGCAGGTCTCGCTTGACGCCGTCGCATATACCGGCTTCGGCGCGTATGAACTGCCGCATGGCGCCATACCTCTTGCACTGGGTCCGGACGGGCCGGTTATTGCCACGCTCGCGACGCGCGGAGCGCGGCATGTGCTGGTGGGCTTCCCGCTCGACCTGTCGCGTACGAACTGGCCATTGCACGTTTCCGTGGCTGTATTCATGCAGAACACGGTCGAGTATTTGACGCTTGCGGGATCGGGCCAGGTCGGCCTGGCGCATCAACCGGGACAGCCGATAGCTGTGCGCGTGGCGCCGGACGCATCTCTGCTGAGGATTGAGGGGCCGCTGCGTGCGGATATCCCTGTCGAGCCGGGCACGATGCGGACGCTCCCAGCCCTGCGGCGAGCGGGGGTGTATCAGGTGGAAGGGGCAACGACGCCCGGCGATCAGATCGCGGTGAGTGTTCTCTCCGATCGTGAGTCGGACGTGCGGCCGCGTTCTCAGTTGCTGGTGAACGCGCAGCCGGCAGAGGCAACGGGCGCAGGAGAGGTGGTGCCGCGTGAACTCTGGCCGTGGGTGCTCGCCGCTGCGTTGGCGCTCATCACGCTGGAGTGGCTGGCATACCTGCGGAAATCACGATGATTCTCGCATTTCTTTCAACGTGACGCTGATGTAAGTCGAGCCGGGAGCGGAGCTTGCGCAAATCGCCGGTCGCTGCAAGAAAAAAACCTGCTCTGAGGGGTTGCCCTTCTCAGGATCGGCAGCATAATAAGGCATCTGTTAGGCCAATCAAAAACCGACCTATGGAGCGTTATGATGCCAGCAACAACGTCAAAGCCATACACCAGGAACGGCGGCTCGAGCCGTCAGCAGAAGGCCAAGCCAGCGGGAGAGGTGGTGCATACGAAGGTGTTCGATTCGGTGGGTCCGAACAAATACGCGTTGCAGATCCGCAAAGCGGGCAACGGAAATCCCTTCCTGAAGATCGTTGAAGGCGTGCCTCAGGGTGATGGCACCTTCCGGAAATTCCATGTCACAGTCTGGTCGGAAGACTTCGATCGCTTCTTCAGCATGCTTGACGAGCTGCGCGGCTACATCGCGGAGCACAACGTTCGCACGCCGGAGGGCCACACGTACGATCCGCACAAGAAGAGGCAGCGCCGTAAAGCGCGTGCATGAGAGGCGCTGTTCAGTCAGCAGACCTTGGAGCCGGTGCGTGCGTGGATTGATGCTCAGGTGCGGCAAGGTGTGACTGTGCCAGGAGCGGCGCGGTCGCCAACGAGCGCGCTCCTGTAGAATCGGCGGCCATGTCCCGCACATGGTCATGGCGAGTCTTACGAGCCGGCGCGTTTCGGCTGGACGGGGGCAGTATGTTCGGCGTCGTCCCCAAGCCGATCTGGTCCCGCATGGCGCCGCCGGATGATCTCAACCGGATCGCACTCCAAACGAATTGCATTCTTCTCTCGAACGGCTCAACGCGGATTCTCATCGAGACCGGCTTTGGTGAGAAATGGTCTGAGAAGGAGCGCGGCTTCTACGACCTTGAGAAACGAACGGTGCTTGATGCCCTGCGCGAGGAGCACGTCGAACCGGGTGAAATCGATCACATCATTCTGACGCACCTGCACTTTGATCATGCAGGCGGCCTGACGCATTTCCATCCGCAAACACACGAGCCGGTGTCAAGCTTCCCGCGTGCGACCATTCATGTGCAGCGCACCGAGTGGGACGACGCGGTCGCAAACAAGTCCACGATGACGCGCACGTATCTCCGCAGCCATCTTGAGCCGGTGCGCGAGCAGATTCATCTGGTGCAAGGCGAATGTGAAATCCTCCCGGACTCCGGAATCCGCGCCTGGCCCATGCCCGGCCACACATGGGGCCAGCAGGCGATCACTTTTGCCGATGCGGAAGGCGTCGTGTGCTTCCCAGGCGACGTGATGCCGACGGTGAATCATGTCGGGCTTGCGATGAGCATGGGTTACGATATGGAGCCCTACACCAACATGCTCAGCAAGAGAACTTTGCTGAGGCGTGCAGCCGACGAGCACTGGCGGCTCATACTCGATCACGAAGCCGGGCCGCCGGTCGTGCGTGTGCAGCCGGATGCCGATCGTCCGGATCGGTGGACGTTGATCCATGCGTGAGCCGATCGTCCAGCCGTCCTCGCCGGGCGGCGGTCTGTGGCACTCTCATCTATCATGCACTCATGACAGGGCTTCAGAAACTGCGTGAGAACATCACCTCGGTGTACATGGGGAATACCGCGGCGGTCGATCGCATTCTGACGTGCCTGCTTGCGCGCGGCCATGTGCTGATCGAAGATGTCCCCGGCGTTGGGAAGACGGTTCTCGCGCAGGCGCTCGCCAAGTCTGTTCAATGTTCGTTCGCCCGGCTCCAATGCACGCCCGACTTGTTGCCTTCTGACATTCTGGGCGTGACGGTGTACGATCGGAATGAGGGCAAATTCGAGTTCAAGCCCGGGCCGATCTTCCACAACATCATTCTGGCTGACGAAATCAACCGCACCACGCCGCGCACCCAATCCGCTCTTCTTGAAGCGATGAGCGAAGCGACGATTTCGATCGACGGCGCGATGCACTTCCTTCCTCAGCCGTTCATGGTGGTCGCGACGCAGAATCCATACGAATTCGAAGGCACCTACTTTCTGCCGGAGAATCAACTGGATCGCTTTCTGATGCGCATCAACCTCGGTTATCCCGCCCCTGATGATGAATCGCGCATCGTGAACAAACAGCCGGCCCGGACGACGCTGTCGAAGCTTCAGCCCGTGATGGACACCGATGAAGTCATCGCGCTTCAGGAACAGGTCGACAGCGTGCGGCTGGATCAGGCGCTCGTTGACTACGTCATTTCACTTGCCACGGCAACACGAGAAAATGATGATCTTCAGATCGGGCTCTCGCCGCGTGGATCAATCGCTCTGGCGCAGGCGGCGAAAGCCACTGCGACGTTGCAGGGTCGCGACTACTGCATCCCCGAAGACATCGTCTCAAACGTCTTACCCGTCTGTTCGCACCGCGTCATCAGCAAGACGTACATGCATGCGGGCGATACAGCGACGACCCGGCGCATCATTCAACAGGTGCTGGAAACGGTCCCGAGCCCTGCGTGATCGCCAGAACAGTGCATACGCCGCGACATGGCACGAGTGCGGCGGCGCGGGAGCTGCGCGATCGGAGCCGGCCGCGCCTCCTATTTTTCCGCAGCGATGTAAGCGATCCAGCCGGGACATGCCTCGCCGCGTCGAGTGACCTTCCACTCGCCGTTGCCTTCGTTCGTCTCCTCGTCGGTTCCTTCCCAATAGACCCACGACTTGCGAAAGCCGGCCTCCTCGAGCAGTTCACGGATCTCGGGAATAGTCCATAGACGCCATTCATAGGTGAACGCCTTGCGCATCTTGGAGCCGTCCGGAAACTCGAAGTGAATGTGGGTCTTCACGTGTCCGTTGATCGGGTTGTACGAGACGGTGTCCCAGATGTACGTGAAACCATCGAGGTCGCGCTCTTCCGCATCTTCGACGAATGAATCACTTCCGCCATACGCATCAAGCAAAAACAGGCCGTCATCATGAATCGCTTCTCGCGCGATGGAAAAGTAGTTGCGAAGGGTCTCACGCGTCTTGAAAAGGTAATAGCTGAAGTTCATCGCCAGCACGCTGTCGACCGGCTCGGTCTTCGTCGTCAGCACATCGCCGTGGATGAGCGTCAGCCGCGCGATCTGCTCTTTCGTCGTCAGGCGTTGGGGAATGCGCTTCCTGCCCCAATCAAGTACCGATTTATCGATATCCACGCCGACGGCTGTATTGGATTTTCGCCGCTTGACCCATTCCATGGCGACGCAGGCGGTGCCACAGAAGTCTTCGCGGATGTGGCGGCAGGTTTTGCCGCGGCGTTCGCGCCAGATCTGATCGATGAGATCGCATTCCGCCTCAGGACATTGCACAGCAAGCTCGTACAACTCGTGGCGATCGCTGTTGGCTGCTGTGCGCCAGAGTGGATTCTTCTGCGAGCGCGGCTTGCGCGACGTGTGTTTGCGCGGCGCCTCAGGCACTGATGTTGAAGTCATGGTGCGGGAGTGTAACGACTCAACGCTGCGCGACAAGTCGCAGGGCGCGATTCGGGAAGAATTGAAGAGCTTTACATCTCGGCGCCGACGGATCGCAGATAATCGACGATAGCGACGTGATTCGCGCGCACCGCCAGACCCAATGCTGTCAGATGGTTGTCGCTTCCGCCTCGCACGTTGAGGTCGGCGCCATTCTCGACCAGCAGTCTGCACATCTCCAGTTCGTTGGCGCGCACCGCCGAGATCAGCGGCGTGATGTTGACGCGAGCGCGGATGTTGACATCCGCGCCGCGCTCGATGAGAAGTTCCGCGATCTCGAGATGGCCGGCCCGGCAGGCGTGGTGCAGGAGCGAGTAGCCGTTGGCGTCCTGCTGGTTGATGGAAACGCCCTGATCCAGAAATCGCTCGACGCCCGTGAGGTCATTCCTGTAGATCGCGTTGACGACGGGTGTCGGGATGGTATTGACCGGCGGTGACGACTGTGCCGGCTCTCGCTCCTGCGGGCGCTCAGACTCCGCGCGTTCGGCCGGCGGCTGGCTTGCGCTCTTCAGCTCCGGCGCGGGAGCGGCGGGATCAGTGTCCTTGCATCCGCAGAGACCTGCGCTCAGCGCGATGCCTGCGGCTGCAACCCCTTGGACGATTCTGGCGGCTCGTCTGCTGTGTGCTCGTTTCATCCTGATCACCACAAAATGGTCGGCAATTTTGGGCGGTGGTTCAGCATCGTACCACACGCCGTCCGTACACTACCTGCTGAAATGCCCACCACCAAGCCACACAAGCCGCCCCTTGCCCAGCATCGCCCGATTCGCAACCCTGAGCCGCCGCGTGAGGAGGGTTGGTCGATCAATTCTGCCCGTGAGCTGTATCAGATTGAGGCGTGGGGGCAGGGCTTCTTCGACATCAACGAGGCCGGCCATGTCGTTGTCCGGCCGAATCGCAGTCCTGAACATGAGATCGACATTTTCGAGGTCGTGGAGGGGCTGCGCGAGCGCGGCATCTCGACGCCAGTCCTCATCGGCTTCAGCGATCTGCTCGCCCAGCGCATACGCGATCTGCACGACGCCTTCGCTGAGGCCATTGAAGAGAACGCCTATCGCGGAAGGTATGTGGCGGTGTATCCGGTCAAGGTGAACCAGCAGCGTCATCTGACCGAGCAGATTTTCGAGAACTGCAAGGAGCTTGGCTTCGGGCTGGAGGTCGGCTCCAAGCCGGAGTTGCTCGCCGTGCTCGGCATGACGGCGGAGTCGCCTCAAACGCCGATCATCTGCAACGGCTTCAAGGAGCACCGCTACATCGAGTTCGTGACGCTGGCGCTGAAGCTCGGACGAAACATCATTCCGGTGATTGAGAATCTGAGTGAGCTTGACCTGCTTCTGGAGATGGCGGAGCGGCATGGCGTCACGCCGCGCGTCGGCTTCCGCGCAAAGCTCGATGCTGAGGGCGCCGGCCGCTGGCGCTACTCCAGCGGCATCAAAGCCAAGTTCGGCCTCACCATCTCGGAGATGATCGAGGCGTTCGAAGTGCTCAAGAACCGCGGCTATGCCTCATCAATTGAACTGCTCCACTGCCACATCGGCTCGCAGATTCACGACATTCGCTCGGTGAACAACGCGGTCAACGAACTTGCGCGCATCTACGTCGAACTCGTCAAGATGGGCGCGGGGCTCAAATACCTCGATATCGGCGGCGGGCTCGGCATTGACTACGACGGCAGCCAGACCGACTTCGAGTTCTCCATGAACTATTCGCTGGCGGAATACGCAAGCAATGTGGTCTATCGCATCATGGCGATCTGCGACGATGAGGAGATTGAGCATCCGACGATCGTCACCGAATCCGGCAGGGCCATGGTTGCACATCATTCGGTATTGGTTTTCGACGTGCTCGGTGCGAATCGACTCGACCGTTTCGTCGTTCCGGCAACGCTGGAGGAGTGGCTCGGTGACCCCGAAGAGCTCCCCCGTACGATCGTCGATCTTCATGAGGCGTATCACGCGCTTGATGATGAGGAGCGGCTGCTGGAGTCGTATCACGATGCCCTCCAGGCGCGCGATGAAGCGCTGAACCTGTTTCGTGTCGGGCACCTGCGGCTGGAGCATCGCGGCATCGTTGAGCGGCTGTTCTGGGCAATCTGCGCCCGCATCAGGGATATCTGCCGGAAGATGGATGCTGTGCCGGAAGAACTGGCCGACCTCGAATCGCGGATGAGCGACACCTACTTCTGCAACCTTTCAATCTTTCAGTCGCTGCCGGACTCGTGGGCCATCGATCAGTTGTTTCCGATTCTTCCGATCCACCGATTGAATGAGCCGCCCACGCGCCGGGCCTCGCTTGCCGATGTTACATGCGATTCAGATGGGAAGGTGGATCGATTCATCGATCCGATTGATGTGAAGCAGACGCTTGAACTGCATCCGATTGAAGCGACGGGCGCAGGCGGAGAGAAGTATTATCTCGGCGCGTTCCTCGTGGGTGCATACCAGGAAACGCTCGGCGACTTGCATAACCTCTTCGGCGACACGCACTCGGTGCATGTGCGCCTCGATGAGAACGGCCAATGGTGGGTCGATCAGGTTGTTGAAGGCGATACGGTGCGCGAGGTGCTTTCTTATGTGCAATATGAGGTTGAGAAACTGCATCAGCAGTTCCGGCGCGAGTGCGAACACGCCGTGCGCACCAAGAAACTCACCGCCTCAGACAGCCGCACGCTCGTGGGCGCCTATGAATCCGGATTGGCGGGGTACACGTATCTGGAGTGAAACGTCCAAAGTCGAAACGTCGAAACGTCGAAATCGATGATGAGCGAAGCGGCAGCGGCCCGTCTCGCACAGCAACACATCCTTCGAACTTCGATCTTTCGACCTCTCGATCTTTCAACGTTTCGACCTTTCGACGTTTCGACGAATGAATCATGTCCCGCATCATGCACATTTCGACGCGGCTGATTCTCGGCGGCTCACAGGAGAACACGGTTCTTTCGTGTGAGGGGCAGGCGGAGCGCGGTCATGCGGTGGCGTTGGTGTACGGTCCGATCTACGGCCCGGAAGGATCGCTGCTCGATCGCGTGCAGACCTTTCGAACTTCAGATGGACGCGCGCTCGAAGCGATTGAGACGCCCAACCTTGTGCGAGAGGTCGCGCCATTGCACGATCTCAAGTGTTACTTCGATCTTCGTCGCATCATTCGCAAGTGGAAGCCGGACATTGTGCATACGCATTCCTCGAAGGCGGGGATACTCGGCCGGCTTGCCGCGTGGAAGGAGCGCGTGCCCGCCGTCGTCCACACCGTGCATGGCCCGCCGTTTCATAAGTTTGAGAAGAAATGGCGCAACGCGCTGTATGTTCTGTCGGAGCGCGTCGCGGCAAAGCGTTGTCATACGATCGCCTGCGTCGCCGAGGCCATGCGCGAGCAATATCTGCAGCAGAAGATCGGCCGGGCCGAGCAATACACGATCGTGTATTCCGGCATGGACACGCAGCCGTATCTGAACCCCCCATGGAGCCGCGATGAAGTCCGTTGTGAGTTGGGGCTCGCCAACGATGACATCATCATTGGAACAATCGCTCGGCTGGCGGAACTCAAGGGACACGATGACCTGCTCGACGCCCTTGCATCGTCGCTTCAGAACAATCCGAAGATGAAGCTGCTCTGGGTCGGTGACGGCTGGTGGCGCGATCGCCTCATGCAGCGCGTGTATGCGCTTGAACTTCAATCACAGGTGATCACCACAGGCCTTGTTCCACCTGAAGACATTCCAAAGTATCTGCAAGCGATGGATCTGCTCGTGCATCCCAGTTATCGCGAAGGTCTGCCGCGAACGGTGACGCAGGCGCTGCTCAGCGCGACCCCGGTCGTGGCATACGATGTCGATGGCACGCGCGAAGTGTGCATCGATCGCGAGACGGGTCTTCTTGTGCAGCCGGGAGACATCGAGCGGCTGCGCCAAGCGGTGATGTGGATGGTCGAGAATGGAGTCGAGGCATCATCGATGGCGGAGCGCGGTCGGGCCTTGTGCAGCGAGCGTTTCGCCGCCTCACACATGGTTGACGAACTTGAGAGGGTTTATGAAGCGGCGCTGCGTCAACCAAAGCATTAGATCGTCCGGCTCCGCGCTCATCATTGTGTTCGTGTGTTTCTGCGCTCGTGCCGCCTCGGCGCAGTGGCTTGAACTGCCGCATCGCCCCGAGCCGCCCGTGATCGGCGGGGACTCATTTGCAGCGATGCTCGCAATGCAACTTGCATCGGAAGTCGAGGAGATGGGGGTGCAGGTGGACGGCCAAGCCGTGCGCGCTGCGATCAACCTGCGGCGACTCGCGCAGGCGGCCTTGCTTGCGCAGCATGATGACCCCATGGTGGCCAGCGCGGCTGTCGTTGCCGCGATGAAACTCGCCCACCGGCGCGCGAGCATCGACGAATCGCTCCACCGGATCGCGCGCAGCGGCGAGAGCGATCAGCTGGCTCACCGGGCATCGACCGGAGGGGCGGCTGGCGCGATGCCGCCCGATCTCGTGCGCGAGTTCAACACCGCAGTGGATCGACGACTTGCAAGTGAATCGCCGCTCTCAGCCGCGGATCTCGCATCGCTTCTCGCGCCTCTTGAGGATGCGATCGCCCTGGCCTCGCATGGCGCGCCGCAGAAGCCGATGTTTGACGAACTTGTCGATCGCGCCGCAGCGGACGAAGCCGTGCAGACAATCGTCGCCGAGATAGCAGCGTACTTCGAGCGCGGCTGGTCGTTCGCCGATCTCCGTCCGCGCATTCTTGATTGGCATGCGCTGGTGCGCGATGCGCTTGAATACCTGATCGCAGTGACGGATGCTGTGTGGCTGGGAGAGGAAGGCCGCGCCGCCGGGCTCGAGCGTGCTCGCGTTTCATTCGCACGCTTCCGTGACCCGCATCAGCGCGAAGAAGGCCGGGCACTGCTCGGCGCGCTTCTCGCGGAGGCGAAACTGCTGCGCGCGGTGACGCAACTGGCTCAGCGCGACCGCGCGAGGAATCCGGTTGATGCACTGTCACGAGCGTTTGTTGCCGTGCATCGGACCTTTGGAGCGGATGCCGAATCACCTGATCTGCATCGACTGGTTGAGCGCATGGATTGGCTTGCGGTGTCGGCAGTGCGCATGGAGCGGTTTCGGTCGCTCGACCGCCATGAGACGCCGCTGGAGATGCAGCGGACGCGCGCGAAGCTCGTTGATGCCTACGGCGAAGCGGAGCGATCACTCATCGCGCATCTCGAGGCGCTCGCCACGGTGCCCGCCGGACCGATGTCCGACCCGTCGCTGACAGCGATCATCTCGGAGCATCGCCGTCTTCTTCGCGATCTGGAACGGCTGCAATCGGTGTCGCGGCTTGCGGACGCCATCACGCTTGCGCGGCCGGTTTCGGCTGGAGCGTTCGCAGAGCGATTGCACCGTCTGGCCATGCTGCTCGGCGATTCGGTGCGGCGTGTTGATGCGGCAACGGCCCTGGATCGCATCGAGTCGGAGGTGTCGCGCTACTGGCCGATGCCCTTTGAAGGGGAGTTGCGCACGCGCGCTGATGCAGCCGATCGCGCGACGGGCGGCCGCCACGCCGAACTGCTTGAAGCGATTGACCTGCTGCGCGAAGCATGGGCCGGTGAACTCAGCGAGGAAGGCCCCACGCTTACCCGCCCTGCAGCCAACCGCCTCGAACTCGTGCATCAACTGCTCGTAATGATGGCCGACCTCGCCGAGCTCCTGCGCGATCCTGCGCAGACAGGGCGGCTCAACGGTGAAGACGGCTGGTGGCTTCCTACGGAAGTCGCGCAGAGCGAAGCGGGGCGCGTCATCCCGCTGCTTCACGATGCGGTGAACGCTGCGATCAATGGCGAAGATCAGCGACTTCTTGAGCAGGTGCGCCACCTGCGCCGCCGTGCAGCGATGGCGAGACTGATCGGCCGCGCGCTCAAAGCCGGCGATCTGGCGGAGATTGATCTGGCGGATCGGGTCTTCATCTGCCGCTATGCAGTCGAAGCGGCGCACGCGGCGTTCCGCGGCCGCCAAGCGCAGGCGGAAGCGTTTCAAACGTTCGCCAATCGCATCGCCGCGGTCGCGCTGAACGAACTCTGAACGCGCATGTGTTACACTCGGCAGGCATGATGAACAACATTCCGCTTGCGCGCAAGTGCGTCGCCGAGGCGATCGGCACGTTTGGGCTCGTCTTCGCCGGAACCGGCGCGATCGTCATCAATGACGTCTCGGGCGGGGCCGTGACGCACGTCGGCATCGCCATCACCTTCGGCCTGGTCGTCATGACGATGATCTATGCCGTCGGCGAGACCTCGGGAGCGCACATTAACCCGGCCGTAACACTCGGCTTCTGGATCGGGCGGCGTCTTCCAATCGCGCACGTCGGGCCATACATTGCCAGCCAGATCGCTGGCGCGTTCATTGCCAGTGCGCTGCTCTACGCGCTGTTCCCCGATCACGAAACGCTCGGCACGACGTTGCCTGCCGGACCTGTCATGCAGTCGTTCGCGCTGGAAGTCGTGCTGACTGCGATTCTCGTCTTTGTCATACTTTGCGTTGCGACCGGCTCGAAGGAGGTCGGCATCATGGCGGGGATCGCCATCGGCGGAACGGTCGGACTTGAGGCGATGTTCGCGGGTCCGATCACTGGGGCATCGATGAATCCAGCACGTTCGCTGGCGCCGGCGATCGTTTCGGGGCATGTGCAGACATTATGGGTGTATCTGCTCGCGCCGTTGCTTGGCGCAGCGATCGCGGTGCCGTGCTGGATGGCGGTGCATGTGCCGCAGGAGCGGCGGGCGCAGCAGATCAAATCAGCAGCGTCGCCGGGTTCTCGATAAGCTGCCTGAGCGTTTGCAAATACTCGGCCGCCATCGCGCCGTCGATGATGCGGTGATCGCACGAAAGCGTCGCCTGCATTTCATGGCCAACGGCAAGTTCGCCGTTGCGAACCACCGGTCTTTCAACAGCCGCGCCGACTGCGAGGATTGCAGAGTTGGGCGGGTTGATGATCGCGGTGAAGTGCTCGACGCCGAACATGCCGAGGTTCGAGAGCGTGAACGTCGAATCGCTCATGTCCTCGATCGACAGGCCGCGTGTGCGCGCCTTGGCGGCAAGTTCTTTCGACTCGGCGGAAATCACGCGCAGCCCCTTGCGGTCGGCGTTGCGAATCGTCGCCACGACAAGCCCGCCGCCCCTCTCAGCGGGCAGTGAAATGGCGATGCCGATGTTCGCTTCGCCGTGGACGTGAATGGCGTCCTCGCTCCACGATGCGTTGAACTCGTGATGACGATGCATGGCCAGCGCGCAGGCGCGCACGAGAAAATCATTCACCGAAAGCTTCACCTTCTGCGGCGCAAGCTGCTCGTTGAGCGTCTCGCGCAGCGCGAGAATCGGGTCCATGTTGAAGGTGTAGGTGACCTGATAATGCGGAATGGTGGTCTTGGATTCGACGAGGCGCCGAGCAATCGTCTGCCGCATCTGCGAGAGTTGAATGGTCCTGTCTTCGAGCGGCCGCGCTTCGGGTGATTCAACGACGATCGGCTGGCCGAGTTCGACGCGGCCTGTGGGAACCGGCATCGATTCATCTCGCCGTCTCGCAGTGGGGGGGACAGCTCGAGCCGTTTCATCGCGCGCCTCGGCCGCCTGAAGGATGTCGCGTTTGATGATGCGCCCGCCGGGGCCCGAGCCGTGAATGGAGCCGATATCGACGCCATGCTCGTCGGCCAGCCGCCGCGCGACAGGGCTGACCTTCTGCCGCTTGGCATCGTGGCGCGGTTGACCATCAGCATCGTGCGCCGAGCCGCGCCCGACTGCTTCCTCACGCTGCTGCGTGGCGACGGCGGCGCCGCGCTCCGCCTCTTCTTCAGTCTCGCTAACCACCTCCGGCTCGCCGCCCTCACGCACCTGTTTCTCGCGCGGCTTCTGCTCGGCCTCGTGCTTTGCCCCACCGCCAGCCGCGCCGGCCGACTTTGCCACTTCCTTCGGGTCTTCACCCTTCTCCGCGAGGACGGCGATGACCGTGCCGACGCCGACCGATTCACCTTCTTTCACGGCGATCGTCGCGATGGTGCCATCGTCATAGACGCTCATCTCCATCGTCGCCTTGTCGGTTTCGACATCGGCCACGACATCGCCGGAGGAGACGGCATCGCCTTCCTTGACGTTCCACTTCAGAATGGTGCCGCGCTCCATCGTGTCGGAGAGCCGGGGCATTTTGATCTCAATAGGCATGGGGGGGCTATCGGCTATCGGCTGTCGGCTGTCGGCGAGAGCCGTTCAGACGACGGAGGAATGATGCAAGCATACGTTTGGAGCGCTGCGCTTCGGAAGTCAAGCGTTCGAACACCTCGGGTGAGATGTAGCCGAGGTCGTGGCTGAGAAGAACGAGATACTCAACTTCCGATGCGGAAGCCATCGCATGGTACAGAAAGCGGGCAAAATCAGCATCGCTGCCGCGTGCGCACCCTTCGGCAATGTTCGTCGGAATCGAGGAGCACGCCGGGCGCAGTTGACTGGAGAGGCCGTAGAGTTCGTGAGCCGGATACGAGGAAGTCACGTCGTACACATCAAGAGTCAACGAATGACTCACCTGCCAGACTTCGATGTTCCGAAAATCCTGCATCGCACGTTATCTGTAGCCGACAGCCAAGAGCCCCGCCTCACGCATTATACGTCGCGCTGCGCACCGCCTCCGCCACCTTGCGCGCGTTGGGCAGCATCTCCTGCTCAAGGTTGTACGCATACGGGGCGGGTACATCATCCGCATTGACGCGCACGACGTGGTTGTCGAGGTCATCAAAGCACTGCTCATGCACGCGCGATGCGACCTCCGCAGAGATCGACGCGAATGGCCAGGACTGATCCACCACGACGCAGTAGTTCGTCTTCTGCACTGACTTCACGATGGTGTCGAGATCCAGCGGACGAATGGTTCTGCCGTCGATCACTTCGCAGTCAATGCCGTCCTTCGCCAGCGCCTCCGCCGCTTCAAGACAGAAGTACAGCGGCCGGCCGAAGCTCACGATCGTGCAGTCGCCCCCGGAACGACGAATCTTTGCCTTGCCGAAAGGAATCTCATAGGGCTCCTCCGGCACATCGCCCTTGATCGAAAGCAAACGCTCTGACTCAAGAAAGAACACGGGATTGTCATCGAGGATCGCAGTCCGCAGAAGCCCTTTCGCATCATGCGGATCGAAGGGGATCGCAAGTTTCAATCCCGGCACGTTGGCGTAGAGCGCTTCGACGCACCATGAATGTGTCGATCCAAGTTGCCCGCCCGCGCCGTTGTTGCCGCGAAAGACGATCGGGCAGCCGAACTGCCCGCCTGACATGTACAGCATCTTCGGCGCGTTGTTGAGAATCTGATCAGCCGCGACGAGTGAAAACGACCACGACATGAACTCGATGATGGGTCGCAGGCCCATCATGGCTGCGCCGATGCCGAGGCCTGCGAAGCCGTTCTCAGAGATGGACGTGTCGATGATGCGCCGCGCGCCAAA